>NZ_JAHUTH010000033.1:0-99328 GCF_025376855.1 Variovorax endophyticus
CTGCACACGCACCGTGTGCCCCAACGCCACCAGTTTCTTCGCCGTCTCCGGGGTCACGGCCACTCGGGTTTCGCCTGTCGTTGTCTCGGCAGGCACGCCTATCAGCATAGAGTTCTCCTCAGGGCAAGGTGCAGCGCGAAATGCGGGCGAAGCTTACAGCAAGACATTCGGCCCGATCTGTCGCGCAAGGGGCGAAGTATCCATGCTCCAACGTCCGTGGCTGCTGAAAATCTAGCTATCCATTTGATAGCTTATTGGTGATGGATCGAGGCCTTTCCCTCTGACGCGCTGTAAGGAAACCGGTCTCAGGCGGCGCCGGCGCGGCGGCATCGTGCGGCGCAAAAACAACGCCGGCGTTTGCACGAACTTCGTGTCATCTACAGGACAAAGATGTAGGCCTTTGTAATCATTCTTCCATGGATTGATTTAAAAGAAGGGTTCATGTGCATTAGTTGCAGGGCAGATTGCTTACCTTAGACGCAGATAGATACACTTCGCCTCACTTGGAGCCGTACACAGAGGCGGCCCATGGGAGGAAGTAAGGGGGTAAAAAAATGCGCATTGCTGTCCTCGACCACGAGGCCCATCAGAGAAAACTGATTCATCAGACCATGGCGTCGCTCGGGCACGAGTGCCATGAGTACGCGGACGGAAAATCGCTGCTGCATTCGATGCGGCGACAGACCTTCGATCTGCTGCTTCTCGACTGGCACCTGCCCGACATCCGCGGCCTCGACGTGGTGAAGACGATTCGCCACGACCTCAAGAGCCGCTTGCCCGTGCTGTTCGTCACCGCACGGCACGACGACGCAGACATGGTCGCCGGGCTCAACGCGGGAGCCGACGACTTCATGAGCAAGCCGATCCAGGCCACCGAGCTCGAGGCGCGCGTCAACGCCCTGCTGCGGCGCTCGTACCCCGCGCAGCACGAGACCGAGCTGGTCTTCGGCCCCTACCATTTCTATCCACCCTCGCGAACGCTCAAGGTGCGCGGCATGCCGGTCGAGCTCAAGAACCGCGAGTACGAACTGGCGCTGTTCCTGTTCCAGAACCTCGGCCGCCTGCTGTCGCGCGAGCACCTGCACGAAGCGGTATGGGGCCTGGGCGTCGAGGCGCTCTCGCGCTCGCTCGACACCCACATCTCGCGCCTGCGGACCAAGCTCGACCTGCGGCCCGCCAACGGCTTCCTGCTGCTGGCGATCTACGGGCTCGGCTACCGGCTCGAAACGGTCGAAGCCGGCCAGCTCGGCGCACGCGGGGGCGAAGCGCGCAGCTCCTGAGCGGGTTCGCGTCCAATACGGGGATGATTCGCGCGGCGGCGTGCCAGCCCATGGCCCGCCTTCCGCGCGAGCGTCGAAGGAATCCATCCCCATGAACACCACCGTCCGCTGGAAACCCAACGTCACCGTCGCCGCAGTGATCGAACGCGAGGGCCGCTTCCTGCTGGTCGAGGAGCGCACGGAGCAGGGCCTGCGCCTCAACACCCCGGCCGGCCACCTCGATCCCGGCGAATCACCGGCCGAAGGCTGCGCGCGCGAGGCGCTCGAGGAAACAGCCCATGCCTTCGTGCCGACCGCGCTGGTCGGCATCTATCTCGCGCGTTCGGCCGACGATCCCGCCGTGACCTACATGCGCTTCGCCTTCAGCGGCGAGCTCGGCGAACGCGAAGCGGGCCGGGCACTCGACACCGGCATCGTGCGCACGCTCTGGATGACGGCCGACGAGATCCGCGCCAGCGTGGCGCGGCATCGCAGCCCGCTGCTGCTGCAGTGCGTCGAAGACCACCTGGCCGGCCAGCGGCATCCGCTGGACCTGATCCACGTCGACGATTCGGTGCGGCAAGAGCCGCGCTGAGCAAACTCAGACGATCACGCCGCCGCCCAGGCAGCGTTCGCCGTCGTACAGCACCGCCGACTGGCCCGGCGTCACCGCCCATTGCGTCTGGCCGAAGCGCAATGCGAAGGCATCGTCGCGCGGAGCTTCGTCGCCGGCCACCATCTCGCAGGCCGCGTCGGCCTGCCGATAGCGCGACTTGGCCCCATAGGCACCCGGCACCGGCGGCTCGCCCGCCACCCAGCTCGCGTCGTCGGCGCGCAGCGAGGTCGACAGCAGCCAGGGATGGTCATGGCCCTGCACCACCCACAGCGTGTTGTTCTCGACGTCCTTGCGCGCCACGAACCACGGCGAATGGTCGCCCGCGCCGCGTTGCGCGCCCTTTTCCTTCACGCCGCCGATGCCCAGCCCCTGCCGCTGGCCTAGCGTGTAGAAGCTCAGGCCCTGGTGCTCGCCGAGCCTGCGGCCGCGGTCGTCCTTGATCGGGCCCGGTTCCTTCGAGATGTAGCGGTTCAGGAATTCGCGGAACGGCCGCTCGCCGATGAAGCAGATACCGGTCGAGTCCTTCTTCTTCGCGTTCGGCAGGCCGATCTCCTCGGCGATGCGGCGCACCTCGGTCTTGTGCAGCTCGCCGACCGGGAACAGCGTCTTCGACAGCTGCGCCTGGTTCAGGCGGTGGAGGAAGTAGCTCTGGTCCTTCGAGGGGTCGAGCCCCTTGAGCAGCTCGTGCCGGCCCGTGGCCTCGTCGAGCCGCACGCGCGCGTAGTGGCCGGTGGCGATCTTCTCGGCGCCCAGGCGCATCGCATGGTCGAGGAAGGCCTTGAACTTGATCTCGGCATTGCACAGCACGTCGGGATTGGGCGTGCGGCCGGCCTTGTACTCGCGCAGGAACTCGGCGAACACGCGGTCCTTGTAGTCGGCCGCGAAGTTCACGTGCTCGATCTCGATGCCCAGCACGTCGGCCACGCTGGCGGCGTCCACGAAGTCGATGTTCGACGAGCAGTACTCGCTGTCGTCGTCGTCTTCCCAGTTCTTCATGAAGATGCCGACCACCTCGTGCCCCTGCTGCTTGAGCAGGTGCGCGGTCACCGCGGAATCCACACCGCCGCTCAGCCCGACCACGATCCGTTGCTTTGCCATAGGGGCGACATTGTCCCAGCCCCGGCGAGGCGGGGTCGGCGTGGGGGAAATCCGGGGGCGCCCGTTCAGGCGCGCAGGCTGTCGCGGATGCGGGCCAGCAGCTCGTACGAGCGCAGCCGCGAGGCGTGGTCGAAGACCTGCGAGGTGATCATCAGCTCGTCGGCGCCGGTGCGCTCGATGAAGGCCTCGACGCCCGCGCGCACGGTGTCGGGAGAGCCCACGGCCGAGCACGACAGCACCGAGTCGAGCAGCGCGTTCTCGGCCGGGCCGACCTTCTGCCGGTAGCCCTCGACCGGCGGCGGCAGCCGGCCGGGCCGGCCGCTGCGCAGGTTGACGAAAGCCTGCTGCCACGAGGTGGCGCGGAACTCGGCCTCGGCGTCGGTGTCGGCCGCGAACACGTTGAAGCCCAGCATCACGTAGGGCTTGGCAAGCTGCGCCGAGGGCTTGAAGGTCTCGCGGTAGATCTGGATCGCCTGCATCATCTGCTGCGGCGCGAAGTGCGAGGCGAAGGCGTAGGGCAGGCCCAGGTGGGCGGCCAGCTGCGCGCCGAAGGTGCTCGAGCCGAGGATCCACACCGGCACCTCGAGCCCCGCGCCCGGCACGGCGCGCACCGCCTGCTGCGGGTTCTTCGACATGAAGTCCATCAGCTCGATCACGTCCTGCGGGAACTGGTCGGCGTCCGATTCGAGATTGCGGCGCAGCGCGCGCGCGGTGCGCTGGTCGGAACCGGGGGCGCGGCCCAGGCCCAGGTCGACGCGGCCCGGGTAGAGCGACTCGAGGGTGCCGAACTGCTCGGCGATGACCAGCGGCGAATGATTGGGCAGCATCACGCCGCCGGCGCCGATGCGGATCGTCGAGGTGCCCGCGCCCACGTGCGCCAGCAGCACCGCGGTGGCCGCGCTGGCAATGCCCGGCATGCCGTGGTGCTCGGCGAGCCAGTAGCGCCGGTAGCCGAGCTTTTCGCCGTGCTGCGCCAACGACAGCGAGTTGCGAAAGGACTGCGCGGCATCGCTGCCTTCGACGATCGGGGAGAGGTCGAGGATCGAGAAATCGGTCATCCGCCGATCATGGCGCGAAGCGCCCGCGAACGCTGGCTGCGGGGCTATTCGGTTTGGTATAGCGTGCCGACGCTCGCGAAGTCGCGGCCGTTCTGCTCCACGTTGACCTGGAACGGCACGCTCTCGCCGGGCGCGATGGCCGGCAGGTTGTCGACCAGCTTGAAGCCGCTGAGCTGCCCGTCGCGGTCGCGCAGGCTGACCCACAGCCGCACCTTGCCGACGATGGTCGTGCCCGGGTTGCCGACCTTGCCCGTGACCTGCACGCTCTTGTAGAGGAAGCGCTGGCTGAAGTTGAGCAGCACGCTGCCGGTCTCGGCCTTGGTGCCGGTCACCTGCACCTCGAGCGGCGTGCGCGGACCGGGCAGTGCCGCGCGGCGCATCGGCTTCCACTCGACGCGGGTCTGGGTGATGCGGTCGACCTCGCGCGGCTCCAGCAGGATCGGGAAGCGCTCGCCCGGGTAGAGATAGGCCAGGCCCTGGATGGCGGTGGCGCCGTCGGCCTTGCTGCCGCCGAAGCGCGAGATCACGCCGCCGGGCGCGATCACCACCGCCTCCTTGCTGCGGTTCACGAACTCGGTCAGGAACAGCGGCCGCTGGATGTTGCTGCGGCCCGCCACCAGCGGCAGCAGTTCGAGCTCCTTGAGGTCGAAGCGCTCGCTGTCGTCGGCCAGCAGGTCCTCGGTGCTCAGGCGCAGGTCGGCATGGAAGACCTCGGGCGCGCCGGCGGTGCGGATCACGCGGTCGGCGCTGCGCACCGCGCTGCGCGAGCCGCCGGCTTCGACGGTGCTGTAGGCGATGCGGTAATCCCAGGCCGCGACCTGCGCGGCGCGGCCGAAGCGTGCGAGGTCGATGTCGATCGCGCTGCGCGCGCCGGGCGGGATGTCGTTGCCCTGCGCATAGCCGCGGCCGAAGCCGATCACGTTGCCGGCGTCGTCGTAGAGCGTGGCGAGCGCCTCGACGCCGCCGATCGCCGCATCCTTGCGCTCGTTGACCACGCGCCCCACCAGCCGCACGCGGTCGCCCTGCTGCACCAGCCGCAGGCGCGAGAACGCGAGCCGCGGGCCGTCGGCCGAGCGGTAGGGTGCCGACAGGCGCTGCACCTGCAGCTCCTGGCGCGTGACGTTCTTGCCGCTCGGCAGGTCGATCAGCAGCGGCGCGCTCTCGCCGGGCTCGAGCACCGAGATCGGCAGCGATTCGCCGCGCTCCTCGAGCCGCGTCTCGCCGTCGTAGTAGGTGGCCTTGACGCTCGCGCGCTCGAGCGGCTTGCCGGTCTCGTTGCGCGCCACCACCAGCAGCTTGGGCCGCGCCGAGCTGCCGCTGCCCACCAGCACCTGGCGCGGTTCGCCGAGCTTGAGGCCATCGGTGGGAATGTTGCGGTCGACCACCGAGGCGACCGCGGCGCGGCGGCCGCCGTCGGACGTGTCCTTGCGCGTGAACATCTGCACCACCGTCACGAGCAGGGTGATGCCGACCACGGCCGCGACCGCGAAGCCCGCGGTGCGCATCGCCACCTTCTGCCGCGCCGCCTGCTCGTCGGCGAGACGGCGCGCGGCCGCATCCTTGACCTGGTCGAGCACGCGGTCGAGGCGGTCGGAGATGTCGTCCTCCACCAGCGTGACGGAGCCGCAGTGCTGGCAGGTGAATTCGTTGAGGCCGGTGCGCTTGAGCACGCTGCTGCCGCATTCGCCGCACTTGAGCGTCTGGAGATCGATGGTCATGGGAAGCGCTGGTCGTTGTCGTCTTGTTCGTTGGAATGGCACTGGCCGTCGATCGCCTCGCGCAGCGCGGCGCGCAGGCCCTCGATGTCGCCCGCGCGCACTTCGCGCACGCCCTGCCGGCCCGCGAGGCCGCAGGCGGTGGAGGCCACCACCGGCACGCCGGCCGCGAGCGCGCGCAGCGCCGCGCGCGGCGCATGCTCCACATGCGCGGGCAGCACCACCACGCGGGCGCCGTCGAGCCAGTCGCCGCGCGGATCGCGGGCCGCATCCAGCGCGATGCCCTGCCAGAGCGAGGCATCGGCCGATGGCGAGCCGAGCACGCGCAGGCGCCATCCACTGCCGCGCAATGCCGCGGCCAGTTCGCGCGCGCCCTTGCGCGCGAGAGCGCTGGCGGGCAGCACGACCAGCGGCGCGCCGTCGTCCGGTGTCCGATTCGCACGCGGCGACATGCCGGGCAGCACCCATTCGAGCCGCTCCAGCGTGGCCTGCGGCGCCGCGGTGGCCATCACGTCCGCCACCGCCGCATGTGGGGTGACCACCGTGGCCGCGCGCGCGAATGCCTGGGCTTCGGCACGCACCAACGACGGCGCGGCACGGAAGTCGCGCAACGTGGTGTCGTCGGGCCAGCGCGCCGCGGCCGCATCGAGACGTGCCTCGATCTCGGCCATCGGCAGCGCGCCGGCCAGCACGGTGAACGCGCGTCCGTCGAGCGCGCCGAGGCGCTGCAGATGCGGCAGCAGCGCCTGGTCGACCACCAGCTGCGTGTGTTCGGGCCGAAGCCGTGCCGCGAAGGCCCGCGCGAGCCAGCGCTGCGCATCGATCACGCCGGCCTGCCGCCGCCCGCCTTCCCGGCGCGCCCACAGGCGGCGCCACAACGCGCCGCGAACGCTGGCCAGCCAGGGGCGGTGCACCGAGGCCTCACCGCCACGCCAGTCCCTCATCGGCCGCCAGAAAGCCAGCCGCACGGGCGCGCGCTGCATGCGATCGGCCTCGGGATGCCGGGCCTCGAGGTAGCGCGCGAACTCGGGCGTCCATGCGTCGAGCAGCACGGCGGTCCGCCCCTGGGCCGCGACCGGCAGCGCGGGCCGGTGACGGAAGCAGTCGTTGCGGTCGCAGCTCAGGCAGCCGCGCGCCACGGGCGGCGCCAGCGCGTCGGCGCCGGCATCGCGCGGCGCGCGCCACATCACGCGCGGCGCGACCGGCGGCGCATGCGCGCGGATGCGCAGCACCAGCTCGGTGGCGGTGATTTCGACTTCGAGCCGCCACGCATGGCGCGCGCGCAGCTTGAGGTCGACGTAGTTCCAGAACACGGTCGCGTCGACCGCATCGTCGGGCCCGGCCGCGGCCTGCTCGATGCGCGCGGTGTGCGCATGGCGCTCGACCAGTTCGAGCCCCGCGCGAGCGCCGACCGTGGCCAGTGCATTCGAGAGCTGGCAGAGCCCGCCCGCCAGTGTCGGCACCACGCAGCCGCCGCGCAGTTCGCGGCCCTGCACGAAGCCGCGCCATGCGCTGGGCCGGCCGAGCTGGCGCCAGAAGCTCAGCAGCTCGCCCGCGGGCACCTCGATGGCATCGAAGGCGGCGCGCGCCACGCGCAGGTTCTGCACCTTGCCGGCGACCAGCGCGAATTCGTCGTCGCGGCCATCGGTCCACAGCGGGCTGCTGAAGCGCGCCAGCACGGGCGCATCGGCCAGCGCATCGGCCATGGGCCAGCGGCGCGCGGAAGGACGCCAGGTTTCGCGCAACCCATGCGCGATGACCAGCAACCGGGAGCGCAGCCAGAAATCGATCGCATCGATGCGGCGCGGCGGCTGCCAGGCCTGCACGCTCACGCCGATGGGCCTCGCTTGCGCCACTGGCCGAGGTCGACCTCGATGCGTTCGTCGATGTTGCCGCTCCAGTGCACGGCGAAGCCGACGCCCTGGAGCAGCGCGGCGATGCGCTGCCCGACCGCCACGGTATTGGCCTCGCGCCGCGCGATCTCGGGAATCAGGCCGCCGCTGAAGGCCAGGTGCAGCCGGCCGGTGCGCACCGCGCGCTCGAGGTCCTGCGCGTGATAGAAGCAGCAGCCCACGATGCCCGAGGCGTCGCGGCCGGCGGCGCGCCAGGCATCGCGCACGTCGTCCTGGCCGTCGGCCAGCGTGTTGCCCGCGCGGTGCAGCGCGATGATCTTCTCTTCGCGCAGCTGCGCGAACGCGGTCTCGAGGCGGTCGTATTCGGTCTGCGCGGGCCACTCGGCTTCGGCCGCATGCTTGGCGGCGCAGGCGCGCGCGGTCTCGGCCTTGACCCAGGCCCGGTCATCGGAAGTCAGCTCGTCGGGATCGAGGTACTCGTCGGTGATCATCCATTCGACGTCGGCGTCGTGATGAAAGCCTGACCACACGAGATCGTGGATCCTTTGTCGCGTGTCTTCGGTGTCGAGAGTGAGGGCCATGCGTAATGGGTCAGCCGCGCTCGGCGGCGGGGTCGTGCTTGCTTTTGTCGTGGCAGAAGCGCCCGTACATTTTCGCGTGCCCGCACCACAATGGCGCTGTAGGCCGAAAGCATGACGTTGTGCGGTCCATCGAGCCGCGAGCAACATCATCGATCATGCATTGCAGCATGGCAATGCGCCATTCGGCGGACGACGGCTCGTGCGATCGGCCGAATGGGAGAGCGAACCGCACCGCAGCGGTGCAACGTTGCAGTGGCGTGTCGCGGTGTCCCAGCGACCGCGCGGGTTCGCGCGCGACGGCATGGAGGCCAAAAGCGCTCGATACGCCGCATGCGGCTCTGTGCGATTTGCGCGACAGACCCGGTTTCACGGCCGCATCGGCCGCGAAGTGCGCTGCATCCGCCGTTAATGCTTTGGATTGACCGACATCCAAGCGAAAGGCCGGCCCCTGCTTTCGCAAGGGCCGGCCTCCGGGTGGCTAAACCACTCGACTCACCGCGGGAGCGAGCCCCGCGATGCGACCGAGTTCTGGGCGCCGATTACAGCGGCAGCGAGTCGCCGCGGGCAGCGGCGCGGGCTTGTGCGCGCACCGCATTGCGGTCCACGGTGCTGGCGACCAGCGGCGCCACGCCCGACGAGGCGCCTTCGGCGTACGGGTCGGCGCTGTGCGCAGCGGCAACGGCTTCGGCACGGACGGCGGCACGGCTGGTATCCGAGGCGACCACCTGGGCCGGGCCGGCGTTGGCGCCTTCGGCATAGGGGTCGGCGCTGCGGGCGGCGATGACGGCCTGGCCGGCGACTTCGGCGCGGCTGGCGGCCGAGGTCAGGGGATGCACACCCTCATAGGTTTCTGCATGGGCTGCACCGGCAGCGGCGAGCAGGGAGAGGGCAACGGCGGAGAGGAGCTTCGAGGCGTTCATTTTGAGTATTCCTTCAATTCTTGTGACTTGACTTTGGATGATTCGAACCGGTCTTGGTGGGGCGCCGTCCCTTCGGGGGCGGCCACCTCGTCAGTGCCTGTTCACCCAGATCAGTCGCTGCCTTCTGCTTGTCTTGGAGTCGGCGGCTGGTCCGTGAGACGAATTGTGCGCCTCGAATCTAGGTAAAAACCCTAGGCAAATGGAACCGCGGCGTTCACGGGAAGGAAACAATCGATGGTCCGCGTCCGACATGGAGGGGCTTTCCCCGGAGGGATAGAGTCGCCCCATGCGTGCGGCCAACCCCACCCTTTCTCTCTCGCCATGGGGCGAAGCCGACGATGTCTGGCGCCGTCTCGCGGGCAGTTGGACCTTCGAACGCGCGATCGAAGGCCAGGCCTCGATGCACGGCACCGCTGTCTTCCATGCCGTGCCCGACGCGATACCCGCGACCCTGCACTGTCGCGAGCAAGGCCGGCTGCGCCTGCTCGACGGCCGCAGCTTCGACGCCCACCGCGAGTACCTGTACCAGGGCAGTCCCGGCGGTTTCGCGGTGCTGTTCGCCGAACGGCCGCCACGCCTGTTCCACGAGATCGCGCTGCTGCCGGGCGACGACGGCGACACGGCCTGGACCGGCACCGCCGCGCACCTGTGCGCCGCCGACCTCTACGACAGCCTCTACCGCTTCCTGGACGATGGCAGCTTCACGCTGCGCCACACCGTGCGCGGTCCACGCAAGGACTACGTGAGCCTCACGAACTTCCGCCGCGCAGCCTGCTGATCAGCGCCCGAGCCGCGCCGCGAGCGCATCGGCCACGCGCTCCGCGGTCTGCAGCGTGCGGATGGTCAGCGGCGCCAGCAGCCGCAGCCCGCCGCCCCGGCCAGCGCGCGCACGATGCGCGTCGTCGAGCCGCTGCCACTGCACGTAGAAGTTCTCGGCGAACCGCAGCGTGAGCCCGAGGCCGAGCGCGATGCGGTCGGTGGGCACGCCCAGGCGGCGCAGCGGATGCAGCACCGTCTCGAGCACCGCGAGCAGGTCCTCGAAGCGCGTGGTCAGCGTCAGCATCAGCGCGAGCACTGCGGCGGTGGCGATGCGCAGCGCGCTCGCCACGCCGAGCAGCGTGGTTCCGAGCAGTGCATGGAAGCCGACGATGAGCGCGCAGGCGATCGCAATGCCGAACAGCGTGCGCACCCGGCCCCAAGCAGGTCGGCCGAGCGAGGCGAACAGCGCGAGCGACAGTCCGCAGGCCGCGCCCAGCAGCGCAGGCCGGTTGGTCAGCACGAGCGCGGTGCCGCCGGCCGACAGCAGCGCGAGCTTGAGCCACGCCGGCACCGCGTGCATCCAGGTGCGCCTGTCGAGATAGAGGCTACGCATGCGGCAGGTCCATCGCCGCGCGTTGCCGCACGTCCTGCGCATAGGCCTCGCAGACCTCGCGGCCCGGGCCGTCGGCCCGCACCCGGCCCTGCGCCAGCCACAGCACGCGCTCGAAATCGTGCACGTGCTCGAGCACATGCGTGGACACCAGCACCTGCTGGTCGCTCGCGGCGAGCTGCGCCGACAGCCGGGCCTGGCTCAGCAGGTCAAGGCTCGCGAACGGTTCGTCGAGCAGCAAGGTGGCGGGCCGGCTGATCAGCAATGCCAGCAGGCAGACCTGCTGGCGCTGGCCCTGGCTCAGTTCGCCGATGGCGCGCTCGGCCCAGGCCGCAAGGCCGCGCCGCGCGAGGAAGTCGCGCGCCTGCCGGCGTGCCTCGGCACGCGATTCGCCGCGCGCCGTGAGGCTGAAGGCCAGTTCCTCGGCCACGGTCGGAAAGATGATCTGGTCGTCGGGGTTCTGGAACATCAGGCCCACGTGCTGCGAGAGCCGGCGGCGGTCGACCACCGTGTCGCAGCCATGCACGCGCACGCTGCCCGAGCCCGGCTGCTCCAGCCCGCTGATCAGGCGGAACAGGCTGCTCTTGCCGGCACCGTTGTCGCCGATCACGCCGATGCGCGCCTCGCGCAACGCGAGCGAGAGGTCGTCGAACACGCGCTGCGCGCCGCGCTCCAGCACGACGGATTCGAGACGGATGCCGTGGTCGGCGGAGGAGGAGGGATCGGTGTGCGACGGCAAGGGGCCGCCACTGTACCCGACGGCTCGCGCCCCTTGGGGATGTCAGGCCCGCACCAGCGGCAGCCACAGCAGGAAGCGCGTACCCGCCGCATCCGACTCCCACGCCACGTGCCCTTGCACCGCCAGCGCGCGGCGCTGCATGTTCTGCAGGCCGCGGCCCCGGCCGCCGGTCAGGGCCTGCTCGACGTCGAAGCCCTGGCCGTTGTCCTCGATGCGCACCCACACGTGCGCGGCATCCGTGCCGGTCGCCACGCGGATGGTGGTGGCGCGCGTGTGGCGCAGGGTGTTGGAGATGCTTTCCTGCACGATGCGCAGCACGTGCAGCGCGCTCGACGGATCGAGCCACGGCAGCGGCGGGATCTCCTGCACCTCCCAGGTCAGCGACACGCCCATGCCCTCGAGCCGCGGGCCGAGCCGGTAGCGCAGGGTCGCGAGCAGCAGCAGCAGGTCGGCGTCGATCGGCTCCATCGAGTCGATCGTGAGCTTCAGGTCGTCGAGGCAGCCCTGGAGGATCTGCGACACCTTCTGGTCGCTGAGCCGGCCCTCCTCCACCGAGCGGATCGCGCTGATCAGCGAGGAGCCCAGCCCGTCGTGCATGTCCTGCATCAGCCGCTGGCGCTCGTCGCTGATGGTCTTCTGCCGCTCGACCTCGCGCAGCCGGCGATGGCTCAGGTCGAGCTCGCTCTCGCGCGCCTGCAACCGCTGCGCGAGGCTGGCATTGACGCGCTCCACCTCGCCGATCGCGTGCACGTAGCGCCGATACAGCAGGATGCCGAAGACGGCGAAGGTGACGGCGTTGGTGTAGGCGCCCAGGTACCAGCCCTCGGGGCTCACGATGTTGTTCTGCACCATCCAGTCGGTGGCGCCGAGCAGCACGCACACGCCGATGCCGGCCGCCACCAGCCGCCCCTCGGGCGAACGGCGCCAGGCGCTGATGCCGCCCACCAGCCCCACCACCGTGGCCATGCCCGCCACCACCAGGTAGATCAGCGGCGTGACCTGCGGCGTGTTCGGCAGCAGCGCGATGCCGGGCAGGGTCAGCACGCTGACCAGCAAGGTGATCGTCGTCACGGCCCAGGTCAGCAGCGTGAGCGGCCGCTCGTGCAGCTGTCGCAGCGCGTAGTGCACCACCGCCACCAGCCAGAACAGCGCATTGACCGTGAGCCAGGCGAACCAGTCGTTGGCGATCGGCAGCGAGACGTAGAAATGCAGCCCGCGCAGGTACGAGGTGGTAGCGAGGTTGAAGAACAGCAGGTAGCCGGTCTCGTGGCGGCGCCACAGCCACACGAACAGCGCGAACACGCCCACCGCCATGAAGGCCGCGCTCAGCATCGCGGGCAGCTCCTGCTGCAGCCACTGGCGCATCTGGTAGCGGCCCTTGAGCGCGTCGACCGGCCCCAGCCACAGCGAGGCGATGCCCACCTGCGCGGCGCGGGTGTGCTCGAGCCGGATCAGGATCTCGGCCGGCCGCGCGGCCGAGCCGTCGTCGCGCTGCTCGAACACCACCCACAGCGGCGTGCGCGTGCTGTTCCACAGCGGTCCCAGTTCCTGCGCGCGATACACCAGCCGGCCATCGGCATAGATCGCGATCGTGCCGTCGGTCTTCACGCGCGAGCCGTACAGCGCGAGCGGACCGCGCAGCCCGGGATGGGGCGGCACCTTCAGCCGCAGCCAGGTGGTGCGCGTCTCCTTGCCCGGGTCCGAGATCGTGTTGGCGTCGGCCTGGTCGAGCAGCGCGATCGGCAGCGCCAGCGGCAGCTCGACCGGTTGCCAGGCATCGGGCAATTGCTGGCCGCTGAAGATCAGCGGCGGCGCCATGAAACCGTTCGCGCGCTGCACCTGCCAGTCGGCCCGCGTGATGTGCTGCGTCGCGCCCGGGGGGTACTTGCCGCCCGAGTGGTCGCCGAAGAAGGCCCCCATGGCGACCAGCAGCGCCACCGACACGACGAACACCAGGCAGGCGATCGGCGACGGCAGGCGTGCCTTCGCCCGGGCCAGGGGCCCCTCGCCTTCGCGGCGGACGTCGGTGGAAGCGTTTTTGGAGAACAAGGCGCGCCGGATGCGGAGGATTCGGCGCGAATTGTCGGGCAGAGCCCCGGCGCCGCGCCATGCCGGCGGGGCAAGAGGCGCGTTTGCCCTACACCGGCCCGTTGCACCGGCCGTCAGTGCCGCTCGACGAATGCCCGGATCGACGCGACGATGCCTGCCGCATCGAGGCCCTGCAACGCGAGCAGTTCGCCCCGATCTCCATGCCCGATGAAGACATCGGGCAGGCCCAGGCGCAGCAGCCGCACCGGCAGCCCCTCCATCGCGATGCGCTCCGCGCAGGCCGCGCCCGCGCCACCGATGACCGAGGCCTCCTCGAGCGTGACGAGCACCTCGTGCGTCGCGGCCAGGTCGAGCAGCAACGCCTCGTCGAGCGGCTTGACGAAGCGCATGTTGGCGACGCTCGCGTCGAGCGCCTCGGCGGCCTCCATCGCGGCATGGAGCAAGGGCCCGAAGGCGAGCAGCGCCACCCTGACGGGCCTGTTGCCCGTCGACCTGCGCACGACCACGCCGCGGCCGAGTGCCAAGGGCTGGTCCGTGCGAACGCCGTCGTCCGCGGGGACGACGGCCCTCGGGTAGCGCACCGCCGACGGCCCGTCGTGATCCAACCCCAGCGCGAGCATCCGCCGGCACTCGTGCCCGTCGGCCGGCGTCATCAGCAACAGGTTCGGAACGCAGCGCAGCGCCGCCACGTCGAAGGCGCCCAGGTGCGTGGCACCGTCCCCGCCCGCGATTCCCGCGCGGTCGATCGCGAACAGCACCGGCAGGTTCTGCAGGCAGACGTCGTGGACGAGCTGGTCGTAGCCGCGCTGCAGGAAGGTCGAATAGATCGCCACGATCGGCCGCATGCCAGCCACGGCGAGTCCCGCGGCCAGCGTCACCGCATGCTGCTCCGCGATGGCGGCGTCCACGAAGCGCGCCGGGAATCGCCGCTCGAAATCGACCAGGCAGGAGCCCTCGCGCATCGCGGGCGTGATCGCGACGATGGCCGGGTCGTCGGCCGCCGCGTCGCACACCCATTGGCCGAAGACCTGGCTGAAGCTCGGGCGGCTCGCGGCCTTGGCGGCCACGCCCACGGCGAGGTCGAAGGGGCCGGGCCCGTGGTAGGTGGTCGGGTCGGCCTCGGCCGGCGCATAGCCCCTGCCCTTTTGCGTGACGACGTGGAGGACCTGCGGCGCGCGCGATCGCTTCGCGGCGCGGAACGCGGCCACGAGCGCCTCGGCATCGTGGCCGTCGATGGGGCCGGTGTAGCGCAGGCCCAGCAGCTCGAACAGCGAGCGGTGGTCGGCGCGAGCGGATGCGCCCCGCTCGACCAGGCCGCGCAGGTGCTGGTGCAGCGCGCCCAGCGCGGGCGAGATCGACATCCCGTTGTCGTTGAGCACCACGACGAGCGGCAGGGCCGCGAAGCTGCCCGCATGGTTGAGCGCCTCGAAGGTCATTCCCGCCGAGAGCGCGCCGTCGCCGACGATGGCGACGGCATGCCTGCCGTCGTCCCGCATGCCCATCGCGATGCCCACCGCCGCCGAGACGGCGGTGCCCGCATGGCCGGCACCGAAGGGATCGTAGGGCGACTCGTCCCTCGAGGTGAACCCCGACAGGCCGCCGACCTTGCGCAAAGTGGCCATCGCCGGGCCACGGCCCGTGAGGATCTTGTGCGCATAGCACTGGTGGCCGACATCCCAGACCAGCGCATCGCGCGGCGTGTCGAAGACGTGGTGCAAGGCAAGGGTGAGCTCGACCACGCCGAGGTTCGAGGCGAGATGGCCGCCCGTTCGCGACACGCTGCGCAGCAGCGCGCTTCGGAGATCGGTGGCCACTTCGACGAGGTCCGCGGGATCGAGGTCGCGCAACTGCGCGGGCGTGGGAAAGCTGGATGACGGGTCGGAGGGCGGCATGGATGCCTTTGGGTTCTCGAGGGGTTGTCTTCGGCCCCGGCGGGCGCCATGGGCATGGGTACGGATCTGCCACACCAATAGTTGCTATCGCATGCAGATAGATCCGCCGAGATCGAGGTCATGGCGGCGAATCATGGCCAATTCAGCCTTCTTCATCCCCCACATCGCCTCGATCCACGCCAGGCAGGTTACATCACAACTGATTGCATTTGCAATGAACTAGGGATACATTGCCGTTGCGCATTGCACGATTCATATCCACATAATGAAATTTAGAGGCGATGCGAACGACGTTCGAACAACGAACCGCACAACGAAGGAGCAACGAATGAACGACTTGGCGAGCGCGGACGACATCGATCCGCAAGAGACACGCGAATGGCTCGACGCCATGCGCGCCGTGGTGATCCACGAAGGCCGCGACCGGGCCCATTACCTGCTGGACCAGTTGATCGAGCAGGACCACGCGGCCGCGGGCCGCTATGCCGCGCCGCGCACCACGCCCTACGTGAACACCGTGCGCGTCGCCGACCAGCCGGCCTTTCCGGGCGACGTGAACATCGAGTTGCGGCTCGACGCCTACCTGCGCTGGAATGCGATGGCGCTGGTGCTGCGCGCGGGCAAGCACTCGGGCGTCGGCGGCCACATCGCGACCTATGCCTCGGCCACCACGCTCTACGAGACCGGCTACCGGCACTTCTTCCGCGCCGCCACGCCCGGGTTCCTCGGCGACATGCTCTACATCCAGGGCCATTCCTCGCCCGGCATCTATGCGCGCGCCTACCTCGAGGGGCGCCTGTCGGAGCAGCAGATGGACCGCTTCCGGCGCGAGATCGGCGGCGGCCTCGCCTCCTACCCGCATCCGCGCACGATGCCGGACTTCTGGCAGTTCCCGACCGTCTCGATGGGCCTCGGTCCGCTGATGGCGGCCTACCAGGGACGCTACATGCGCTACCTCGAGGACCGCGGGCTGATCCCGGCGCAGGGCCGCAAGGTCTGGGCCTTCCTCGGCGACGGCGAGCAGGACCAGCCCGAGACCCTGGCCGCGGTCGCAATGGCGGGCCGCGAGAAGCTCGACAACCTGATCTTCGTGGTGAACTGCAACCTGCAGCGCCTCGACGGCCCGGTGCGCGGCAACGCCAAGATCATCCAGGAGCTCGAGAGCGTCTACCGCGGCGCGGGCTGGAACGTGATCAAGGTCGTCTGGGGCAGCGGCTGGGACGAACTGCTGGCGCAGGACCACGACGGCCGGCTGCACCGGCGCATGATGGAATGCGTCGACGGCGAGTACCAGGCCTTCAAGGCGCACGGCGGCGACTACGTGCGCGAACACTTCTTCGGCAAGGACCCCGAGCTGCGCCAGCGGGTCGCGCACCTGAGCGACGCGCAGATCGGCGCCCTCGCCCGCGGCGGCCACGACCCGCTCAAGGTGCATGCGGCCTATGCCGCCGCCGTGCGCCACCAAGGCCAGCCGACCGTGATCCTCGCCAAGACGGTGAAGGGCTACGGCATGGGCGCCGCCGGCGAAGCGGCCAACATCAACCACCAGCTGAAGAAGATGGGCGACCCGGCCGTGCGTGCCTTCCGCGACCGCTTCGCGATCCCGGTGCCCGACGAACGGCTCGAGGAGATCCCGTACATCAAGCCCGCGCCCGGCAGCCCCGAAGCCGCCTGCCTCGAGGCTGGCCTCCAGCGCGCCGGCGGGCTCCTGCCGTCACGCTCGCGCGGACCGGGCCCGCTGGCAACGCCCGCGCTCGCGGCCTTCGCGAGCCACCTGCAAAGCAGCGGCGAGCGCGAGTACGCCACCACCATGGCCTTCGTGCGCATCCTCGCGCAACTGCTCAAGGACCCGGTGCTGGGCCCGCGCGTGGTACCGATCGTGCCCGACGAGTCACGCACCTTCGGCATGGACGGCATGTTCCGCCAGGTCGGCATCTACTCGCACGTGGGCCAGCTCTACACGCCGCAGGATGCCGACCAGCTGAGCTTCTACAAGGAGGACCGCCAGGGACAGATCCTGCAGGAAGGCATCAACGAATCGGGCGCGATGTCGTCCTGGATCGCGGCGGCGACGGCGCACAGCACGCACGGCGTCGCCACCATCCCGTTCTACATCTTCTATTCGATGTTCGGCTTCCAGCGCGTGGGCGACCTGGCCTGGGCGGCCGGCGACATCCGCGCGCGCGGCTTCCTGCTGGGCGCGACCTCGGGCCGCACCACGCTCGAGGGCGAGGGCCTGCAGCACGACGACGGCCACAGCCACGTGCTGTCGTCGGTGATCCCGTCCTGCGTGTCCTACGACCCCGCCTACTCGTACGAGATCGCGGTGATCGTGCAGGACGGGCTGCGCAGGATGTACGGCGAGCCGCAGGAGGACGTCTTCTACTACCTCACGCTGATCAACGAGAAGAGCGCGCATCCGGCGATGCCCGAGGGTGCCGAGGAAGGCATCGTGAAAGGCATGTACCGCCTGAAGCGGGGCGCCCGTGCCGCCGGCGCGCCGCACGTGCAGCTGATGGGCAGCGGCGCGATCCTCTCCGAGGTGATCGCGGCCGCTGCGCTGCTGGAGCGCGACTTCGGCGTGAGCGCCGACATCTGGAGCGTCACGAGTTTCTCGGAGCTGCGCCGCGACGGCCTCGAAGCCGAACGCTGGAACCGCCTGCATCCGGCGCAGGCGCCGCGCCCTTCGTACGTCGCGCACTGCCTGGCCGGCGAGGATGGACCGGCGATCGCCGCCACCGACTACATGAAGATCGTGCCCGACCAGATCCGCCCCTTCGTCGGCGATCGCCGCTTCGTGACCCTGGGCACCGACGGCTTCGGCCGCTCCGACACGCGCGAAGCGCTGCGCGCCTTCTTCGAGGTCGACCGCCATCACGTCGCGCTCGCGGCGCTCAAGGCGCTGGCCGACGACGGCACGGTCGACGCGGAACTGCCGGCGCGGGCCCTGTCGCTCTACGGCATCGACCCCGAAGCCAGGTACGCGGCGCTGCCCTGACGATGCGCGCCGGGGCGGCGGAGAGAGAATCGAGGTCCACTCTCGAAAACGCTCTCCCCCGTATGGCAACGCCCCGTTCCACCGCCGTGCGCGGCACCTCCACCTGGGCCTCCTTCATCAGCGCCTATGTGCTGGTGCTCGACTTCATGGAGGACAGCTTCCGCAAGGAAGGCCTGCCGCCGCTGACCTGGTACGACGTGCTGTGGCTGCTCGACGCCTCGCCGAACGGCCGCATGCGCATGCACGAGCTCGCGGAGCGCGCGGTCTACAGCCGCAGCTTCATCTCGCGCATCGTCACCACGCTCGAGGCCGAGGGGCTGGTGGTGCGCGAGGTCGACGAGACCGACGGGCGCGGCCGCGTCGCGGTGCTGACCGAGCAGGGCCGCGCGCTGCGCCGCAGGATGTGGCCGCCTTACCAGAAGCTCATCCACGAGATGTTCAACGAGCACATGACGGCTTCGGAGCTCGAGTCGATGGAGCGCGGCCTGCGCCGCGTGATCGCGGGCGCGCACCAGCGCAACCAGGACCTGCGCAGCGCCGCGGCGCAGCCCGCCGCCGAACCCCGAAGCACCCGCAAGCGCTCGCGCTCGCGCTCGACCACCCAGCGCTCGGGCGCGTAGCTCAGACGGACGAAGGCCAGCCCGACAGGAATCGCGGCGGCACGGCCTCCGTCAGCCAGACCCCGTTCTCCGCGCGATGGAAGGCATGGCCCAGCGCCTGCATTCCGCCCGCGTCGACGCGCAGCACATGCGCCTTGCCATGGCGCCGCCCGACCTGCACGGCGGTCGCCTCGTCGGCCGACAGGTGCACATGCTGCCGCGTGCCGGAGCGCAGGCCTTCGGCACGGATCGATGCGAGGAAGCGCGTGGCCGTGCCATGGAAGAGCACGGCCGGTGGCTCCGCCGGCTCGAAGCTGCGGCGGACCTGCGGCGTCGAATGGCCCTGCAGCGCGCGGATGCAGCGGCCGTCGGCCGACAGCGCGTAGCGCTTCTTCGCGCCCACCTCGACCGGATCGGCCGCCTGCACGACCTGCGCATGCGTGAGCGCGCGGCCCGAGGCCACAGCGCCGGTCACCAGCGCATCGATCTCGGCCCAGCCCTCGGCATCGAGCGCGAGGCCGATGGACTCGGGCGCATGACGCAGCACGTAGGCGATGAACCGGCTCGCGTCCTCGGGCGTCATGCACTCTTCCAATGATCGGCCTGCGCGAGCAGCGCATTCCACAGGCGTTGCGCATGCACGGACGGCGGACGGTCGGCCGCGCGGAACAGGTGGTACTCGAGCGGCGGATAGCCCTGCAGCGGCACCGCCACCAGGCCCTTGGGAATGCGGCAGCAGGCATTCACCACCGTCAGCCCGAAGCCGAGCTGGGCAAAGCGCAGCATCAGCTCCCAGCCATCGGCCTCGAGCGAGGGCTGCCACGACACCGACTCGGCCTGCAACAGCCGGCCGAGCAGTTCGCGGTGCGGCCGCCCCGCGGGCGGCACGATCAGTTGCGCCCCCTGCAGATCGCGCAGGCGCACCGAACGGCGCGAGGCCAGCGCATGCGCGCGCGGCAGCACCAGCACCTGGCCGACGACCGTGAGCCGCACCGCATGCAGATCGGCCGGCACGGCGCCCAGCGGCGCGATGCCCAGTTGGGCCTGGCCCGCTCGCACCGCCTGCACCGAGGCGTCGCGGTTGCGCGTGAGCAGCTGCAGGTGCGGCGAGGCACCCGGCCCCGAGAACTGCGACAGCGCCTTGCCCAGCAGGTAGAGGTAGGCGCCCTCGCCGGCCGCGAGGCTGACCACCACCTGCTCCTGCCCCTGCGCGAGCCCCTTCACGAAGCGCTGGTTGAGCAGCAGCAACTCGCGCGCATGGCGCGCCACCTGCTCGCCCGCGCTCGTGAGCTGCAGCGCGCTGCCCACGCGCAGGTAGAGCCTGGCGTCGAGCTGCTCCGACAACTTTCGCACCTTCGCATGCAGGGCCGGCTGGCTGATGTGCAGCAGGCGCGCCGACTCGCTGAAGTTCAGCGTGTCGGCGAACACGGCGAAGGATTGCAGCGCGTCGAGGTTGGTGCGGGGGATGTCCACCTATCCATTCTATGGATAGCCCATCGCATATCGGTAGTTCCTGGTGATTGCCTTCGTTCCTACGATCCACCGCACACAAGAGAAAGGAACACGACATGAAGAACGCATCGCAACATTTCCCGCGCCTGGGCATCGACATCGGCCGCGTGCTGATCGCGGCCGAACGGGCCGACGGCGGCGACACCGCCTTCATCGGCGGCTCGCTGCGGGACGCGCTCGACACGCCGCCCTACGAAGGCATGTTCGAGGCCGTCGCGCCGCTGGTCGATCGCTTCGAGGGCCGCGTCTGGCTGGTGTCGAAGTGCGGGCCGAGCGTGCAGGCCAAGAGCCGCGCCTGGCTCGCGCACCACCGCTTCTTCGAACGCACGGGCATGGCGCCCGGCAACCTGCGCTTCTGCCTGCAGCGTCCGCAGAAGGCCGACCACTGCCGCGAACTGGGCATCACGCATTTCATCGACGACCGCAGCGACGTGCTGCGCCACCTCGAGGGCATCGTGCCGAACCGCTACCTGTTCGGCCCGCAGGCCAGGCCCGTGGCCATGGCCGGCCTGGTGCCGCTGCCCGCATGGCGCGATGCGGCGGCGCTGGTGCGCTGAATCAGGCGTCCAGCTCAGGGTAGCGCCGGAAGATGCCGTCCTCGTTGAAGGCGATGCGGCGCGGGCTCTGCAGGTAGTCGTGCACGCGCTGGCGGCGCCGGACGTTGGCATGCAGCTTCGCCACCGCCGGCGTCTTCGCGAGCGCCTGCGCGGTGGCCTTGGGAAAGGCGTACTGCAGTCCATCGACCAGCTGGAACAGCGACAGGTCGGCATAGGTCAGCACGTCGCCCACCAGGTGCAGGTCGCCCGAGGGATTGCGCCGCAGCACGCGCTCGAACCAGTCGAGGAACTTCGGGATGCGCTGCTCGCGGAAGGCCTTCGCACGCGCCAGCGCGGCGTCGCGCTGGTCCTCGTAGTAGTCGCCGGTCGAGATCGGGTGGTGCGTGTCGTGCGCCTCGGCCACCGCGTCGGCGATGGTGAGCTGCAGCTGGTGCGTCCACAGGCCGTCCGATTCGCCGACGCCGGCCAGGCCCAGGCGCGGGCCCAGGTAGAGCAGGATCGCGGCGGTCTGGCCGACGACGATGTCGCCATCGACGAGGAAGGGCGGCGCGAACGGCGGCCGCGTCGCGAGCGGATCGGCGAGGCGACGGCCGAGGGCGCTTTCGCCGCCGCCCTGGTCTTCGCGCTCGCGCGCCACGTCGACGTAGTCGGCACCGGCGGCCTCGAGCGCGAGCCGGACGAATTCGCCGCGGCCCTGGATGGTGGGCCAGTAGTGAAGTTGGTAAGGCATGCGGCCATGGTGGCAGGCCCGGCGCGGCGCCGCAACCGCCGGCAGCGAACTGTGGAACTTCGATGACAAGGAGGCGCGCGTTCGGCGAAACCGCTCAGCGCAGCAGCATGCCCAGCAGCACCGCCACCAGCAGCACGAGGTAGCCCCAGGCATGCACGCGGTCGGGCAGGCGGCCGATCAGCGGCGCGGCGGCGCGCACGCCCAGCAGCGATCCCGCGACCAGCGCGGCGAAGGCCGGCAGGTCCACGTAGCCGAGGTGCCAGCCCTCGAGCGCCGCGCCCGAGCGCCAGGCCAGCGCCATGTAGGTGGCGGTGCCGGCCAGCGCGATGGGCAGCGACAGCGGATTGGCCATGGCGGTGGCGCGCGTCATGTCGATGCCGCGGCGGCGCATCAGCGGCACGGTCATCACGCTGCCGCCGACGCCGAGGAAGGCCGCGATCAGGCCGATGACGAAGCTGCCCGCGGTGGCGATGCCGCGCGAGAGCGGCGCGATGGCTGCCGTCGCCGCGGCACGGCGCACGACGAAACCCGGGCGCAACAGGCAGTCGAGAATGGTGACGCCCAGGTAGACGATGAAGGCCAGCCGCACGAATTCGCCATCGGCCCGCACGGCGGCCGCGGCACCGACGATGGCGCCGAGCCCGATGAAACCGAGCAGCGGCCGGATCAGCGGCCAGTCGATGGTGCCGGCGCGCTGGTGGCGCCGCGTGGCGAGCAGCGCGCTCGCGATCATCACGCAGGTCGAGGTGGCCACGGCGATGTGCATGGCCGCACGGCCGGTGGCGCTGTGCTCGCCATGCGCGAGCAGCAGCACGCGGTAGAGCAGCGGCACCACGACGAAGCCGCCACCGAAACCGAACAGTACGGTGGTGACGCCCGCGAGGCCACCGAAGACCGCGAGCAGGAGATAGATCCACACGAGAGGCACTCCAGGAGAACGAAGACAGGCCTCGACGATAGGCCGGCACCCCGCGGCGCGCCCGCGCAAGTCGGACAATGATGTTCTCGTTCCGGCCAACCCATCCTCCCCCATGCGCAACGTCCCGATCGATACCGTCGACGCCATCGCCCGCCCGGTGCTCGCGATCGGCACCGACTACCCGCCGGGCCAGCTGTTGCCCACGCACAGCCATCGGCGCGCGCAGTTCCTCTACGGCGCCACCGGCGTGATGGAGGTCGGCACCGACGACGGCGCCTGGGTGGTGCCGCCGCAGCGCGGCGTGTGGATACCGGCGGGCCAGCCGCACCGCGTGCGCATGCTGGGCGTGAGCACGCGCAGCCTCTACATCGAGCCGCGCGAGGCGCCGCGCCATGGCCGCCAGTGCGAGGTGCTCGAGGTGTCGCCGCTGCTGCGCCAGCTGCTGCTGGCGGCCGTCGAGGTGCCCGCCGAATACGAACGCCAGGGCCGAGACGGCCTGCTGATGCGGCTCGCGCTGCACGAACTGGCGCGCGCCGAGGCGCTGCCGCTGCATCTGCCGCTGCCGCGCGAGCCGGCGCTGGCCACGCTGTGCCTGGACTTCCTGCGCACGCCCGACATCCATGCCACGCCGGCGCAATGGGCCGCGCGGCTGCACGTGAGCGAACGCACCTTCAGTCGCCGCTTCGGCCGCGAGACCGGCATGGCCTTCGGCCAGTGGCGCCAGCGCGCCTGCGTTCTGCTGGCGCTGTCGCGACTGGCGTCCGGCGACACGGTGACGGCGGTGGCGCTCGACCTGGGCTACGACAGTCCGGCGGCGTTCTCGACCATGTTCCGCCGCGCGCTGGGTCGCCCGCCCTCGCACTTCGCGGATGCCGGCGCTCAGAGCTCCATGCGGTAGCCGACGCTGTAGATCGACTTGATCCAGTCCTCCGAGCCGCCGGCCTCGGCGAGCTTGCGGCGCAGGTTCTTGATGTGGCTGTCGATGGTGCGGTCGGTCACGACACGCCGGTCGTCGTAGATGCGGCCGAGCAGCTGGTCGCGCGAGAAGGCGCGGCCGAGCGCGCCGTGCAGCACGGCCAGCAGGCGGAACTCGACCGGCGTGAGGTCGAGTTCGCGGCCGCGCACGCTGGCACGGCCCGTGGCATCGACCACCAGCAATGCGGCCTGCGCGGGCAAGGGCGCGGCCGAGGGCCTCGCGTTCGCGGCGCGATGCCGCCGCAGCACCGCGCCCACGCGCGCCACCACCTCGCGCGGGCTGAAGGGCTTGCACACGTAGTCGTCGGCGCCGATCTCCAGACCCAGCAAGCGGTCGACCTCCTCGACGCGCGCGGTCACCATGATCACCGGCACCGCGCCGAGGCGCCGCAGGTCGCGGCAGATCTCGACGCCGTCGCGCCCGGGCAGCATCAGGTCGAGCAGCACCAGGTCGGGCCGCTGCGCATGGAAGGCCGGCAGCGCCGCGTTGCCGTCGGCGACCCAGTGGTGCGTGTAGCCGGCCGCCGCGAGGTAGTCGCCGAGCACGGCCGCCAGCCGCGGCTCGTCCTCTACGACGAGCACATGGCCCTGGGCCGGAAGGCCGGTGCTCATTGAAAGACCTTCGTGCTTCGCACTGCGGTGCGAGCTTGCTTGGGGCGGCCCGGCGCGGCGCTCATGCGTCGATCCCCGGCAGGTCGATGACGATGCGCAGCCCGCCGAACGGCGAGACCTGGGCCTGGATGCGGCCCTCGTGCGCCTCGACGATGTTGCGGCAGATCGCCAGGCCCAGTCCGCTGCCGCCGCTGGCGCGGTTGCGCGATCCCTCGACGCGGTAGAAGCGCTCGAACAGCTTCTCGAGCTTGTCGAGCGGCACGCCGGGCGCGCTGTCCTCGACCACGATGCGCACGCCGCTCTCGTGACGATCGGCGCGCAGCTGCACCACGCCGCCGCGATCGGTGTAGCGCAGCGAGTTCTCGAGCAGGTTCGCGATCAGCTGCTGCAGCCGCCGCTCGTCGCCACTGATGGACAGCGGCGACGGCGCGACATGCACGCGCAGCTCGAGGCCCTCGGCCTCGAGCCGGCCCTGCATGCCGCCGACCGCCGTGCGCAACACCGTGGCGACGTCGATCGGCGTGCGCCGGTAGGTCATCGCGCCGATGTCGGTCAGCGAGAGGTCGTGCAGGTCGTCGACCAGCTTGCCCAGGCGGCCGACCTCGGCGTGCATTGCATCGACCGACTGCGCGGTGGTCGGACGGATACCGTCCTGGATCGCCTCGAGCTCGGCGCGCAGCACCGCCAGCGGCGTGCGCAGTTCGTGCGAGATGTCGGCCATGAAGGTGCGGCGCGCGCGCTCGGTGTGCTCCAGCGTCTGCGCCATGCGGTTGAAGTCCTTCGCGAGATGGCCGAGCTCGTCGTTCGAGCCGACCTCGATGCGCGAGGCGTAGTCGCCGGCCGCCAGCCGCTGCGTGGCGCCGGCCATGCCGCGCACCCGCCGCAGCAGCGCGCGCGACAGCACGAAGGTCAGCAGCGCCGCCACCGCGATCGAGCCCAGGCCGATCAGCGTCAGGGCCTTGAACTGCCGCTCGAGGAAACGCGCGTCGTCCTTGGGCAGTACGTCCTCGAAGGGAACCATCGCCACCCAGCCGACGATGCGCCCGTCGACCGACACCGGCAGCCGGATCGAGTCCGGCCCGACCGAGGGATTGCCCACCACGCGGCGCAGTTGTGCATCGAGCAGGCCGATGCGCGCGAGGGCGCCGGTCTGGTCGGACGAGGCGAGCTGCGGCGCCGGATCCACGCCGGGCTCGCGCGCGATCGGCAGCACCAGCTCCATCCAGTTGCGGAAGTCCTGCCGCAGGAACTGCCAGTCGCCGTGCGCCGCATAAGCCGCGGCCACGCGCGGCACCATCTCCTGGACATGCGCACGGCCCTGCTGGTTGAGGTAGCCGAGGAAGCCGCGCGCGAACACGAAGCGCATGGCGCTGGCCTGAACCACCACCACGGCGGCGCAGGCCACCAGCACGAAGAAGAAGAGCTTGGTCCGGATGCCGATTCTCATGATGAATGCCGATGATGCCGCGCGCGGCGGCGCCCGTGGCGGGTCCGGGACCATTGGCTGCGCCGCGGCCCGCAAAAGCAAGGAAGGCCATGCCGGCGGTACGATCTTCACAGTTGCTCCACATTGCGCTCGCAAGATCGGGGCTCACGGAACCCGACTCCCCTCCCTCCCCATGCCCCCTTTTCAAGCAGCGCATCGCGGTGCGCGCGAAGCTTCGCGCGCGCCGCGAAGCGTCATCGCCTTCCTGTGCATTGGCATGCTCGCGGCCTGCGGTCTCTTGAAGCCCGACACCCCGCGCGCTCCCGTGCCGCCGCCCCCGACGGCGACCGCGCCGGCCGCCCCAGCCGCTCCAGCGGCGGCAGCCGCCGCGCTCCCTGCCGCCACGGCCGCGGCCTCCCATTGCAGCGTGGTGCTCTATGGCGACTCGATCCTGCACGGCGGCTATGGCGGCAACCTGCGGCTGGCCGAGCCGCCGGCGGCGGCGCTCAAGCGGCTGCGGCCGCGCTACACGGTCGACGACCGCAGCGCCAACGGCGAGACGGCCACCGCGCGCGCGGCGGGCTTCGCGAACGAGAAGCGCGCCGCGCGCTTCGTCGTCATCGCCCACGGCCTCAACGACGCGGCGCTCTCGCTGCCGGTGGAGGCGCCGTTGCGCAGCATGATCGCCACCGCGGTGCGCGAAGGCCGGGTCGTGATCGTCACGGGGCTGTCGCGCCAGCGCATCCCGGTGCCGGGCCGCGACCAGTACGACGCGGCCATCCGCAAGGTGGCGCTGGAGACCGGCGCGGGCTTCGCGGACTGGGGCGCGGAAGAATTCAGGGCCGCCGAGATGGCCGACATCCTGCATCCGGCCGGCGCCTATTCGCAGCGGCTGTCGATGCGCATCGTGCAGACGCTCGACCGGCTGGCGCCCGACTGCCGGGTCTGAAGCAGCCATCGATCGGGCCGCATTCCCAATGAAAAAGGCCGGAAGCCCCTTGGAGCTTCCGGCCTTTTTGCCGTGTGTCTGGTCCCGCCGCCAGGAATCGAACCTGGATCTCAGCCTTCGGAGGGCCGAATTCTATCCGTTGAAATACAGCGAGAAATGGGTTTCCGGTCGAACCGGAGCCTCGCATTATCGCCTATCAGGCGGCCGCCGTTTCGGCTTCGTGCGCGGCCGCGCCATTCGCCCCCGTCTGCCGCGCGAAACCGAGGCCCGCGAGATACACCCGGAAGGTGCGCCGGCCCGTGGGCACGAGGTCGAAGGCCGCGGGATCGAGCAGCCAGTTCTGGATCAGTCCGCTGATCAGCGCATGCAGCCCCTGCGCCGCCACGCTGCCGGGCACCGGCAGCCTGATGCGGGCGCGGCGCGCGGCCAGCCGCAGGGCCTTCTCGAAATCGCCCACGCAGGCATTGCGCGCATCGAGATGCCGCTGCTGCACCGAGGCCATGTCGTGGGTGTATTCGACCTTGTGGGTCGCCACGTCGAACACGCGGCGCACCTGCGGGTCGGTGGTCATGAGGGTCAGCGCATGCACCATGCCCTCCTCGATCTCGGCCAGCGGGTCGTCGTGGCCGACGGCCACGGCCTTCGGCGGTGCCTCGAGCGGGAGGATGACCCGCTCCATCATCGCGTTGAAAAGATCGGCCTTGTCCTTGAAGTGCCAATAGATGGCGCCCCGCGTCGCCCCGGCCTGCTGCGCGATCTGCTGCAGCGTGGTCTGGGAGACCCCTTGCGCCTGAAACAGCAGTTCCGCGGCATCGAGCAGTCGATTCCGCGTCGCCAGTGCTTCTTCCTTCGTACGACGTGCCACCAAGTCTCCTGATTTGTAAAGGCAACGCCCTTTGCATATCGTGGGGCCATTGCGTGGATGTCACTATACATCCATGAATGTATGTAAACTGTCGCCCTTCCCGATGGCCCACCTGGCCGTGCTGGCTTTCCGGCGCGGCCGCAGAAATCGCCGTCTCCCGTCTTCGCTTCAAAGGAATCGCATGCCTCTCCTGCATGTTTCGCGCCCATCGTTTCTTTCGCCGCGCCTCGCGACCGTGGCTGCCGTCGTGTTGCTGGTCATCGCGGGTTGTTCGAAGAGCGATGCCCCCGCCGGTGCCGGCGCGGGCGGCGGTGGCGGCGCCCATCCCGCCCCCGAAGTGGGCGTGATCGTCGCGACCCCGACCGACGTCGGCCTGGTGACCGAACTGCCGGGCCGCCTCGAGGCTTCGCGCGTCGCCCAGGTGCGCGCCCGCGCCGCCGGCATCCTGCTCAAGCGCGAGTTCCGCGAAGGCAGCGACGTGAAGGCCGGCCAGCTGCTGTTCCGCATCGATCCGGCACCGCTGGTGGCCGCCACGCAGAACGCGCAGGCCGCGCTGGCCCGCTCCGAAGCCAATGCCGCGCAGGCCAAGGCACTGGCCGACCGCTACAAGCCGCTGGTCGAGGCCAATGCAGTGAGCAAGCAGGAATACGTCAACGCGGTGGCTTCGCAGAAGACCGCCGAGGCCGACGTGGCCGCCAGCCGCGCCGCGCTGCAGACCGCGAAGATCAACCAGGGCTACGCCGACGTGACCTCGCCGATCGCGGGCCGCATCGGCCGCGCGCTGGTCACCGAGGGCGCGCTGGTCGGCCAGGGCGATGCCACCGAGCTGGCCGTGGTGCAGCAGATCAATCCGCTGTACGTGAACTTCACGCAGTCGGCCTCCGACGTGCTGAAGCTGCGCCGCGCGGTCGCCGCGGGCCAGTACAAGCGCGCCGGCGGCGAGGACGCCGCCAGCATCCGGCTGGTGCTCGAGGACGGCACCGAGTACGGCCAGGACGGCAAGCTGCTGTTCTCCGACCTCACGGTCGACGCCACCACCGGCCAGGTCACGCTGCGCGCCGAGATCCCCAACCCCAAGGGCGAACTGCTGCCGGGCCTGTACGTGCGCGTGAAGCTCGAGCAGGCGCAGGCCAGCAACGCGATCACGGTGCCCCAGCAGGCGGTCACGCGCACCCAGCAGGGTGACCACCTCACGGTGGTGGGCGCCGACGGCAAGCTGAGCCAGCGCACGGTGAAGATCAGCGCCGCCAAGGACAACCAGTGGGTGGTGCTCGAAGGCCTGAAGGCCGGCGAACAGGTGATGGTCGACGGCTTCCAGCGCCTGCAGATGATGCCGCCGGGCACGCCCGTGAAGGCGGTCCCGTGGACGAAACCGAATCCCAACGGTGCGGCGCCCGCCGCCGCGCCGGCAGCCTCTGGCGCGGCACCCGCCCCCCAGAAGGCAGCCTCGGCCCCGGCCGAGAAGAAGTAATCAAGGAGCGCGCCCGCAATGGCCAAATTCTTCATCGATCGACCCATCTTCGCGTGGGTGATCGCGCTGTTCATCCTCGTGCTCGGCGGCGTGTCCATCACGCAGTTGCCGATCGCCCAGTACCCGCCGGTGGCGCCGCCCGCCATCGTGATCAACGTGGCCTATCCGGGCGCCTCGGCCCAGACGCTCGAGGACAGCGTGCTGTCCGTGATCGAGCGCGAAATGAACGGCTCGCCCGGCCTGATCTACATGGAATCGGTGGCGCAGGCCGACGGTACCGGTGCGATCACCATCAGCTTCGAGCCCGGCACCAATGAAGACCTCGCGCAGGTCGACGTGCAGAACCGGCTCTCGCGCGCCACGCCGCGGCTGCCCTCGGCGGTGACGCAGCAGGGCGTGCGCGTCGACAAGTCGCGCGACAACTTCCTGCTGTTCGCGATGCTCTCGTCGGACAACCCCGACGTCGACCCGGTGGCGCTCGGCGACTATGCCGCGCGCAACATCGTGCCGGAACTGCAGCGCATCGCCGGCGTGGGCCAGGTGCAGCTGTTCGGCTCCGAGAACGCGATGCGCATCTGGATCGATCCGGCCAAGCTGCAGGGCTTCAACCTGTCGCCGGCCGACGTCAACAACGCGATCCGCGCGCAGAACGCCCAGGTGTCCTCGGGCACGCTCGGCGACCTGCCGAACGTGCCGGGCCAGGCCATCGCCGCCACGGTGACGGTCAACGGCCAGCTCACCAGCGTCGAGCAGTTCCGCGAGATCGTGCTGCGCGCCAACACCGACGGCTCGACCGTGCGCCTGAAGGACGTGGCGCGCGTCGAGCTCGGCGGCCAGAGCTATGCCACCTCGGCGCGCCTGAACGGCGTGCCCGCGGTGGGCGTCGGCGTGCAGCCCACGCCGACCGGCAACGCGCTGAAGTCGGCCAAGGCCATCCGCGCGAAGATGGGCGAGCTCGAACGCTACTTCCCCAAGGGCGTGAAATGGGACATCCCCTACGACAGCTCGCGCTTCGTGCAGATCTCGATCACCGAGGTGGTGAAGACCCTGTTCGAAGCCATCGCGCTGGTGTTCCTCGTGATGTTCCTGTTCCTGCAGAACTGGCGCTACACGATCATCCCGACCATCGTGGTGCCGATCGCGCTGCTCGGTACCTTCGCCACCCTGCTCGCTCTAGGCTTCTCGATCAACGTGCTGACCATGTTCGGCATGGTGCTGGTGATCGGCATCGTGGTGGACGATGCGATCGTGGTGGTGGAGAACGTCGAGCGCATCATGAGCGAGGAAGGGCTCTCGCCGCTGGAGGCCACGCGCAAGGCGATGCAGCAGATCTCGGGCGCCATCATCGGCGTGACCGTGGTGCTGATCTCGGTGTTCGTGCCGCTGGCTTTCTTCGCGGGTTCGACCGGCAACATCTACCGCCAGTTCTCGGCGGTGATGGTGGCCTCGATCGGCTTCTCGGCCTTCATGGCGCTGTCGCTCACGCCGGCGCTGTGCGCCACGCTGCTCAAGCCGGTGGAAGCCGGCCACCACCACGAGAAGCGCGGCTTCTTCGGCTGGTTCAACCGCGGCTTCTCGCGCACCGCCAAGGGCTATGAAGGCATCGTCGCGCGCATCCTGCGCCGCGCCGCGCGCTACCTGATCATCTACGCGGCGATCATCGGCGCGGTGGTGTACTTCTACACCCATCTGCCGAGCTCGTTCCTGCCGCAGGAAGACCAGGGCAACATCATCGTGAACGTGCAGCTGCCCCCGGGCGCGACGCAGGAACGTTCGCTGTCGGTGATGCAGCAGGTCGAGGGCTTCATCATGAAGCAGCCCGAAGTGCAGAGCATCGTGAGCGTGATGGGCTTCAGCTTCTCGGGCCAGGGACAGAACGCGGGCCTCGCCTTCGTGACGCTCAAGGACTGGGACGAGCGCAAGGACCCGGGCAACTCGGCCAGCGCGCTCGCCGGCCGTGCCTTCGGCGCGCTCTCGGGCATCCGCGACGCCTTCATCTATCCGCTGAGCCCGCCGCCGATTCCCGAACTGGGCAACGCCAGCGGCTTCAGCTTCCGGCTGCAGGACCGCGCGGGCGCGGGCCACGAGGCACTGGTCAACGCTCGCAACCAGCTGCTGGGCATGGCCTCGCAGAGCAAGATCCTGTCGCAGGTCCGTCCCGACGGCCTGGAAGACGCACCGCAGTTGCAGATCGACATCGACCGCGACAAGGCCAACGCCCTGGGCGTGACCTTCGACGCGATCAATGGCGCGCTGTCGACCGCGCTGGGTTCGAGCTACATCAACGACTTCCCGAACCGCGGCCGCCTGCAGCGCGTGGTGGTGCAGGCCGATGCGCCGGCGCGGATGCAGCCCGAGGACATGCTCAAGCTCAATGCCACCAACACGCAGGGCCAGCCGGTGCCGCTGGGCGCGTTCGCGACCACCAAGTGGGTCAACGGCGCGACGCAGACGGTGCGCTACAACGGCTATCCCGCGATGCGCATCAGCGGCGACGCGGCGGCCGGCTACAGCACCGGTGCCGCGATGGCCGAGATGGAAAAGCTCGCCGCGCAGCTGCCGCAAGGCTTCGGCTTCGAGTGGACCGGCCAGTCGCGCGAGGAAAAGCTCGCCGGCTCGCAGGCCATGATCCTCTACGGCTTCGCGATCCTGGCGGTGTTCCTCTGCCTGGCCGCGCTGTACGAGAGCTGGTCGATCCCGCTGTCGGTCATCCTGGTGGTGCCGCTCGGCGTGATCGGCGTGCTGCTCGCGACGCTGCTGCGTTCGTACTCGAACGACGTGTACTTCCAGGTGGGCCTGATCACGATCATCGGCCTGTCGGCGAAGAACGCGATCCTGATCATCGAGTTCGCCAAGGACCTGCAGGCGCAGGGCCGCGGCGTGATCGAGTCGGCGCTCGAGGCCGCGCACCTGCGGTTCCGGCCGATCATCATGACCTCGCTGGCCTTCGGCCTCGGCGTGGTGCCGCTGTTCACGGCCTCGGGTGCCGGCTCGGCGAGCCAGCGCGCGATCGGCACCGGCGTGCTCGGCGGCATGGTGACGGGCACCCTGCTCGCGGTGATCTTCGTGCCGGTCTTCTTCGTGGTGGTGCGCACGCTGTTCAAGGGCAGCGAGCGCCAGCGCGAAGCCAACAAGCGGCATGCGCAAGCCGCCGGCATCACGGAGGAAAAACATGAACCTCAATAACAAACTGATTCCCACCGCGCTGGCGGCCGCGCTGCTGCTGGCCGGCTGCTCGCTGATCCCGACCTACGAGCGCCCCGCGGCGCCGGTGCCCACCACCTACCCGGGCGATCCGGCGCAGCCGGCCGGGCCGGCCGCCTCGTCGATCCCGTGGCAGGACTTCTTCACCGATCCGCGCCTCGCGGGCCTGATCCAGACCGCGCTGGCCAACAACCGCGACCTGCGCGTCTCGGTGCTCAACATCGAGCAGGCGCGCGCGCAGTTCCAGATCCAGCGCGCGGACCTGTTCCCCGCGCTGGGCCTGTCGGGCAACGGCTCGCGCTCGAGCCCCAACCCGTATCAGGCGATCGACAGCAGCCAGGGCAGCGTGACGTCGCAGTACTCGGTCAACCTCGGCATCACCGCCTGGGAGATCGACTTCTTCGGCCGCATCCGCGCGCTGAAGGACCAGGCGCTGGCGCAGTACCTCGCGACCGACGAAACGCGCAAGGCCGCGCAGATCAGCCTGATCGCCGCGGTCGCCAACGGCTGGCTCACGGTGCTGGCCGACGACGAGCTGCTCGAGATCACGCGCCAGACCTTGAGCACGCGCGAGGAATCGGTGCGGCTGACCAAGCTGCGCTTCGACAACGGCGTGTCGTCCGAGCTCGACTTCCAGGCCGCCAACTCGCTGGCCGAGACCGCGCGCGCCGCCTATGCGCAGCAGCTGCGCACGCGCCAGCAGGACGAGAACGCGCTCGCGCTGCTGCTGGGCGCGCCGGTGCCGGCCAGCGCCTTCGCGGGCGCCAAGGGCCTGGGCGGCATCCGCCCGATCCCCGACGTGCCCGCGGGCCTGCCCTCCGACCTGCTGGCCGAGCGGCCCGACATCCGCGCGGCCGAGCAGCAGCTGATCGGCGCCAACGCCAACATCGGCGCGGCGCGCGCGAACTTCTTCCCGCGCGTCTCGCTGACCACCTCGATCGGCACCGCGAGCAGCGAGTTCTCGAACCTGTTCGACCGCGGCACCAAGGCCTGGAGCTTCGCGCCCACGGTCACGCTGCCGATCTTCGACGCGGGCCGCAACATCGCGGGCCTCGACTCGGCCAAGGCCGGGCGCGAGATCGCGGTGGCGCAGTACGAGAAGTCGATCCAGACGGCGTTCCGCGAAGTGGCCGACGCGCTCGCGGGTCGCGCCACCTTCGGCGAGCAGGCACGCGCGCAGCGCGCGCAGGCCGATGCCGAGGCGGTGCGCTTCAAGCTCTCGGACCTGCGCTATCGCAACGGCGTGGCCAGCGCGCTCGACCTGCTCGACGCACAGCGCTCGCTGTTCACGGCGCAGCAGTCGGCCGTGACCACGCAGCTGCAACTGCTGCAGAACCAGGTCACGCTGTACAAGACGCTGGGCGGCGGCTGGGCCTCGCGCGATGCGGCCGCGGCCGGCACCGCGACCAGCGGCGCGAGCGGTGGCGCGGCCCCCGCGGCCACGACCGGTGCGGCCTCGACGCCGCCCGCCGTCGTCATCCGCCGCAAGGGCTGAACCCGCTTCGAAGGTTGTTTGCGCGCAAATCCGCGCACGCTCATGCGACCGGCCCTTCGCCTTGCGGCGAAGGGCCTCTCTATAATCGTCGGTTGATTCGAAAAACGCCCCCCGACGAGCCCCCGATTTTGAGGACGCCATGAGCGCAGACCCGCATTACCAGGCCACCGAAGAAGCCCACACCGGTCCGATCAAGAATCCCAAGCAACTGCTGCTGGCGGTCTTTTTCTCCTTCCTCGCACCCATCTTCATCATCGTGGGCCTCGTGGCCTACGTGGTGTCCGGCAACAAGCCGGCCGGTACCGCCGAGGGCGACAACATGGCGCTCTACGGCGTCACCCAGGAAGCGCGCGACCGCGAGGTGGCCGATCGCCTGAAGAAGATCGGCGCGATCGAGATCCGCGATGCCAACCGCCCGCTGGCGGCCGGCGAAGCGGTGTTCAAGGCCCAGTGCGTGACCTGCCACGGCGCGCCCGGCATTCCCGGCGCACCGCACCTGAACGACGCGGCCGCCTGGGGCCCGCGCATCGGCCAGGGCTACGCCACGCTGCTCGAGCATGCGCTCAAGGGCAAGGGCGCGATGCCTGCCCAGGGTGGCGGCGACTTCGAAGACCTCGAGATCGGCCGTGCCGTGGTCTACATGGCCAATGCCGGCGGCGCCAAGTTCCCGGTGCCCGACCGTCCGGCGGCGGCAGCCCCGGCCGATGGCGCTTCGGCCGCCGCGGCACCCGCGGCTTCGGGCGCGGCCCCCGCAGCGTCTGGCGCGGCGCCTGCCGCTCCGGCGGCCAGCGCCAGCAAATAGTTCTTCGCAGAGGATCGCGGCTCGCGCGCCGCGTCCGCCCAGCAAAAAGCCGGCTTCGCGCCGGCTTTTTTGCGTTCGCTTGCTACGCTTTAGATAGCAATTCAGGCTTGCGTGGCATGGCGTTCGGCCGGGCTCAGCACATGTCCGAAGCGCGCCGGCAGCTCCGCCGCCGTCACCGTCTCGGGCGTCCACAGCCCCTGCTCGATCGCATCGGCCGCGAGACCCACGTCCTGCGTGTGAACCAGCCCCAGCCCGGGCGCCGCCGACAGATAGAGATGCCCGTGCTCGTCGAGCAGGCAGCCCGTGACCTCGACGGCCTGCCCCGTGTGCGCCGTTACCGCGAAGCCGGTCTCGGCGATGCGCCAGACCAGCGGCGCCGCCTCCAGCTCCACGTAGACGCGCTGCGGCCCGTTCTGGAAGAACCACTGGCCCTCGTCGTCGTGCTCGTAGTTGCGGTGGATGAAGTCGATCAGCTTATCGTGCCGCAGCATCGAGCCCTTGGCGGCCGGAAACGGCCCCTGGGCCTGGGTGCGGTCGTCGCGCATGTACCAGTTGCCGCGCGCGTCGAGGCCGAGCCAGCCGTAGCAGTGCGGAACGTGGGGCCACTTGGCCAGGGCCTGTCTGACGATGTCGTCCATGGCCTCATTGTCCCCGCGGCGCGGCGCGCACCGCGTCGGCCGGCACGCCGGCCTGGCGGCAGAGCCAGCGCCCGACCTGCTCGGGCATGCCGCGCACATGGCCCGGCGGCCGCCCCATCGGAAAGCCCACGTGGCCCCCGTGCGCGGGCTGCCACAGCGTGACGTGGCGGCCGACCTCGCCGGGCCGCGGCAGGCTGGCCGCGGGAATGAAGGGGTCGTTGCGTGCATTCACCGCCAGCGCCGGCACGCGGATCGCGCCCAGGTGCGGCTTGGCCGAGCCGCGCCGCCAGTAGTCGTCCGCATCGACGAAGCCGTGCAGCGGCGCGGTGAAGACGTCGTCGAAGGTCCGCAGGTCGCGCGCGGCCGCGAGCCGGGCGCCATCGAACAGCCCCGGGAACTGCGCCAGCTTGGCCAGCGCCTTGGGCTTCATGGTCGCGAGGAACATGCGGGTGTAGACCAGCCGGTTGAAGCCGCGGCCGATGGCGTCGCCGCCGGCCGCGAGATCGAGCGGCGAACACACCGAGGCCACCGCGCTCACCACCCGCGAGGCGCTGTCGCCGGCCTCGCCGGCCCAGCGCATCAGCGCGTTGCCGCCGAGCGAGACGCCGGCCGCGAGCACCGGCGCGCCGTCCTTGCGGCTCGCGCGCATGCGCGCCAGGATCCAGCCGATCTCCTCGAAGTCGCCCGAGTGGTAGGCGCGCGGCGCGAGGTTCATCTCGCCGCTGCAGCCGCGGAAATGCGGCACCGCGAAGTCCATGCCGCGCGCGGCGGCGAAGTCGGCGAAGGCCTCGGCATAGTGGCTGCGCGAGGAGCCTTCGAGGCCATGGAACAGCACCAGCAGGGGCCGGCCGCCGGACTCGCCCCGCGAACCGGGCGCATCGGCGAAGTCCACGTCGACGAAGTCGCCGTCGGGCGCGGTCCAGCGCTCGCGCCGGTACACCGGCGCCGCGCCCTCGAAGCGGCGCGCATAGAGCGCGCCCCAGATCGTCTGCAGGTTGCCGCCCGGCAGCCAGCGTGGCGCCAGGTAGTCCATCGCGGACGGCGTCGGCGCGTCGGGCGTGCCGGAGGGAAAGGAAGAAGGAAGGAACGCGGACATCGAACGAAGGAAGAGGACGCCGGCGCTCAGTGCAGCATCTGCGGGAGCTCGTTCGCGTCGTCGGGCTCGCGCGCGCTGCCCGGGCTCGCATGGTGCGCCACCATGCGCCAGCCCTGCGCGGTCTTGTGATAGACGTTGGTCGCCAGCACGAAGGCATGGCGCGGCCCCTCGACCGTGAGCACCTCGATGCGCTCGAGCACGTTGTGGACCGCGCTCGCGATCGAGTCGATCTTGCGCACGTGCGCGGGCGTGGCGTGGATCGCGCCGTTGCCGAACATCTGCTCGAACGCCGAGCGGATCGCCGCCGTGCCCACCAGCCGCGGACCGCCCGGATGGACGCAGAACACCTCGTCCTCGTCGGCCCAGCAGGCCATCAGCGCGTCGATGTCGCCGCGCTGCAGCGCCTCGTAGAAGGCGGCCTCGATGTCGTCGGCGGTGCCGCCGATGGCCGCGGCGGTGCGGAGTGGGGACTTGGGCATGGGCGTGATTCTGCCGCGCCCAACGTGACGCGCCCACTGCAGGCGCTTTCGCCCGGCCGCGGCGCCGGTTTCAGGCAGCGTCCGGCGCCTCGGCCGGCGCGCCGAGCCACTCGCGCGCCACCGCCTGCATCGCCCCGGGCTGCGCCGCGCGCCACACCACCTCGGGCGCCGCGATGTGCACGCCGGGCGGCGCGATGCGCAGCGCGAGGTCGACCAGCTCGGCCAGCTTCGAGGGCCGCACCGGCTGCTCGCTGCTGGGCACCATGTAGCTCAGCGTTCCCAGCATCCAGGCCGCCAGCCGCTCGGGGCGGCTCGCGCGCTGCGCCGCGGCCGGCTTGCGCGCCGAGCGCAGGATCAGCAGGCGCTCGAAGCCGCAGGCCACCACGGCCTGCTCGTCGAGGCTCGCGAGGCCGCGCTTGAGCGCCTCGGGCAGCCGGCCCTGGTCGTGCGGCTGCACGATGACGAGCGTCTGCACGCCGCAGCCGCGCAGCCAGCGCGCGAGCGCCGGCAGCTGCTCGGGGTCGGGCAGCCACAGCGCGCGCTCGCGGCCGTGGTACAGGCGCGGCGCGTCGAAGGCCACGATCGCGGCCTGGGCCGAGGTCGGCGGCCATTGCGCAATCGGCAGCGGCGGGCACAGGCAGGACTCGACGCCGGGCAGCCCGTCGTGCATGGGCTCGCTCACCAGCACGCGCACATGCGCGTGGCGGTGGCTGCCCGCGAGCCGGTGCAGCAGGTCCTGGCCCAGCGCGCCGGTGGCACCGGCAATGAGCAGCGTGCCGAAGGCAGCGGAGGCGTTGGGGATGGGCACCGCCGGGCGGTTCGCGCCGCGCAGGGCCTGCAGAGGATCGAGGGACATAGCGGCACCTATGCTAACTTCGGCCCCATTCTGTGGAGGTAATGCAAATGATGATGAAGCGCTGGCTCCTGATCCTCGCGGCGGTCCTGTCCCTGAGCGGATGCGGCTACAACCAGTTCCAGTCGCTCGACGAGGCCAGCAAGTCGGCCTGGAGCGAGGTGCTCAACCAGTACCAGCGGCGCGCCGACCTCGTGCCCAACATCGTCGCCACCGTGAAGGGCGAAGCCGCCTTCGAGCAGGACACGCTGACCAAGGTGATCGAGGCGCGCGCCAAGGCGACCTCGATCCAGGTCACGCCCGAGACGCTCAACAACCCCGAGGCCTTCAACAAGTTCCAGCAGGCGCAGGGCGAGCTCTCCTCGGCGCTGTCGCGGCTGATGGTGGTGTCGGAGCGCTACCCCGACCTCAAGGCCAACCAGGCGTTCCGCGACCTGCGCGTGACGCTCGAGGGCACCGAGAACCGCATCACCGTGGCGCGCAACCGCTACATCGAGAGCGTGCAGGAGTACAACGTGCTCGCGCGCAGCTTCCCGACCAACCTCACGGCCAAGGTCTTCGGCTACGCGCCCAAGCCCAACTTCTCGGTGCAGAACGAAGCCCAGATCTCGGTGCCGCCGACGGTCGACTTCGGCGCGCCGAAGAAGTAAGGCAAAGCTGCGCCGATGGCCGCAGCCCTGATCCGCCGCCTGCTGGCCGCGTTCCTCGCCGTGGCGCTCGGCTGGGCCGCGCTGCCGGCCTTCGCGCAGGCCCCGCTGCCGGTGCCCGCGCTCACGGCGCGCGTGATCGACCAGACCGGCACGCTCGACGCCGCGCAGCGCGCCGGCCTCGAGACCAAGCTCGCGGCCTTCGAGCAGCGCAAGGGTTCGCAGATCGCGGTGCTGATGGTGCCGACCACGCAGCCCGAGGACATCGAGAGCTACACCCAGCGCGTGGGCGATGCCTGGAAGATCGGCCGCAAGGGCGTGGGCGACGGCCTGCTCGTGATCGTCGCCAAGGACGACCGCCGGATGCGCATCGCCCCCGCCAAGGCGCTCGAGGGCGCGGTGCCCGACCTCGCGGCGGCACGCATCGTCGACGAGGAGATGAAGCCGCGCTTTCGCAACGGCGACTTCGCGGGCGGCATCAACGCGGCGGTCGACCGGCTGATCGGCCTGGTCGACGGCGAGCCGCTGCCCGAGCCCGCGCGCGACGGGGGCAATGGCGGCAGCCAGGGCTTCGACTGGGAGAACCTCGCGATCTTCCTGTTCGTCGGCGTCTTCATCGGCGCGCCGATCGTGCGCGCGATCCTCGGCAAGACCCTGGGCTCGGTGGTCATGGGCGGCGGCATCGGCGTGGTCGCGTTCTTCCTCACCACCAGCCTCGTGATCGCGGTGCTCGCGGGCATGGTCGCGCTCGTGGTCTCGCTGGCCTCGGGCCTCGCGCGCTTCGGCGGTGGCGGCTGGAGCAGCGGGGGTGGCGGCGGTGGCTGGAGCGGCGGCGGAGGTGGCGGCTGGGGCGGTGGCAGCCGCAGTGGCGGCGGAGGCGGTGGCTTCAGCTCGGGCGGCGGCGGCAATTTCGGCGGCGGCGGCGCCTCGGGAGACTGGTGAGCATGGCAACCCTTTTCTCCAAGCTTGGCCGCATGTGGCGCCATCGCTGGATCGACGAGGCCGCGGTGCGCCGCGTGCTGCCGGCCGACGCGCTCGCGCGGCTGGCCGCGCGCGTGGGCGCGAGCGAGCGGCGCCACAGCGGCGAGATCCGCATCTGCATCGAGGCCGGCCTGCCGATGTCCTACCTGCGCCGCGAGGCGCCGGCACGGCAGCGCGCGGTCACGCTGTTCGGCAAGCTGCGCGTGTGGGACACCGAGCACAACAACGGCGTGCTGATCTACCTGCTCTTGGCCGAGCACGCGATCGAGATCGTGGCCGACCGCGGCATCGATGCACGGGTGAGCGACGACGACTGGCGCGCGATGGCGCTGCGCATGGGCGCGGCCTTTCGCGAAGGCCGCTTCGAGGACGGGCTCACGCAGGCGCTCGAGGAGATGTCGGCGCTGCTGGTCGAGCACTTCCCGCTGCGCGACGACGAACCCGACCGCAACGAGCTGCCCGACGAACCCGTGGTGCTCTGAGTCTCTTCCTCATTCGGCCGCGGGCAACGCCCACACGGTCGATCCACCCACCGCATAGAAGCGCCGACCCGGCGCCGACTCCATGGTCCAGCCACCCGTGAACTCGCCGAAGGCGGGCAGCACGGCCTGACCTTGTCCTTGTACTTCCTCGTGCACGAAGCACGGCAGCCGCACGCTGTCGCGCCCCGGCCCGTGCAGCCGGCGCGCCGGGTGCAGATGGCCCGCGAGCACGAAGTGCGTGGGATGCGCCTGCGGATGGTGGCAGCAGGCGAAGGGGCCGAGCAGCCAGGGCTCGTCGACCACCTCGATGCGAAGCGCGGGCGGCGGATCGCCCGCGCGGCTGTCGTGGTTGCCGCGCACCAGCGTCATCGCGAGCGCCGCATGCTGCTCGCGCCACTCCCGCACCACGGGCAGCACCGTGCGCGCGGGCGCCGCATGCAGGAAGTCGCCGAGGAACACCAGGCGCTCGGGCGCATGGCGCGCGATCAGCACATCGAGCCGCGCGAGGTTCTCGAGCGTGGTGCCGCCCGGCACCGGCAGGCCCAGCGCGCGGAAGGTGGCGGCCTTGCCCAGGTGCAGGTCGGCGACGAACAGCGCCCGCCCGGCCGGCCACCAGAGCGCGCGCTCGGGCAGCAGCTGCACCATTTCGCCCGCCCATTGGAGCGACAGCGGCATGGAGGTGGAAGAAGACGGAAGGGAACGCATCGCCGGCCAGTGTCGCAAAAGCACCGTGCGGCCGCGTCCGACTTGCAATTCGCTCGCCCCGCCCCTAGCTTTGCCGGATGACCGAATCGCCCACGCTGCACATCGTCTGCCCGCACTGCCACACCACCAACCGGGTGCGCGAGGCCCAACTGGCCAGCGCGCCCGACTGCGGCAACTGCCACAAGCCGCTGTTCGGCGCCCATTCGGCCGCGCTGCCCGACGTGGCGAGCTTCGACCGCCACATCGCGCGCAACGAGATCCCGGTGCTGGTCGACTTCTGGGCCCCGTGGTGCGGCCCGTGCCGCCAGATGGCACCGGCCTACGAGCAGGCCGCGGCGCAGCTCGAGCCGCGCGTGCGCGTCGCCAAGGTCGACACCGAGGCCGTGCCCGCGCTGGCCGCGCGCTTCAACATCCGCAGCATCCCGACCCTGGCGCTGTTCAAGGGCGGCCGCGAGGTCGCGCGCCAGGCCGGCGCGATGGGCGCGGCCGACATCGTGCGCTGGGCCAGGGCCCACGGCGCCGGCTGAAGCGTCAAGGCCGCCGCCGGCGTTCGCGCCGCGGTGCCGGCGGCCGGGCGGCGCCCTCCTGCCCGAAGGCCAGCGAGCCGCGCACCCGCTCCGCACCGCCCGCGGTCACGGCACCGCCGGCCGCCTTCTCGAGCTGCTCGACCATGCGCGCGATGCGGTCGGCCACGTTCTCGTTCGACAGCTTCTCGCGGAACAGCTCGACCATCAGCGGAAACGAGAACGGCGTCGGCCGCTCGAGCGCGCGCAGCACCGGCTGCTGCGTTCCCATGCGCGCGAGGCTGGCGGCGAGGCGGCCGATCTCGAGCTCCTGCGACAGCAGCTCGCGCTCGGCCTGCGCGAGCAGCGCGTTGTCGGGGTCGTACTTGCGGAACACCTCCCAGAACAGCGAGGACGAGGCCTGCAGTTGCCGGCTGCTGCGCTTCTCGCCCGGATAGCCCTGGAAGATCAGCCCCGACACGCGCGCGATCTCGCGAAAGCGCCGCTGCGCGAGCTCTCCCGCGTTGAGCGAGGCCAGCACCTCGTGCAGCAGTGCCTCATGCGCCTGTGCCGCGTCGCCCGCCGGCATGCCGAGCACCTCGGGCAGCCGCGCGGGCCAGTCGACCTCGCTCGCGCTCAGCAGTTCGAAGCCGTAGTCGTTGACCGCGATCGAGAAGGTGCGCGCCTCGTGCTGCGCCACGCGCCAGGCCAGCAGGCTCGCGAGCCCCAGGTGCACGTGGCGGCCCGCGAAGGGATAGAGGAACAGGTGCCAGCCCTCGCGCGTCTTCAGCGTCTCGGCCAGCAGCGTTCGCGGCGTGGGCAATGCCGACCACTGCTGCTGCAGCTCGAGCAGCGGCCGCACGCAGCGCAGCTCGGGCGACTCCCACAGGCCCTGGTCGGCCAGCGCGAGCTGCTGCACCACCGCGTCGGCCAGCGTGTTCGACAGCGGCATGCGCCCGCCATTCCAGCGCGGCACCGCGGGCCGCTGGCCGCTGGCGCGCCGCACCCAGGCCGTCATGTCGTGGATGCGCACCAGCTCGAGCAGCCGGCCGCCGAACAGGAAGCAGTCGCCGGGCTTCATGCGCGCGACGAAGCCCTCCTCCACGCTGCCGATCTTCGCGCCGCCGAGGTACTGCACCGCCATGCTCGCGTCGCTCACGATGGTGCCGATGTTCATGCGGTGGCGCCGCGCGAGCCGCGCATCGGGCACGCGCCACACGCCTTGCGCATCGGGCACCACGCGCCTGTAGTCGGGATAGGCCGCGAGCGAGGCGCCGCCTTGCGCGACGAAGTCCAGGCACCAGGCCCAGTGCGCGCGCGTGAGGCCGGCATAGGCGGCCGTGCCGCGCACCTCCTCGTAGAGATCGTCGGGCACGAAGCCGCCGCCGAGCGCCACGGTCACGAGGTGCTGCACCAGCACGTCGAGCGGCTGGTCGGGCGAATGGCGCGCCTCGATGTGGCCCTCGGCGATCGCGGCGCGCGCCGCCGCGCCCTCGACCATCTCGATGCTGTGCGTGGGCACCAGCGTGATGCGCGAGGGCCGGCCCGGCGCATGGCCCGAGCGGCCCGCGCGCTGCAGCAGCCGCGCCACGCCCTTGGGCGAGCCGATCTGCAACACGCGCTCCACCGGCAGGAAGTCGACGCCGAGGTCCAGGCTCGAGGTGCAGACCACGGCCTTGAGCTCGCCGCTCTTGAGGCCCAGCTCGACCCACTCGCGCACCTCGCGGTCGAGCGAGCCGTGGTGCAGCGCGATGGTGCCGGCCCATTCGGGCCGCGCCTCGAGCATCGCCTGGTACCAGATCTCCGACTGCGAGCGCGTGTTGGTGAAGACCAGCGTGGTGCTGCTGGCCGCGATCTCCTCGAGCACCTGCGGCAGCATCGTGAGGCCCAGGTGGCCGCCCCAGGGAAAGCGCTCGGCGCGGCCCGGCAGCAGCGAATCGATGACCAGCTTCTTCGGCACCTGGCCCTGCACCAGCACGCCGTCGCCGTGGCCCAGCAGCGCATGCATCGCCTCGTGCAGGTTGCCGAGCGTGGCCGACATGCCCCAGACCGCGAGCCCCGCGTTCCAGCGACGAAGCCGCGCGAGCGCGAGCTGCACCTGCACGCCGCGCTTGTTGCCGAGCAGCTCGTGCCACTCGTCGACCACCACCATCTTCACGGTGCCCAGCACCTCGCCGGCATCGGCGCGCGCGAGCAGCAGCGACAGGCTCTCGGGCGTGGTGACCAGCACCGTGGGCAGGCGCGTGTTCTGCGCGCTGCGCTCGGCCGAGGAGGTGTCGCCGCTGCGCGCGCCCGCGCTCCAGGGCTGCACGCCGGCACCGAGCGCCTCCAGCGGCTGCTGGAGCGCGCGCAGGGTGTCGGCCGCGAGCGCGCGCATCGGCGTGAGCCACAGCACGTTGAGCGGCGGCGCCGGTGCCGGCCGCGCGCCTTCCTTGCGCGGCCGCGCGGCCTGCGCATGGGCCAGCAGCGCGCCGAGCCACACGGCATAGGTCTTGCCCGCGCCGGTGGTCGCATGCAGCAGGCCCGAGCGGCCCTGCGCCACGGCCTTCCAGACCTCGCGCTGGAACTTGAAGGGCTTCCAGCCGCGCGCGGCGAACCAGGCGTCGAGCGCCGCCTTGACCGCCTGGTTCATGACGGCAGCAGCGCGGCCAGCGTCTGCAGCGTGTCGGCCTCTTGCACCGGCTTGTCCTCGCGCCAGCGCAGCATGCGCGGAAAGCGCACCGCGATGCCGCTCTTGTGGCGCGCGCTGCGCGCGATGCCCTCGAAGCCGAGTTCGAACACCAGCGTGGGCCTGACGCTCTTCACCGGCCCGAAGCTCTCGATGGTGGTCTTGCGGATGACCGCGTCGACACGCGCCATCTCGGCATCGGTGAGGCCCGAGTAGGCCTTCGCGAAAGGCACGAGCTTGCGCTCGGCCTGTTCGGGCGGACCGTCCCACACGGCGAAGGTGTAGTCGCTGTAGAGGCTGGCGCGGCGGCCATGGCCGCGTTGCGCATAGACCAGCACCGCGTCGATGCTCAGCGGATCGATCTTCCACTTCCACCACACGCCCACGTCCTTGGTGCGGCCCACGCCGTACTGCGCGCTGCGGCGCTTGAGCATCATCCCTTCGACGCCCATGCTGCGCGCCGCCTCGCGCTGGCGCGCGAGATCGGCCCAGTCGGCGCCCTCGAGCATCGGACTCGGCAGCAGCAGCGGATGCGCAAGGCGCGCGACCAGCTCGTCGAGCAGCGCGCGGCGCTCGGCCTGCGGCAGCGCGCGCAGGTCGCGGCCCTCCCACTCGAGCAGGTCGTAGGCCAGCAGCACCACCGGGATCTCGCGCAGCAGCTTCGCGCCCAGCGTCTTGCGGCCGATGCGCTTCTGCAGCTCGGCGAAAGGCTGCACCCGGCCGTCGCGCCACACGGCGATCTCGCCGTCGACCACCGTGCCGTCGGGCAGCGCCTCGCCGAGCGCCGCGAGTTCGGGGAAGCGCTCGGTCACCAGTTCCTCGCCGCGCGACCACAGCCATGCCACGCCCGCGCGCTTCACGAGTTGCGCGCGGATGCCGTCCCACTTCCATTCGACGATCCAGTCCGAGGGCGGCCCCAGCGCCGCGTCGAACTGCTCGAGCGGCAGGTTGAACGGATGCGCGAGGAAGAAGGGATAGGGCTGCCCGCTGGTCTTCTGGACCTGCTCGGCATCCGATTCGGGCGCGATCAGCGTGCCGTAGTCGCCGGCCTGCGGCCGCGCGCCGATGTGGGTGTAGCCCATGAGCCGCTGCGCGACGCGCTTGGCATCGATGCCACCGACCGCCGCGAGCGCCTGCGTGACCTGCAGCTTCGACACGCCGACGCGGAAGGCGCCGGTGATGAGCTTGAAGTAGACCAGCCGCTCCTCGGCCGCGAGCCGGCGCCACTGCGCGCGCAGCCTGTCGGCCAGTTCCTCGGGCGCGGCCTTCGCGGCCTCGCGCAGCGGCAAGAGGTGCTGCTCGACCCAGGCCGCGAGCCCGAGCTCGTGCGTTTCGCTCGGCGGCGGCAGCAGCAGCGCGATGGTTTCGGCGAGGTCGCCGACGGCCTCGTAGCTCTCGTCGAACAGCCACTCGGGCAGGCCCGCGGCCTCCTGCGCGAGCAGGCGCAGCAGCTTGGTCGGCACCAGCTGGCGCGGCTTGCCGCCCGCGAGGAAGTAGACGGCCCAGGCGGCATCGGCCGGGTCGGCCGCGCGCAGATAGCGCTGCAGCGCAGCCTGCTTGGCGAGGCTCGAGGTGCTGGCATCGAGCTCGCGGTAGAGCGCGGCGAAGTCCTTCATGCCGGCGCCGCCTCCCCGGCGGGCGGCGGCGCTTCCTGGTCGTCCTCGTCGCCGTACTCGGTCTTGAAGCCCTGCGCGTCGAGCCCGTTCTCCGACAGCCAGCGCACCATCACCTGCACGCTGCCATGGGTGACGAACACGCGCTCGGCGCCCGTGCCCGCGATCGCCTGCTGCAGCCCGGGCCAGTCCGCATGGTCCGACATCACGAAGCCGCGGTCGACGCCGCGCCGGCGCCGCGTGCCGCGCAACTGCATCCAGCCGCTCGCGAAGGCATCGGCATAGGCGCCGAAGCGCTTCATCCACGGCGTGCCCTGTGCCGAGGGCGGCGCCAGCACCAGCGCGCGCTTCAGCAGCGCCGCGTCGACGCCGGGATCGGTGACGCGCAAGGTGGCCGGCAGCGCCACGCCCGCGGCGCGGTAGACCGCATTGAGCGGCTCGACCGCGCCGTGCACGACGATCGGCCCGATCGAGGCGTCGACGCCATGCAGGATGCGCTGCGCCTTGCCGAAGGCATAGCAGAACAGCACCGAGGCGCGGCCGGCCTCGGCATTGGCGCGCCACCAGGCGTCGATCTCCGCGATGAGCTGCGCCTGCGAGGGCCAGCGATAGATCGGCAGGCCGAAGGTGGACTCGGTGATGAAGGTGTCGCAGGGCACCGGCTCGAAGGGCGCGCAGGTGCCGTCGGGCTCGGTCTTGTAGTCGCCCGAGGCCACCCAGACCCGGCCGCCGTGTTCGAGCCGCACCTGCGCCGAGCCCAGCACGTGGCCGGCCGGATGCAGCGACACGCGCACGCCACGGTGCTCGATCGCCTCGCCGTAGGGCAGCGTCTGCAGCGGGATGTCGGCGCCCAGGCGCGCGCGCAAGGTGCCGGCGCTGTCGGTGTGGGCGAGGTAGTGGCCGTGGCCGGTGCGCGCATGGTCGGAGTGCGCGTGCGTGATGACGGCGCGCGCGACCGGCCGCCAGGGGTCGATGTAGAAATCGCCCGGCGGGCAGTACAGGCCCTCGGGGCGCGCGACGACGAGATCTTCTTCCTGCGCGGGCATGGCATGCCATCGTAGGCGCTCGCGGCCCGCGGCGCCTCGGTCCGGATGCCGCGAGGCGCCGTGGGCCGGCGCCTACCCGGCGCGCCTGTCCCGGGTGCTCAGGGTTGCTTGCCGCGGCGCGCGGCCGTCATCTCGAGCACGTTCATCTTCATGCCGTTGGCCATCACCATGTCGCCGGGCTTCTGGCCGGCCTTGCAAGGGCCGACCCACTTCGCCTCGACGACGGCCATGCCTTCGCTGCGGCCCATCAGCGGCGGGCTGTAGGTCGACCTGCTTTCCACGCGGTAGGCCGAGCCGAAGTCGCCGCTCATCACGGCGCGCGAGGTGGCGGTGGTGCTGCCGATCTTGCAGACCGAGTCGATCACCAGCTTGCCGCCCTCGGCGCGCAGGTCCTGCTTCGAGCACAGGCTGCGGCCCATGCCCTGGCCCATCTCGCGCAGGGCCTTGTCGGTGGCCGCGTCGATGCACTGCTGCATGGTGTGGCTGCCCTCCTTCGCGCCGCTGCCGTCGTCGCTGCGCATCTCCCACAGGCCGGGCTTGCGCGCGGGATAGTCGATCGCCACCGCGGGTCCGGCGAGCACGGTGCAGGGCAGCACCGCGGCGCAGGCGGCGAGGAAGGCCAGGACGAGGGGAAGGGTCTTCATGGGGCGGCTCCGGGCGCGGCGTGTCGAAGGCTCGACGATGCCCCGGTTTGTACAGGGCGCCCCCGCGGCGCGGAATACCGCGATCGGTCTACGCCGCGCGGCCGGCCCCGGCGATGCCGCTCGTGCCGCTCGCCGCCGCGCGCACGCGCGTGGCCAGCCCGAACACCACGCCCAGCACGAAGCCGCCGCCCACGTCGATCAGCACGTGCTGGCGCACCGCCATGGTCGAGTAGACGATGCCCGCGGCCCACGCGATGTTGAGGCCGCGCAGCCAGGCGGGCGCGCCCACGCTGCGCAGCTGGCGCGCGAGCACCACGCAGGCGAACACCGAGAACGAGACATGCAGCGAGGGAAAGGCATTGCCCGCCGAGTCCTTGGTCTTGAGGAAGTGCAGCGTGGTGCCGGGACTGGTGTCGATGGTGAAGTTGGGGATCGCGGTCGGCAGGCACCAGAACACGACGAGCGCGATGGTCGTCATCAGCGCGCAGGCCAGCGAGAACGCCGTGAGTTCGCGCCGGTCGCGCGAGAACAGCACCGGCAGCGCGATGTAGAGCCACAGCGACAGGTACACCGGCAGCAGCGCGGGCCAGAAGGCGACGAGCCGGTCGATCGGCGTGAGCGGCAGCACCCAGGCCTCGCCCGAATGCCGCATGACCCAGAAGTACAGCGGGAAGAAGCCGATGGTGGCGAGGGTGTTGCCGATCAGCTTGAGCGGCCACTGCGCGAGCGCGCGGCGGCCCAGGGCGCGGGCCCAGGGCGTTGGCGTTGCTAAGGGCTTGGAGTCGGGGAAGGAGGTCATGGGCGCCGGAGGCGATGCGCGCGGGCCCCGCGGGTGCGGGGCCGCGGCATCACCAGGGCGTCCACTTTAAATCGCTTCGCGCCGAGGCCACCGTGCGCTCGACGAAGCGCACGCCGCGCGCCCCATCCTCCACGCGCGGATAGTCGGCGTCCAGCGGATCGGCGCGCCGGCCTTCGAGGCGCGCGCGGATGTCGGCGGCGACGCCCGCATAGACGTTGGCGAAGGCCTCGATGAAGCCCTCGGGATGGCCCGCGGGCAGGCGGCTCGCGCGGCGCGCCGACTCGTGCAGCCAGGGGGCGCCGCGCGTGAGCACGCGCAGCGGCCCGTCGTGCGGCAGGTGCAGCAGCCGGCTCGGCTGTTCCTGGTGCCACTCGAGCGTGCCCAGGGTGCCCGCGATGCGCACGCGCAGGTCGTTCTCGAGGCCGGTGCTGATCTGCGAGGCGATGAGCACGCCGCGCGCGCCGCCCTGGTAGCGCAGCAACAGGCTGCCGTCGTCGTCGAGCTGGCGGCCGGCCACGTGCGCCGTGAGGTCGGCGCACAGGCTCTCGATCTCGAGGCCGGTCAGCGTGGCGACGAGGTTCTCCGCATGCGAGCCGATGTCGCCGATGGCGCCGGCCGCGCCGCTGCGCGCGGGGTCGGTGCGCCAGTCGGCCTGCTTGTTGCCGGTGCCCTCGAGCTGGCTCGCGAGCCAGCCCTGGTTGTATTCCACGACCACCTTGCGCAGCGTGCCGAGCTCGCCCGCGCGGATCATCGCGCGGGCCTGCCGCACCATGGGGTAGCCGGTGTAGTTGTAGGTGACGCCGAAGATCGTGCCCTGTGCCGCCACGCTGGCGACCAGTGCATCGGCCTGCTCGCGCGTGTGGACCAGCGGCTTGTCGCACACCACGTGGAAGCCGGCCTCGACGAAGGCCCGCGCCACCGGGTAGTGCACGTGGTTGGGCGTGACGATCGAGACGAAGTCGATGCGCTCGCCGGCGGGCCGCTTCAGTTCATCGGCCAGCAGGGCCTGCCAGTCGCCATGGTTGCGCGCGTCGGCCAGGCCGAGGTCGGCGCCCGAGGCGCGCGCCTTGGCGGGATCGGAGGACAGCGCGCCGGCCACGAGTTCGATCTGGCCGTCGAGCGCGATCGCCTTGCGGTGCACGCCGCCGATGAAGGCATCGCGGCCGCCGCCGACCATGGCGTAGCGCAGCTTGCGATGGGGGGTGTCGGTCATCCAACTCCTTGAGGTTCCAGAGACGGGGTTCCCCCTCCCCGCGGGGAGAGGGAGCGAAGCGATCGGCCGGCCGGCCGATCCCGTTCAGAACGGCGAGTTCGGGTGGTAGAAGTCCTTGGCGTTGTCCTTGGTGATCAGCACCGACGGGATGATCGTGGTCGCGGGCAGCTTCTCGCCCTTCAGGCGCGCCTCGGCCGTGAGCTTGATGGCGTCGTAGATGAACTTGGGCGAGTAGCTCACGTCGGCCGTGATGCGCTTGTCCTTGCCGTCCATGATGGTCTTGACCATGCCCTTGGCGCCGGCGCCGCCGAACACGATTCTGATGTCGTCGCGCTTGGCTTGTTCGATCGCCTTGAGCACGCCCACGGCCATGTCGTCGTCGGCGGCCCAGATGGCGTCGATCTGCTTGAAGCGCGTGAGGTAGTCCTGCGTGACCTTGAAGGCGTCGTCGCGGTTCCAGTTGGCGTACTTGGCGTCGAGCAGCTTCACGTCGGGGCTGTTCTTGAGCACCGCGTTGAAGGCGTCCATGCGCTCGTTGTCGAGCGTGGTCGCGATGCCGCGCAATGCCACCACGTTGCCCTTGCCGCCGAGCTGCTTGACGATGTACTCGGCCGGGATGCGGCCGAAGGCGGTGTTGTCGCCGGCCACGTAGGCGTCCTGCGCGCTGGTGTCGGTCAGGCCGCGGTCGACCACGGTGACGTAGGCGCCCTTGGCCTTGACCTGCGCGACCGGCTTGGTCAGCGCGGCCGATTCGAACGGGAACACGACCAGCGCGTTGATCTTGGTGACCGTCGACAGGTCCTGCAGCTGGTTGGCCTGCTCGGGCGCGTTGGCGGCGGTCTTGATCGTGATCTTCAGGTCCTTGTGTTCCTTCTCGAGATCCTTCTTCGCCTGGTTGGCCCAGTAGTTGATGCCGCCCATGAAGCTGTGGGTGGCGGCGGGGATCGAAACGCCGAGGTTGACCTTGTCCGCGGCGAGCGCGGGCAGGCTGGCGAATGCCGCGGCGGCCACGGCCGTGAGCGCGATGCGTCGGGTGAAACGGGTCATGCTGATGTCTCCTCTTGGTGGATGGAACGGAACGGGAAGGAACCAGGTGTGGCCACGCCCAACGGCGTCATCGCTTTCCTCGCTGGAGGAAGGCCACGATGATGATCACGAAGCCCTGCACCGCGGCATTCAGGTACACGCTGATGATGCTGGTGAGGTTCAGGATGTTGCTGATGACCGAGAGCAGGATCGCGCCCACCACGGTGCCGGTGATGCTGCCCGCGCCGCCCTTGAGCGCGGTGCCGCCGACGATCACCGCGGCGATCGCCTCGAGCTCCCACAAGAGGCCCGTGGTCGGCGAGGCCGAGCCCAGGCGCGGCACGTACAGCAGCGTGGCGATGCCCACGCAGACGCCGAGCAGCACGTAGGTCAGGATCTTCACGCGGTCGACGTCGACCGCGGCGTAGCGTGCCACCTGTTCGTTGGAGCCGATGGCCTGCACGTAGCGGCCGTAGGCGGTGCGGTTGAGGATCACGCCGCCGACGATGGCGACGATGACGAACACCCACACCGGCACCGGGATGCCCGCGAGGCTCGCGTAGTAGACCGGCGCGTAGAGGTCCGACAGCTCGTTGTCGAGCGTGAGCGCGCCGCCGTCGGCGAAGTAGGTGAGGTAGGCGCGGAAGATGCCGAGCGTGCCCAGCGTGACGATGAAGGGCTCGATGCGGCCCTTGGTGATGAGCAGGCCGTGCGCGAGGCCGAACAGCGCGCCCAGCACCACCGCGAGCACGGCGCCGAGCATCACCGCCATCAGCGGCGAGCCGGTGGCCGGGCCGGCCCAGTTGATGAACATGATCACGCTGCCCGCGATCAGCGCGGCCATCGAGCCCACCGACAGGTCGATGCCGCCCGAGATGATCACGAAGCACATGCCGACCGCGATGATGCCGATGAAGGCGGTGCGCGTGAGCACGTTCATCGCGTTGTCGACGGTGGCGAAGTCGCCGTTGAGCAGGGTGCCGGCGATGCACAGCAGCACCAGGCCGATGACGGGGCCGAGGCCGTGCAGGTGCTCGGTCCAGCGCGCCTTGGGCTGGGCGCGGTGGGTGTCGGCGGTGGGTTCGGGGCTGTTGTTCATGGGGGCCGGGTGTGGGTCGTGGCTCAGTGCGCGCCGGTGGCGTGGGCGATGAGCGCTTCTTCGCTCAGGTGGTCGGCGTCGAGCGTGGCGACCAGCCGGCCCGCGCGCATCACCGCGACGCGGTGGCACAGGCCGATCAGCTCCATGAGCTCGGACGAGATGACGATCACGGCCAAGCCCTCGCGCGCCAGGCGCTGGACCAGGAAGTAGATGTCGCGCTTGGCGCCCACGTCGACGCCGCGCGTGGGCTCGTCGAGCACCACCACGCGCGGGCGCGGCTGCAGCACCTTGGCGAGCGCGAGCTTCTGCTGGTTGCCGCCCGACAGCGACGAGGCCTTGACCTCGAGCGAGCCGGCGCGGATGCCGTAGTCCTTGACCGCCTCGGCCAGCGCGCCGCGCTCGGCCTCGGGCTTGAGCCAGGGCGTGGCGTAGCGCTCGAGCGCCATCAGCGTGAGGTTCTGGCGCAGGCCGAAGTGCACGTGCAGGCCCTTGCCCTTGCGGTCCTCGCTCAGGTAGGTGAGGCCGTGCTTCGCGGCATCGCGCGGGCTGCGCCAGCCCTTGCCGCCGGGCACCGCGCGCCCGAGCATCTCGACGCTGCCGGCCGCGGGCCGCAGGCCCAGCAGGCCTTCGAACAGCTCGGTGCGACCGGCGCCGACCAGGCCCGCGAAGCCGAGGATCTCGCCGGGGCGCACCTCGAAGCTCGCGTCCCGTGCCCAGCCGGGCACGCTGAAGCCCTGCACGCGCATCGCGGGCGCCTGCGCGGCCGACACCGGGTCGCGCGGCGGATAGAGGTCGGCCAGCTCGCGGCCCACCATCAGGTTGGCCATCTGCTGGCGCGTGACCTCGGCCGTGGGCGAACGCGCGACGAAGCGGCCGTCGCGCATCACGATCACCTCGTCGGTCACGCGCTCGACCTCGTCGAGCTTGTGCGAGATGTAGACGATGGTCACGCCGTCGGCGCGCAGCTGCGCGATCAGCTTGAACAGGCGCTCGGTCTCGCCGGGCGTGAGCGTGGCGGTGGGCTCGTCCATCACCAGGAGGCGCGCGCGGCGCGCGATGGCCTTGGCGATCTCCACCAGCTGCTTCTCGGCCACGATGAGCCGGCGCACCTTGGTGCGCGGGTCGGCCTGCAGCCCCACTGCGGCCAGCGCGGCGGCGGCCTCGCGCTCCATCGCGGCGTCGTCGAGGAACAGGCCCTTCTTCTTCTCGTGGCCGAGGAAGATGTTCTGCGCGATGCTCAGGTCCTCGGCGAGGTTGAACTCCTGGTGGATCAGCACGATGCCCAGCGCCTCGGCATCGCGCGAGCCGGCGAACTGCTGCGGCTGGCCGTTGATGCGCAGCGTGCCGCCCGTGAGGCCCTCGTAGCCCGAGAGAATCTTCATCAGCGTGGACTTGCCCGCGCCGTTCTCGCCGAGCAGGCCGTAGACCTTGCCGGGCGCGAGCGCGAAGCTCACGCCGTGCAGCACCTGCACCGGGCCGAAGGATTTCCGCACGTCGTCGAATTCGACGGCCACGCTGGTCTTGTTCTGCGCTTCGCTCATGGCGCGATCCCCCTCGCCTTGAGGCTCTGCTGCATCGCGAGCACGCCGGCGCCGATCAGGCCGCCCTGCGCGGCCAGCGGCGTGTACTGGATCTCGAGGTGGCGCGTCGACAGCGCGAGCGAGCGCTGGTAGACGCTTTGCCGCACGGCCGCGAGGAACAGCGGGCCGATGCGCGTGATGCCGCCGCCGATGAACACATGCGACGGATTGAAGAAGTTGACGACCGAAGCCAGCATCTGGCCGATGAGGTTGCCCGCGCGCTGCACGATGGCGTTGGCCGCGGGATCGCCGGCGCGGCTGGCCTGGCCCACGTCGAGGGCCTCGATGCGGCCCTGGCTGCGCAGCACCTCGGCCAGCACGGCGCTCTCGCCGGCCTCGGCCGCCTGCACCGCCATGCGCGTGATCGCGGGACCGGCCGCCATCGCCTCGACGCAGCCCAGGTTGCCGCAATGGCAGCGCGGCCCTTCCTGGTCGACGCAGATGTGGCCCACGTCTCCGGCCGAACCGGCGGCGCCGCGATAGACCTCGCCGTGGCAGACGATGCCGCAGCCGATGCCGGTACCGATCTTGATGACGAGGAAGTTGGAGAGCGAGCGCTTGAGGCGCCAGAGCTCGCCGAGCGCCATCAGGTTGACGTCGTTGTCGACGAACACCGGCGCGGCATAGTCCTCGCGCAGGTAGTCGCGGATCGAGAAGCTGTCCCAGGCCGGCATCAGCGGCGGATTGACGAGCTGGCCGATCTCGAAGTTGACCGGTCCGGGCACGCCGATGCCGATGCCGAACACGTCGCGCGCCGTGCGGCCGCAGCGGCCCAGCAGCTCGCGCATCAGCGCACGCACGCGCGCCAGCACGACCGCGGGGCCGTCGCGCACGTCGGCCGCTTCCTCGTGCTGCGCGAGCACCGTGAGGTCGGGCTGCAGCACGGCGACGCCGAGGCTGGTGGCGCCGATGTCGACGCCCACGAGCACGCCGAGGTCGGCATGGAGCTGGAGGTTTTCGGGGCGGCGTCCGCCCGAGGAGCGCTGCAGGCCGGCTTCGGCCAGCAGGCCCTGCTCGAGCAGCCCGGCGATGAGCGCATTGGCCTTGCTCTTGGAGAAGCCGAGCTCCTCGGCCATGGCATGGCGCGAACCGCCGGCCGACCAGAAGGTGGTCTCCAGCAAACGCATTTCGTCCGCAGTGATGCCGCTCCAGGGTGCCACGCGCGCTTGTCTCCGGTTCTTTGTCGGGACCCGGCGGCATCGAGGCCGGCGGGCGAAGGCGAATACTAGGAGGCCGGCTTCAGCCGGGCAAGGCTGAACTTCGACCATATTCGGATCGAAGATGACTCGATTCGATCTTGACGGGCCCGCTCCGCCCCGGGCCGGGACGAAAAAAAAGCCGCCTCGAGGGGCGGCTTTTGCGAGGAGCAAGCGCGCGGGCTTACTTCTTCTGGCGGTACTTGCGCAGCGCTGCGATCTGCGCGGCCATCACGGCCAGTTCCGATTGCGCCATCGCGATGTCGATGTCGCTCTTGGCGTTCTTCAGCGCTTCCTCGGCGGCGGCCTTGGCCTGGTTGGCCTTCTCGTCGTCGAGGTCCTTGCCGCGGATCGCGGTGTCCGACAGCACGGTCACGGCGTTCGGCTGCACTTCGAGGATGCCGCCGGCGACGAAGACGAACTCCTCGTTGCCGTCGGCCGTTTCGATGCGCACGGCGCCGGGGCGGATGCGCGTGATCAGCGGGGTGTGGCGCGGATAGATGCCGAGCTCACCGGCTTCACCGGGCAGCGCGACGAACCTGGCTTCGCCCGAGAAGATCGACTCTTCCGCGCTGACCACGTCCACATGAATGGTGCCTGCCATGGTGATTCCTTCTTAAGCGACCTTCTTGGCCTTCTCGAACGCTTCGTCGATGCTGCCCACCATGTAGAACGCCTGTTCCGGCAGGTGGTCGGCTTCGCCGTTCACGATCATCTTGAAGCCGCGGATGGTTTCCGACAGCGGCACGTACTTGCCGGGCGAGCCCGTGAACACTTCGGCCACGTGGAAGGGCTGCGACAGGAAACGCTGGATCTTGCGGGCGCGGGCCACGGCGAGCTTGTCGTCGGGCGCCAGTTCGTCCATGCCCAGAATGGCGATGATGTCGCGCAGTTCCTTGTAGCGCTGCAGCGTGCCTTGCACGGCACGGGCCACGTTGTAGTGCTCTTCGCCGACCACGTTCGGGTCGAGCTGGCGCGAGGTCGAGTCCAGCGGATCCACGGCGGGGTAGATACCGAGCGAAGCGATGTCGCGCGACAGCACCACGGTCGAGTCCAGGTGGGCGAAGGTGGTGGCGGGCGACGGGTCGGTCAAGTCGTCAGCGGGAACGTACACGGCCTGGATCGAGGTGATCGAACCGACCTTGGTCGAGGTGATCCGCTCTTGCAGGCGGCCCATTTCCTCGGCCAGCGTCGGCTGGTAGCCCACGGCGGAAGGCATGCGGCCCAGCAGTGCCGACACTTCGGTACCGGCCAGCGTGTAGCGGTAGATGTTGTCGACGAAGAACAGAACGTCGCGGCCTTCGTCGCGGAACGACTCGGCGATGGTCAGGCCGGTCAGCGCCACGCGCAGACGGTTGCCCGGGGGTTCGTTCATCTGGCCGTAGACCATCGACACCTTCGAGTTCGGCAGGTCGTCGAGGTCCACCACCTTGGCGTCCGACATTTCATGATAGAAGTCGTTGCCTTCGCGGGTACGTTCACCCACGCCGGCGAACACCGACAGACCCGAGTGGGCCTTCGCGATGTTGTTGATGAGTTCCATCATGTTCACGGTCTTGCCCACGCCGGCGCCGCCGAACAGGCCCACCTTGCCGCCCTTGGCGAACGGGCACACCAGGTCGATCACCTTGATGCCGGTTTCCAGCAGGTCCTGCGAGGGCGACAGTTCGTCGTACGCGGGGGCCTTGCGGTGGATGGGGGCGGTCAGCTCCTGGCTGACGGGACCGCGCTCGTCGATGGGCGCGCCCAGCACGTCCATGATGCGGCCGAGGGTGGCCTTGCCGACCGGCACCGTGATGGGTGCGCCGGTGTTGGTCACGACGAGGCCGCGGCGCAGGCCGTCCGACGAGCCCAGCGCAATCGTGCGCACCACGCCATCACCGAGCTGTTGTTGCACTTCGAGGGTCAGCGCGCTGCCTTCGAACTTCAAGGCGTCGTACACCTTGGGCATCTGGTCACGCGGGAACTCCACGTCGACCACGGCGCCGATACATTGGACAATTTTTCCTTCAGCCATGGCGTTTCCTTCTGGATGGATTCTCAATAAATTTGCGACAGGTTCTTGCAGAAGCGTCCTGGTGCCAATGCGGGCCGCTTTTGCAAGAATGCCGGCCGGGCCGGCATCCTCGAGGTCAATGACGATGCGTTCGGATCTCTGCGCTCGCCGTGCTCAGCACTTCATCGCCGTGGCTTGCGCGGCGAAAGCGTCCGACGCAGCCTTGCAGGCCTGGCCCAGGGCGGCCTTGTCGGCGCCCATCGAAGCCCAGGTTGCCTTGGTCTGGTCGAGGCTGGCCTTCATTGCGTCGGCGGCGGCACCGCTTTGCGAGGCGACGCAGGCGCTGACCTTCGTCAGGTAGTCGTTGCACTCTTGCGGCAGGTCGGCGGCCGAAGCCGTCGGTGCTGCTGCGGCCGGTGCCGAAGCGGGCGCTGCCGGTGCCGCGGCGGGAGCCGATGCAGCGGGAGCAGGCGCCGGAGCCGGTGCGGCCGCCGGAGCGGGCGCGGGTGCCGGTGCCTCTTCCTTCTTGGAACAGGCGGTCAGAGCGGCAGCCACGGCTACCAGGGCGAGAAGTTTCTTCATTGAGTCGGGTCCCCTTCTTATGAGCTGGGCCGTTGTCACCGGTCCGCGTGCGAACCCGTGGGCAATGTGGCCCTGTGCATTGCCTCGATCAGACGCCCGCCGCCGCGGCCGCGCCCGACACGATTTCCGAAAGCTCCTTCGTGATGCCGGCCTGGCGGGTCTTGTTGTAGACCAGCTTCAGCTCGCTGATCACGTTGCCCGCGTTGTCGGTGGCGGCCTTCATCGCGACCATGCGCGCCGATTGCTCGGACGCCATGTTCTCGGCCACGGCCTGGTAGACCAGCGACTCAACGTAGCGCACCAGCAGCTCGTCGATGACGCTCTGCGCATCGGGCTCGTAGATGTAGTCCCAGGCGTGCTGGCCGCTCTCGACCTGCAGCGTCTCGGAAGCGAGCGGCAGCAGCTGCTCGACCACCGATTCCTGGCGCATCGTGTTGATGAACTTCGTGTAGCACAGGTACACGGCGCTCAGCTTGCCCTCGGCGTACGCGTCGAGCAGGACCTTGACCGGGCCGATCAGCTTGTCGAGGTGCGGCGTGTCTCCCAGCTGGGTGACATGCGACACCACGCGTGCGCCGATCCGGTTGAGGAAGCCCAGGCCCTTGTTGCCGATGGCGACCGCCTCGACCGCGTTGCCGGCCGACTGCTGCTCGCGCAGCTTGGCGGTGACGGCGCGCAGCACGTTGGTGTTCATGCCGCCGCACAGACCCTTGTCGGTCGTGACGACGATGAAGCCCGCGGCCTTGGCCTCGTTCTCCTTCATGAACGCGTGCGTGTACTCCGGATTCGCCTGGCCGAGGTTGGCCGCGATGTTGCGGATCTTCTCGCTGTAGGGGCGGGCGGCGCGCATGCGTTCCTGCGCCTTGCGCATCTTCGACGCGGCCACCATTTCCATGGCCTTGGTGATCTTCTTGGTGTTCTCCACCGATTTGATCTTGCCGCGGATTTCCTTACCAGCTGCCATGAGGATTCCTTTGGGGGTCGATCAGGCGAACGACTTCTTGAACGAGGTGATCGCCGCGTGCAGTTCGGCTTCCGAGTCCTTGTCGATCGCCTTGGCCTGTTCGACCTTGTCGAGCAGGGCCGCGTGGCTGGTCTTGAGGAACTGGTGCAGGCCGTGCTCGAAGGCCAGGACCTTCTTGACGTCGAGATCGTCCATGAAGCCCTTGTTGACCGCGAACAGCGACGCGCTCATCAGCGAGATGGACAGCGGGCTGTACTGGGCCTGCTTCAGCAGTTCGGTCACGCGGGCACCGCGGTCGAGCTGCTTGCGGGTGGCTTCGTCGAGGTCGGAAGCGAACTGCGCGAACGCAGCCAGTTCACGGTACTGCGCGAGGTCGGTACGGATACCGCCCGACAGGCCCTTGATCGCCTTGGTCTGTGCCGACGAACCCACGCGCGACACCGAGATACCGGCGTTGATGGCGGGACGGATACCGGCGTTGAACAGGTTGGTCTCCAGGAAGATCTGGCCGTCGGTGATCGAGATCACGTTGGTCGGCACGAAGGCGGACACGTCGCCGGCCTGCGTTTCGATGATCGGCAGCGCGGTCAGCGAACCGGTCTTGCCCTTGACTTCGCCCTTGGTGAAGGCTTCGACGTAGTCGGCGTTCACGCGGGCCGCGCGCTCGAGCAGGCGGCTGTGGAGATAGAACACGTCGCCGGGGTAGGCTTCGCGGCCCGGCGGGCGGCGCAGCAGCAGCGACACCTGGCGGTAGGCCACGGCCTGCTTCGACAGGTCGTCATAGACGATCAGGGCGTCCTGGCCGCGGTCGCGGAAGTATTCGCCCATCGTGCAGCCCGAGTAGGCCGACACGTACTGCATGGCGGCCGATTCCGACGCCGATGCGGCCACCACGATGGTGTAGTCCATCGCGCCGGCTTGTTCGAGAGCGCGCACCACGTTCTTGATCGACGAAGCCTTCTGGCCGATCGCGACGTAGACGCAGGTCATGTTCTGACCCTTCTGGTTGATGATCGCGTCGATCGCCACGGCGGTCTTGCCGGTCTGGCGGTCGCCGATGATCAGCTCGCGCTGGCCACGGCCGACGGGCACCATCGAGTCGATCGACTTGAGGCCGGTCTGCATCGGCTGGTCGACGGACTTCCGTGCGATCACGCCCGGCGCGACCTTCTCGATCACGTCGGTCATCTTCGCGTTGATCGGACCCTTGCCGTCGATCGGCTGGCCCAGCGCGTTGACCACGCGGCCGATGAGCTCGGGGCCCACCGGCACTTCCAGGATGCGGCCCGTGCACTTGACGGTGTCGCCTTCCGAGATGTGCTCGTACTCGCCCAGAATCACGGCGCCGACGGAATCGCGCTCGAGGTTCAGCGCCAGGCCGTACGACGGGACGCCGTCGGCCGTGGGCGGGAACTCGAGCATTTCGCCCTGCATCGCGTCCGACAGGCCGTGCACGCGCACGATGCCGTCGGTCACCGACACCACGGTGCCCTGGTTACGGATGTCTGCGCTGACGCCAAGCCCTTCGATGCGGCTCTTGATCAGCTCGGAAATTTCTGCGGGATTGAGTTGCATGACTCTTTCCTTCTTTCAATAAATAGGGCTTACCGCGGCGACAGACCGCCTCAGGCGGTGAGCGCTGCTTTCATTTGTTCGAGCCGGGCCTTGACGGACATGTCGAGCACCTCGTCGCCGACCACGGCACGGATGCCGCCGATCAGCTCGGGATCGATCGCGACGCTCGTCTTGAGCTTGCGACCGAAGCGGCGCACGAGCGCCGCCTCGATGTCCTGCAGCGCGGCGCCTTCGATCGGGAAGGCGCTGTAGATCACCGCATCGGACGAACCGCTGCTGGCGTTCTTGAGGGCACGGAACTGGACCGCCACCTCGGGAACGGCCGCGAGGCGGCCGTTGTCGAGGACGGTGCGAAGGAAGTTCGTGCCGAGATCCGGCAGCGGCTGGGACAACAGGCCGGCGACCAGGCCGACGACCTGCTCGGGCGCGACCTTGGGATTGGCCGCGAACTGCATCAGCTGCGGGTTCCCGACGACGGCGGCCAGCTGGTCGATCCAGCCGGCGGTGGCGTCGAGGTTGCCGGCACTGGCCTGGAACAGCGCTTCAGCGTAGGGACGGGCAATGGTCGCGAGTTCGGCCATGTCGTCCTCAGAGCTCGGTCTTCAGGCGCTGGAGCAGGTCGGCATGGACGCCGGCATCGACTTCCTTGCGGAGGATCTGCTCGGCACCCTTGACGGCCAGCGCGGCGACCTGCTCGCGCAGGGCTTCGCGGGCGCGCACGGTCTGCTGCTCGGCCTCGTCGCGGGCAGCCGCGACGATCTTGCTGGCCTCTTCGTTCGCACGGCCCTTGGCTTCTTCGATGATCTGCTGGGCGCGGCGCTCGGCGTCGGCAAGACGGCTGGCGGTCTCGGTGCGAGACGCCGACAGTTCCTGTTCGACGCGCTGGTTGGCGGACTGCAGTTCGGCCTTGGCCTTGTCGGCGGCCGCCAGGCCCGCGGCGATCTTTTGTGCCCGGTCATCCAAAGCCTTCGCGATCGGCGGCCACACGAATCTCATCGTGAACAGCACGAGCAACAGGAAGACGATGGCCTGAACGAACAGGGTCGCGTTGATACTCACGGCAACACCTTTCTAGAGTGGCGTTGAAACCGGATTACTTCGGCAGGGCGGACAGGAAGGGGTTGGCGAACGCGAACAGCAGGGCGATGGCCACGCCGATCAGGAAGGCCGCGTCGATCAGACCGGCCAAGATGAACATCTTGGTCTGCAGGTCGTTCATCAGCTCGGGCTGACGGGCCGACGATTCCAGGAACTTGCCACCCATCAGGGCGATACCGATCGATGCACCGATAGCGCCGAGACCGACGATCAGACCACAGGCGAGGGCAACGAGACCGAGAACGTTGGATGCTTCCATGATGACTCCTTAGATTTAACTGGATGAATGCAAAAGAAAAAGAACGAAAGGGAACCGAGCCTCAGTGGGCCTCATGAGCCTGGCCCAGATAAATGAGCGTCAGCATCATGAAAATGAATGCCTGGAGCGTGATCACCAGAATGTGGAAGATCGCCCAGACAGTACCGGCAATGACGTGGCCCACTGGCAACAGCACTCCCGAGAACGACGCAGCCATCGCACCACCCATGAGCGCGATCAGCATGAAAACGAGTTCGCCCGCGTACATGTTGCCGAACAGCCGCATGCCATGCGACACGGTCTTGGCCACGTACTCGATGATCTGCATGAGCAGGTTGATGATGCCGAGGATCACGGCAAACGCGGGGTTCTTGCTGGTGCCGAACGGCGCGGTCACCAGTTCGTGCGCCCAGCCGCCGGCGCCCTTGATCTTGACGCTGTAGATCAGGCACAGCAGCAGCACGGAGGTCGACAGGCCCAGCGTGGTGGACAGGTCGGCCGTGGGCACGACGCGCATGTACGCATGGTGCGGATCGTGGCCGGCGACTTCGTGCAGCTTCGCCCAGATGGCCGGCAGCAGATCCACCGGCAGCATGTCCATGGCGTTGAGCAGGAAGATCCAGACGAACACCGTGAGCGCGAGCGGCGCGATGAACTTGCGGCTCTTGGCGTTGTGGATGTTGGCCTTGGCCTGGTTGTCCACCATCTCGACCAGGATCTCGACCGCGGCCTGGAAGCGACCCGGCACGCCCGGCGTGGCCTTGCGCGCGGCGAGCCACAGCACGAAGCAGCCCAGCGCGCCGATGACCAGCGCATACAGGATCGAGTCGAGGTTGATGATGTTGAAGTCGACGATCGACTTCTGCACCACGGGATTGAGATTCCAGTCGACCTGCCAATGCTGGAGGTGGTGAACGATGTACTCACTCGCAGTCGGTGCGTGTCCTTCGGCGGCCATCTTCAGCGTCTCTTCTTAAACATCAAATCCGGTTCAACAACCTGGGCCGCACCATGAGCGCGATCCAGTACGTCTTCAGGGCGGCGATCACGCCGGCGACCAGCGCCAGCCAGTTCAGCCCGCCGATCAGCCAGGGCGCCGCGACCAGCATGGCCACGGTCAGCACGATCTTGATCGACTCCCACACAAAAAACCTCAGCATGGCAGCCGACTGTGACACTGCACCCGTTCCGCGCCGTACGCCTCGAACGAACAGTGCCGCCGGAACAGCCACCGCGATCGCCCCGTAGAGCGCCGACACGGCAGCCGAAGGCCGTCCAGTCCACATCCATGCCACCCCCGCCACGATCAATCCCAAGGCCACCTGGGCCCCGATCACCCACCAGGGCGACAGTCCGGGATTTTTCTCGCGCAACCGCCGTGCCTCTTCGGGCGTCAGCGGCTTGAAATCATCTTCTTCGGCCTCCACGTGGGCTTCCGGGGTTCTGGTTGTCATTTGGAATGCGACCCCTCGCCAGCCGAGAATTCTACAAAGCCTCTGATTATAAGGACAAACCCGCCCCGATCCGGACATCTTGGGCGCACAAGCGACACATTGGGGACGGCGCTCATAATTTGCGCCATGCAAGCCCTGCCCGCCACCCTGTGCCACCTCGATGGCGAATACCTCCCGCTGCGCGACGCGAAGATCAGCGTCCTCGATCGCGGCTTCATCTTCGGCGACGGCATCTACGAAGTGATCCCGGCCTACGACGGCCACCTGTTCTGCCTCGACGAGCACCTGGCCCGGCTCGAGCGTTCGCTCGCCGAGGTGCGCATCCCGAACCCGCACGACCGCGAGGGCTGGCGCGCCCTGGCGCAGCGGCTCGTGGACTCGGCCACGGAAGAGGCGACCGTTTCAGTCTACATCCAGGTCACGCGCGGGGTCGCGCCGCGCGACCACGCCATGGTCCAGGGCATCGCGCCCACCGTCTTCGCGATGGTCAACCGGCTCAGCCTGCCGAATGAGGCGGCGCGCACCAACGGAGTGAAATGCGTGACGGCCGACGAGTTCCGCTGGGCCAAGGCGCACATCAAGAGCACCAGCCTGCTGGGCGCGGTGATCGCGCGCCAGATCGGCGTCGACGCGGGCGCGACCGAGACCGTGATGTTCCGCGACGAATGGCTCAGCGAAGCGGCCTCGAGCAACGTCTGGGTGGTCAAGGACGGCACCGTGTACGGCCCGCCGCGCGACAACCTCGTGCTGACCGGCATCCGCTACGGCCTGCTCGAGCGCCTGTGCGCCGAGCGCGGCATCCCGTTCGTGCTGCGGCGCATCGCGCGCGACGAGGTGTTCGCGGCCGACGAGCTGATGATCTCCTCGGCCACCAAGGAGGTGCTGCCCGTGACGCAGCTCGACGACCGGCCCATTGGCAATGGCCGACCCGGCCCCATCTACCAGGGCTTGTACGCGGCCTACCAGGAGGCCAAGCGACGCAACGCACAGGCGCAGCAGCCGCCACGAGGAGTATCCGCATGAGCACCGACCGTCCCGACACGCCCGCCACCGACGCCGTCACCGATCCGCGCAAGGATTCGCTGATCGAGTACCCCTCGCAGTTCCCGATCAAGGTGATGGGCGCGAAGGTCGACGGCTTCGTGCACGCGATCACCCAGATCGCCGAGCGCTTCGACCCGACGTTCGACGCCACCACCGTCGAGCTGCGCGACAGCAAGGCCGGCAACTACCTCGGCGTGACGATCACCGTGACCGCTACCAGCCGCGAGCAGCTCGACGACCTCTACCGCGCCCTGTCCTCGCACCCGATGGTCAAGGTCGTGCTCTGAGCACGGGCGAGCGATGCCGCGTTCCGCGCTGACACGCTGGCGGCACCTCGCGGCCGCGCTGTGCGCGGGCGGCCTGGCGGTGGCCTGCTCCACCGCCCCCAATCCCTACTACGACGCGAGCCGCCCGCACCACCGGCCCGACGGCTTCCAGGACAACTACGTCGAGTTCCAGCCCAAGAACTTCTTCATCGACGTGCTGGTGCGCTGGCAGATCCCGTCGTGGTTCAAGGGCCTGCCGAAGGCGCCCGAGGCGCCGCCGCCGGTGGTGAAGCCCGACCTCGCGCTGCTGCGCGCCAACGCCACGGCGCAGCCGATGCGCCCCACCGCCACCTTCATCGGCCATGCCAGCGTGCTGGTGCAGCTGCCGACCGCGGCCGGCGGCCTCCATGTGCTGACCGATCCGGTGTTCGGCGAACGCGCCTCGCCGGTGTCCTTCGCGGGCCCGAAGCGCTTCCAGCCGCCGGGCCTGGCGTTGGCCGAGCTGCCGCGCATCGACCTGGTGCTGATCAGCCACAACCACTACGACCACCTCGACGAGGCCAGCGTGAAGGCGCTCGCGGCGCAGGCCGGCGGATCGCCGCTGTTCGTGGTGCCGCTGGGCATCGCGCCCTGGCTGGCCGAGCGCGGCATCGCCAACGCGGTCGAGCTCGACTGGTGGGACAGCCTCGAGCTGCCGGCCGGCACGGGCGCCGGCAGCGCCCCGCCGCGGGCTTCGCAGGTGCGCATCCAGCGCAACGGCGCGGGCCTCGCGGCTGCGACGGACGCCACCCAGGTCTTCCTCACGCCCGCCCAGCACTGGAGCGCGCGCGGCCTCGGCGACCGCCTGAAGACGCTGTGGGGCGGCTTCGCCGTGCTGTCGCCGAAGCTGCAGCTCTTCTATTCGGGCGACACCGGCTACTCGCGCGACTTCGCCGACATCCAGGCCCGCTTCGCGCCGCGCCAGGGCCCGAGCCAGGGCGGCGGCTTCGACCTCGCGCTGCTGCCCGTGGGCGCCTACGAGCCGCGCTGGTTCATGAAGGACCAGCACGTGAATCCCGAGGAGAGCGTGCGCATCCACCGCGAACTCGGCGCCAGGCGCAGCCTGGGCGTGCACTGGGGCACCTTCGCGCTGACCGACGAGGCGCTCGACCAGCCGCCGCGCGACCTCGCCGCCGCGCGCCAGGCCCAGGGCGTGGCCGCCGACGACTTCTTCACGCTCGCCATCGGCGAGACCCGTACCCTGCCCGAGCGGCAGCCCCCACGATGAGCACCGACACCGCAGCGCCCCCCATCGCCCTCGACCGGCAAGGCCGTGTCGACTACGCCGCCACCTTCGCCGCGATGAAGCAGTTCACGCTGGAACGCACGCCCGACACGCCCGATGCGCTATGGATTTGCGAGCACGCGCCGGTCTTCACGCAGGGCATCGCGGGCCGCCAGGACCACATCCTCAACCCCGGCGAGATCCCCGTGGTGCAGACCGACCGCGGCGGCCAGGTCACCTTCCACGGCCCGGGCCAGGTGGTGGCCTATCCGCTGATCGACCTGCGCCGCGCGGGCTACTTCGTCAAGGAATACGTCTACCGGCTCGAGGAGGCGGTGCTGCGCACGCTGTCGCATTTCGGCGTCACCGGCCACCGCGTGGCGGGCGCGCCCGGCATCTACGTGCGCCTGGACGACCCGTTCTCGCACGCCGCCCTCACCGGCCCGCGGCCCGAGCACGACCCGTTCCGCGGCCTCGGCAAGATCGCCGCGCTGGGCATCAAGGTCAGCCGCCACGCCACCTACCACGGCGTGGCGCTCAACGTCGCGATGGACCTCGAACCCTTCTCGCGAATCAACCCTTGCGGCTACGCCGGGCTGCAAACGGTCGACCTTTCTACAATCGGCGTCCAATCCACATGGGAAGAAGCCGCCGCCGTGCTGGGCCGCAAGCTCGGTACTTTCCTGGCGCCTTGACGAGAACTCCAATGAGCACCACCGAAGTCGTCCGCGACGCCCAGAGCGCCGAAACCTACAACCCGCTGGCCAAGCAGAAGGCCGCGGCCAAGCTCTCGCGCATCCCCGTCAAGGTGATCCAGCAGGGCGAGGTGCTCAAGAAGCCCGAGTGGATCCGCGTCAAGGCCGGCAGCCCCACCACGCGCTTCTACGAGATCAAGCAGATCCTGCGCGAGAGCAACCTGCACACGGTCTGCGAAGAGGCTTCGTGCCCCAACATCGGCGAATGCTTCGGCAACGGCACCGCCACCTTCATGATCATGGGCGACAAGTGCACGCGGCGCTGCCCCTTCTGCGACGTGGGCCATGGCCGCCCCGATCCGCTCGACAAGGACGAGCCGCTCAACCTCGCGAAGACCATCGCCAAGCTGCGCCTGAAGTACGTGGTGATCACCAGCGTCGACCGCGACGACCTGCGCGACGGCGGCAGCCAGCACTTCGTCGACTGCATCAGGAACATCCGCGAGCTCTCGCCGATGACGCAGATCGAGATCCTGGTGCCCGACTTCCGCGGCCGCGACGACCGCGCGCTCGAGATCCTCAAGGCCGCGCCGCCCGACGTGATGAACCACAACCTCGAGACCGCGCCGCGCCTGTACAAGGAAGCGCGCCCGGGCAGCGACTACCAGTTCAGCCTCAACCTGCTGAAGAAGTTCAAGGCGCTGCACCCCGACGTGCCGACCAAGAGCGGCATCATGGTCGGCCTCGGCGAGACCGACGAGGAGATCCTGCAGGTCATGCGCGACATGCGCGCCCACGACATCGACATGCTGACCATCGGCCAGTACCTGTCGCCGTCGGGCTCGCACCTGCCGGTGCGCCGCTACGTGCATCCCGACACCTTCAAGATGTTCGAGGAAGAGGCCTACAAGATGGGCTTCTCGCACGCGGCCGTGGGCGCGATGGTGCGCTCGAGCTACCACGCGGACCAGCAGGCGCACGCGGCCGGCGTCTGAGCCGAGCGAGCCCCTGCAACGAGCGGCCTCCGGGCCGCTTTTTTCATGGCGCGGCCCGTCGCCTCGGGCTCACCGGGCGCGGGGCATCTTCGCTATCCTGCACGACCGGCAACGACCGAGGACCGACCTTGCAGCAACCCGCTTCCGCTTCTTCCGACGCTTCCTTTCAGGCCCTGATGGAACGCGACTTCGGCGTGATCGCCGACCTGATCCGCTTCCACGCGCACAACACCCCCGAGCGGCCCGCGCTCGCCGATGCCGCGCAGCAACTCGACTACCGCGCGCTCGACGCGCTGATGGACCGCATCGCCGCCAGCTTGCAGCGCGACGGCCTGCGCGCCGGCGACGCAATCGCGGTCTGCGCCGCCTCGTCGGTGAACTACGCGGCCGTGTTCCTGGGCGCGCTGCGCGCGGGCGTGGCGGTGGCGCCGCTGGCCCCGGGTTCCACGCCGGCCAGCCTGGCGCGCATGATCTCGGACGCCGATGCGCGCATCCTCTTCGCCGACGCGGGCGCGGCCGAGGTGATCGGCCCGGCGCAGCCCGGCGGCATCGCGCGCGTGGCGCTCGACGGCTCGGCCATCGGCCGCTCGCTGGCCGACTGGATCGCGCCCGAGGGCGCCACGCCCGAGCCCGCCGACGTGCAGCCCGGCACGGCCTTCAACATCATCTATTCCTCGGGCACCACGGGCGAACCCAAGGGCATCGTGCAGGGCCACGGCATGCGCTGGGCCCATGTGCAGCGCGGTGCCAAGTACGAGTACGACAGCCACACCGTCACGCTGCTGTCGACGCCGCTCTACTCCAACACCACGCTGGTCGTGTTCTTCCCCACGCTGGCCTTCGGCGGCTGCGTGGTGCTGATGCCCAAGTTCGACGCGCTCGGCTACCTGCAGCTGGCCGAACGGCACCGCGTGACCCACACCATGCTGGTGCCGGTGCAGTACCAGCGGCTGATGGCGCATCCGCGCTTCGACGCGCACGACCTCTCGGCCTACCGCTTCAAGTTCAGCACCAGCGCGCCCTTCAATGCCGCGCTCAAGGCCGACGTGCTCGCGCGCTGGCCCGGCGGGCTGATCGAGTTCTACGGCATGACCGAGGGCGGCGGCACCTGCATCCTCGAGGCCCACCTGCATCCGACCAAGCTGCACACCGTGGGCCAGCCGGCACCGGGCAGCGACATCCGGCTGATCGACGAGGAAGGCCGCGAGCTGCCGGCGGGCGACACCGAGGTGGCCGGCGAGGTGGTCGGCCACTCGGCCGGCATGATGACCGGCTACCACCGCCAGCCCGAGAAGACGCGCGAGGCCGAGTGGTTCGACGCGACGGGCAAGCGCTTCATCCGCACCGGCGACGTGGGCCGCTTCGACGCCGACGGCTTCCTCACGCTGTTCGACCGCAAGAAGGACATGATCATCAGCGGCGGCTTCAACATCTACCCGAGCGACCTCGAGGCGGTGCTGCGCGGCCATGCGGCCGTGGCCGACGTGGCGGTGGTCGGCGTGCCCTCCGAGCAATGGGGCGAGACGCCGGTGGCCTTCGTGGTGCGGCGCGAGGGCGATGCCACCCCCGGCGACGCGCTGCTGCAGTGGGCCAATGCCCAGCTCGGCAAGACGCAGCGGCTCGCGGGCCTGGAACTGATCGACGAACTGCCGCGCAGCGCGATCGGCAAGGTGCTCAAGCGCGAGCTGCGAGAACGCGTCCGCGGCTGACGCGCCGCGACCCGAAGACCGGGCAGGATCGCGGCAGATGAAATCCCTGCGCGGTCAACTGGTCTTCTTCTGGGTGCTGCTGCTCGGCATGTGCGCCGCGCTCGCGGTCGTGATGTTCACGCTCTACCGCAGCAGCGCGGGCGCCCAGGTGGCGGCCGGACGCGCCGCCACCGAGCAGTCCTGCCGCGCGATCGCGGCGCGCTACGCCAGGTCGATCGCCACGCCCGCCCCGCCGCGGCCCGAACTCGACCTGCTGCGCGTGCTGCTGCAACTGGTGCTGATCGAGGCGCCGCATGTCGAGGGCGGCGTCTGGCATGCGGTCGACGGCCCACTGGCCTACGCCTATCCGACCTACGAGGGCAGCGGCGTCAAGCGCGACGTGCCCGCGGCCGAGCAGCCGCTGATCGCCCAGCTGGCGCAGCTCGCGGCGCGCACCCGCCAGCCGCAGACCGACGTGGTGCGCGGCAGCCGCGAGGCGCTGATCGTCTCGGCCTGCCCGCTGCCAGCGCCGGCCGACGACCTCGCCGCCTGGACCATGACGCGCACCAACGGCGGCGCGCTCGCGGCCCAGGACAGCCTGCGCACCGGGCTCGGCGTGCTGCTGTTGCTGGTGCTGGCCTCGGGCCTGTGGCTGGGCTCGATCCTGCTGCGCGGGCTGCGCCATGTGCAGCGCCTCGAGAGCCGGCTGGCGCGGGCCGACGCCGATGGCGACGCCATGCCCGAGCTGCCGCGCACCGGCGTGCGCGAGCTCGACCGCATCGTCGACGGCTTCAACCGCTACCGGCTGCGCTTCGAGGAGGCGCGCGCCCACCTGCGCGCGGCCGCGCAGCAGCGCAGCCGCGACCAGCGGCTGGCCGCGCTGGGCCGCATGACGGGCGGCATCGCGCACGAGATCCGCAACCCCATCGCCACCATGCGGCTGAAGGCCGAGAACGCGCTGGCCGCCTCGCCCGAACGGCAGGGCCCGGCGCTGCAGGCCATCGTCGGCCAGATCGACCGGCTCGACGGACTGGTGCAGAGCCTGCTGGCGCTGGTGCAGCCCGTGACGCTGGCCCCGGTGCCGGTGCCGCTCGCGCGCTGGCTCGAGGAGCGGCTGGCGGCCGTGGCGCCGAAGGCCGAGGCCGCGGGCGTGCGGCTCGTACTGCGGCACGAGGCGCCCGACAGCGCCGTGTTCGACCCCGTGCACCTGGCGCGCGCCATCGACAACCTGCTCGACAACGCCGTGCGCCATGCGCCGCGCGGCGGCGAGGTCGTGCTCGCGGCGGTGCAACCCGATGCGCGCACGCTGGCGCTGCGCGTCGACGACGACGGCGCGGGCGTGCCCGAGTCGCTGCAGGCCAGCCTGTTCGAGCCCTTCGCCACCGGTCGCGCCGACGGCACCGGCCTGGGCCTGGCGCTGGCGCGCGAGGTGGCGCTGGCGCATGGCGGCGAGCTGCGCCACCTGCCGCTGGCGCCGGGCACCCGCTTCGAACTGGAGCTTCCATGGCGCACCTCCTGATCGTCGACGACGACGACGCTTTCCGCGACACGCTGGCCGAAACCCTCGAGGGCCTGGGCCATGGCGTGACGGCCGTGGCCGGCGGCGCCGAGGCCCTCGATGCGCTCGCGCGCACGCGCTTCGACGCCGTGTTCCTCGACCACCGCATGCCCGGCATGGACGGTCTGCAGACGCTCTCGGCGCTGCGCGCCCGCGCGGGCCGGCTGCCGCCGGTGATCGTGCTGACCGCGTTCGCGAGCGCGGGCAACACCATCGAGGCGATGCGCCTGGGTGCCTTCGACCACCTGGCCAAGCCGATCGGCCGCGAGGCGGTGCGCGAGGTGCTCGAGCGCGCGCTGCAGCAGCGCACGGCGACCGCGCCCTCGGCCGCACCCGACGACGCGGACGACGCCGAACTGATCGGGCCGAGCGAAGCCATGCGCGAGGTGCACAAGCGCATCGGCCTGGCCGCCGCCAGCGCGATGCCGGTGCTGGTGCTCGGCGAGACGGGCACCGGCAAGGAGATGGTGGCGCGCGCGCTGCACCGCCATTCGGCGCGCGCCGGCGGGCCCTTCGTGGCCATCAACTGCTCGGCCATCCCGAAGGAGCTGCTCGAGAGCGAGCTGTTCGGCCATGTGCGCGGCGCCTTCACGGGCGCCACCGGCGAGCGGCCCGGGTGCTTTCGCGCGGCCGACGGCGGCGTGCTGCTGCTCGACGAGATCGGCGACATGGCGCTCGACGTGCAGGCCAAGATGCTGCGCGCGCTGCAGGAGGGCGAAGTGACGCCGCTGGGCGGGCACCGCACGGTGAAGGTCGACGTGCGCGTGGTCGCCGCGACCCACCGCGACCTGCGCGCGGCCGTGCGCGAGGGGCGCTTCCGCGAGGACCTGCTGTACCGGCTCGACGTGCTGTCGATCCGCCTGCCGCCGCTGCGCGAGCGGCTGGCCGACATCATCCCGCTGGCCGAGCACTTCCTGCGCCGCGCGGTCCCGCGCGATGCGACCGAGCCGCCGAAGTCGCTGTCGGCCGAGGCCGCCCGCCGCCTGCTCGGCCATCCCTGGCCCGGCAACGTGCGCGAGCTGCGCAATGCGATGGAGCGCTGCCAGGCGCTGGTGCGGCACCGCGTGATCGGCGAGGCCGACCTGGCCGCCGCGCTGGGTGCCGCGCCGGCCACCGATGCCGCGCCGGCGCTGCCCGCGGACTGGCTCGAGGCCGAACTGCCGGTGGCCGTCGAAAGGCTGGAGCGGCTGCTGATCGCGCATGCGCTCGCGCAGGCGCAAGGCAACCGGGCCGAGGCCGCGCGCCGGCTCGGCATCCACCGCCAACTGCTCTATCGCAAGCTGACGCAGTACGGCCTCGAATGACGCGGTGTCCGGAAAGCGGACGACCGCTGTCCCCGGATCATCCGGATGCGGCCGCGGCAGCGATCGCAAGTCGTTGATTTCAAAAGGTTTCGGTGCTGGCACGTTGCGTGAGATGTCTTGAGGACATCCACCCGCAAGGAGCCTCCCATGACAGTCCGCCCCCCCTTCATCGCCGCCGCCTTCCTGCTCGCGGGCGGCTCGGCCTTCGCCCAGTTGCCCCCCCCGCCGCCCGGCGCCCCGCTGCCGCCGGGCCCCGCCGCCGCGGCCGCCGCGCCCGAGGCCGGCACGGTCGTCACAGGCCGCGTGCAGCGCTTCCTGCTCAACCCCGGCGGCGAGGCCGACGGCCTGCTGCTGGCCGACGGCACCCAGGTCGCGTTCCCGCCGCACCTGTCGGCCGACGCGATGCAGCTGCTGCGGCCCGGCGACACGGTGCAGGTCGGCGGCTGGCGCGCGCCCGGCGTGCCGGTGCTGCGCATGCGCTCGCTCGAGGCCAACGGCCGCAGCCTGGCCGACACCCCGCCCGCGCCCGGCATGGCGCCGCCGCGGCCGCCGCGCGAACCGGGCGCGCTCGACGCGCTGAGCGCGCAGGGCCGCATCGACCGCCTGCTCTACACCGACCGCGGCGATGTGAACGGCGTGCTGCTGGCCGACCAGACCATCGTGCGCTTCCCGCCGCACGTGGGCGCGATGTACCGCGACCAGCTGCGGCCGGGCGCCGAGCTCCATGCGCGCGGCTGGGGCACGCGCGGCGCGCAGGGCACGGCGCTCGAGGCCACCGGCCTGGGCCCGACGGCGGACACGGTCGCCGAGGTGCTGCGCGGTCCACGTCCGGGCCCGGGCATGGGGCCCGGTCCGCGCCCTGCCCCGCGCGGCCCGGCTTCCTGATCCTCGGCTCGCCCGCCATGACGACCACGCCCGCCCGCCGCAGCCTGCGCGCCCTCGATGCGCTGGCCTTCTTCGCACCCGACATCCAGGGCGGCGTCGGCCCCTTCCTGGTGGTCTTCATGGCCGGCACGCTGGCCTGGGATCCGCAGCGCATCGGCAGCGTGATGTTCGTCTCGGCGCTGGTCGGGCTGGCGGTGCAGGCGCCGGCCGGCGCGCTGATCGACAGCGTGCGCCGCAAGCCGCGCTGGATCGCGGGCGCCATCGCGCTGATCGCGCTGTGCCTGGTGGCGATGGCGCGCTGGCCGACCTATGGCGTGATCCTCGCGGGCCAGTCGCTGATCGGCGCCGCGGGCACGCTGGTCGCGCCCGCCATCGCGGCCACCAGCCTCGGCATGGTGGGCCGCGCCGGCCTCGATGCGCGCATCGGCCGCAATGCCGCGATCACCGCGGCCGGCACGGTGCTGTGGGCGCTGGGCACCGGCTGGGTCGGCCATGCCTTCGGGCCGCGCGCGATGTTTTTCTACGCGGTGGCGATGGCGCTGCCGACCATCGCGGCGGCGCTGCTGATCCGCGACCGCGACGTCGACCCGCGGCTGGCGCGCGGCGCCGACGCGCCGCCCGATGCCGCGAGCGGCACCGTCCGCTGGCACGATCGCCGCCTCGTCGTGCTGCTGGCCTGCGCCTTCCTGTTCCACCTGGCCAATGCCGCGATGCTGACGCTGGTGGCGCAGAAGGTCGGCTCGCGCACCGGCGCCGCGGCCACGCTGTGGCTGTCGGCCGGCGTGATCGTCACGCAGCTGGTGACCATCCCGATCGCGATGGCGGTCGGGCGCTGGGCACCACGGCTCGCGCGCAAGCCGGTGTTCCTGGTCGGCTTCGCGGTGCTGCCGGTGCGCGGGCTGCTCTACCTGCTGGCCGACAGTCCCGCCACGCTGCTCGCGCTGCAGGTGCTCGACGGCATCGGCGCGGGCATCTTCGGCGTGATGCTGACCCTGATGATCGGCGACCTCACGCGCGGCAGCGGCCACTTCAACTTCGCGCTCGGCCTGGGCGCGGCCTGCGTCGGGCTGGGTGCCGCGCTCAGCAACCTGCTGGCGGGCAGCATCGCGCACGCGGCCGGCTACGGCACCGCCTTCGTCGTGCTCGCGGCCATCGCCGCCGCCGCGCTCGCGCTGTTCGCGCTCGCCATGCCCGAAACTCGGGGGCGGCAGGTGCGTGCCGCGCACGCTCCCGCCGCCCGCGCCCCGATCACCGCCGCTCCATGACCAAAGACACCGCCGCGTCCGCCCTGCCCCCCGCCACCGCCGCCACGGACACCAGCTCGCCCCACGAGGGCGGCGGCAACGGCCTGCTCTGGGTGCTGGTGGCGGTGGCCGTGCTGTTCGCCTTCCTGCGGCCGCGCGCGCCGCTCGACTGGCTCAAGCTGATCGACTGGCAGACCGTGGGCGCGCTCGCGGGCCTGCTCGCGATCACGCAGGGCGTGGAGAAGAGCGGCGTGCTGCAGTCGGCCGCGCAGCGCCTGCTGGCGCGCACCACCGACCTGCGCCGGCTCGCGCTGCTGCTCGTGGCCAGCGCCGCCGTGCTGTCGGCGCTGGTCACCAACGACGTCAGCCTGTTCCTGCTGGTGCCGCTCACGCGCGTGCTCGCCACCCAGGCGCACCTGCCGCTGGCACGGCTGGTGGTGCTGGAAGCGCTGGCGGTCAACGCGGGCTCGGCGCTCACGCCGATCGGCAATCCGCAGAACCTCTACCTGTGGCACCGCAGCGGCGAGAGCTTCGCGGGCTTCATGGGGATGATGACGCCCACGGTGGGCGTGATGCTGTTCTGGCTGTTCGCCGCCGTCTGGCTGCTGGTGCCGCGCACCGCGATCGCGCTCAAGCCGGCGGCCGACAGCGCGCCGGTGCAGCCGCGGCTGCTGGCGCTGTCGGGCCTGCTGTTCGTGGGCTTCGTGATCGCGCTCGACCGGCACTGGCTGGCCGCGGGCCTGGCGGTGGTGTTCGGTGCCTACCTGCTGTTCCAGCGCCGCGTGCTGCGCGACGTCGACTGGGCGCTGCTCGCGATCATCGCGCTGATGTTCGTCGACCTGCGCCAGCTCGCCGAGCTGCCCTTCATCGCCGCGCTGATGACGCAATGGCCGATCGCCGAAGGCTGGCGCGCCTACCTGGCGGCGATCGTGAGCTCGCAATTCATCAGCAACGTGCCGGCCACCATCCTGCTCGACCGCTACGTGCACGACCTGCCGGCGCTGGCCGCCGGCGTGAGCGTGGGCGGCTTCGGCTGCGTGCTGGGCTCGCTCGCCAACCTGATCGCGCTGCGGCTCGCGAAGCTGCCCCACGGGCTGCGCGAGTTCCACCGCCTGAGCGTGCCCTTCCTGCTGGTGTGCGCGGCCTCGGCGCTGCTGCTGCGGCTGGGATGACCGCGGCGCGGGCGCGGCCCCGGATGCGTGCACGCGGCACAACATCGCCCGTGTCCGACGGGCGCGCGCGCTTTTTGTGGCTAGAGTGGTGACTCCCGAAGAAAGGAGTCATCGCATGGACAAGAAGAACAACAACGAGGATTTCGAGATCACCCCCAAGCTCGTGTTCGACATGAACCTCGCGCTGTACCTCGACCTGGTCGCGGCGCTCGAGGGCGCGGGCGCCGTCACCTACCGCCAGATGGCGGCGCGCGTGCTCAACATCAGCATGGACGCGCGCGCCGACGGGGAACTCGGACTCTCGACCGCGCTGGAGGGCATCGCGCAGGGCTTCGCGGGCCACGGCGACGGACTGTCGATCGAGCTGCTGAAGGCCGCGCGCGGGCTGCGCGAGGATGACGCGATGGGCGACATTCCGATGCGGCCGGACCTGGGCTGAGCACGAAGCGGCGACGGCCGCTCGCCGGCCCGGGTGCTCACCGGGCCCGGCGCATCCATCTTGCGGATCGCCTTGCCCAGTTACTTGTAGTCCAGCGTGAAGGTCGCGATGCCGTTGGCTTGTCCCGGCGTCACGGCATTGCCGGTCTGGAAGTAGCGCGCGGTATAGGGCAGCAGGTATTCGCCATCCTTCGACGGCCCCACCAGCGCGTCGTCGCCGTACTTCACGGGCACCTTCTTGCCGTCGATGACCTGGATGCCCACCCCGGTCGCGGTGCTCGTACCGCCCTGGGTGATGCGCAGCACGCCCGCGTCGCCGGCCGGGTCGGGCGTGGCGTCCATGCGCAGGTAGACGGTGTTCTGCGTGCCCACGCCCGCGTTGCAGTTGAGCCTGATGTTGAAGTTGCGCTCGGCCGTGGTGGTGCCGCGGCCCTTGAAGTCGCTTTGCGGCACCTTGCCGAACAGCACGGGAATGTTCTTCGAGCCGGTGTCCACGCTGCAGGTCGGCGTGACGATGGTGATGGCGTCGCCGACCACGCGCGTGGTCACCGCCGAGCCGCCACGGTCGCCGGAGTAGGTGGTGTAGATCCCGCTGACCAGCGGACCGCTGCCGGTGACGGGAGCGATCTTGTAGAGCTCGACCACGAAGTCGGCATTCGTGGCAAACGCGCCGAAGACGCCGGACAGCGTGTGGGGGTAGTAGGTGTCGGGGGAATTGCCGATACCTCGTCGAAGCAGCCGGATGCCGATCCCCGGCACGCTGGTGGCGAACACCTTCTCCTTGCCGGACCACTCGGCACCGACCGATGCACGGTTGATCTCGCCACGCAGCGTGCCGGACCCGGTGGAGCAGTCGAAGGGGGTGTTGTTCTTGCCCGCCTCGTAGATGGGGAAACGGGCCTCCTTGATCAGGTAACCCACGGGCCAGGTAGGGTCCACCACGATGCGCCCCACCACCATGTTGATGTCTTTCACGACGTAGCCATTGGCGGTGTTGAGCTGGCAATAGGCACTCGCTTCCTGCGCGGCCACCAGCAGCACGAGCCCCGCGATCAGCGAAGCGCCGCGACGCAACGGGGAAGAGAAGAACGCCTTCATCGCGCCCGACGGATTGCTGCGGGTCATTTCGCCTCTTTCTTCATTGCCTGCGGCTTGAACAGCGCCGCGCTGTCCTGCGAACTGGCGGCGCACTGCCCCGCGAGCTCGCGGATCGGCGGCGGATTGGCCTCCTCGGGCAGGCTGTAGGCCACCGTGCACTGGTCGCTCGCGCCCTGGCCCCAGCGCACCGTGAGATTGCCGCTCTGTCCCGCGCCGGTCACGAAGGCCTGGCCGTCGGGGCCGACGATGCCGACCTCCTGGCCCGCCTCGTTCTCGATCTTCGAACCCAGCGGCAAGGCCCGGCCCTTCGCGTCGCTCAGCGTCATCAGCAGGCGGAAACCCACCGAGGTCTCGAACTTCGCGACCACCACGGCGCCGCGCGTGGGCACCACTTCCATCGCCGCGTTCTTCACCTCGACGGTGTCGCCGAGGTCGCCGGTGCGCAGCGCGAGGCGGTTGAGCCGGTACGGGCTCAGGTTCGGGATGACGGCGTTGCCCGCGCTGTCGGTCGCCACGCCCGGCTGCGACTCGAAGCCCACGCCGCCGGCCTTGGGCGCCTGCACCAGCGCGACGGTCTCGCCCAGCGGCTGCGACAAGGTGACGCCACCGCCATGCGCGAGCAGGCCGCCCGACATGCCGAAGGTGGTCTGGCCATAGCCCTTGCCCTGCGAATGGCCGAGGTCGAAGCGGCCCACGGGCGACAGGTAGCTCGCGCTGGCGCTGCCGCTCGAGCCCTGGCTGTCGATGTTCGAGTGGCCCGCGGTGACGTTGTAGTTGAGCCGGCTGTCCTCGAAGGCGCTGCCGTAGACGCTGGCCTGCTGACTGAGGCGCCCGTCGCTGTCGCGAGTGACCGTGTATTGCGCGCTGGCGCGCGTGTCGCCCAGCGGGATGCTGATCATCACCATGAGCTGCCGGTTGACCGGGCGCGCCGTGCCGGAGCCGAAGGTGTTGATGCCGCCGTTGTTGGTGCTGTAGTTGTAGAAGACGCTGTAGCCGAACTGCTTGTAGTTGCCCGAGTAGCCGATCTGCACCAGCCGGTCCTTGGCAGGCGTGCCCCAGTAGGTCTGCTGGCGCGCCGAGGCGAACACCGAGCCCCAGCTGCCGATCTGCTGCGAGAGTTCGAAGCGCAGCTCGTTGCGGCGGCTGTTGAAGTTGTCGGGCAGCAGCAGGCCCTGCATCTGCGCCGCCTCCTGGAAGGTGCGGTAGCCGCTGGTCGAGTAGCGATAGCCGGCCACGCGGAAGTTGGTGCCCGAGTCGACGAAGGCCTTCGAATAGAGGAAGCGCAGCGACTGGCCGTTATAGGTCTTGTCGAAACGGTCGACGGTGCGCGCGGCCGAGAGGTCGAACGAAACCGCGCCGAAGGCGCGCATGTTCTTGCCCACGCCCACCAGGCCCGACTGGTACTTGCGCGCGGCGATCAGGCCGCCATACACCGAGTACTCGTCGGGCAGGCCGCGCGCCAGGGTCGCTTGCAGGAACACCGGCTCGGCCGGCGCCTGGCTCGGCAGCAGCGGGTTGGTGTTCACGTTGTCGTAGCCGTTGCGGTACTTGCCCACGGTGGCCGAGTAGCGCCAGGTGCCCTCGCGCAGCAGGGTCGGCACGGCCGAGAAGGCCTGGGTGTACCTGGTCTGGCGGCCGTCGGCCTCGGTGATCGTCACCTCGAGGTCGCCGCTCGAGGCGGTGGGATAGAGGTCGTCGAGCACGAACGGCCCGGGCGCCACGAAGGTGCTGTAGACCACGTAGCCGTTCTGCCGCACGGTGACGCGCGCATTGGTCTGGGCGATGCCGCGGATCGTGGGCGCGTAGCCCTGCAGGCTGTCGGGCAGCATGGCGTCGTCGGAGGACACCTGCACGCCGCGGAACGGCAGGCTGTCGAAGAAGTTGCCGGGCGTGTTGCCGTCGCCGATCAGCAGTTGGCCGTTGATCGAGGCCAGGTCGCGCTGCGCGTAGCTGGTGACGCCCTGCCAGCGGCTCTTGCCGTCGAGACCGCGGTTGTAGGTCGAGTAGTGGCGAAAGCGCCAGTCGCCCATGTTGAAGCCCGCGCGCACGCCCGCGAAGAAGGTGTTGCGCTGGAGCGTGTTGCGGTTGCGGTTGAACGGGTCGGCCGCGTCGAAGACGTTGAGCTGCGGGTTGGCCAGCAGGCTGTCGTTGCGGTAGTTGCTGCCGCTGAAGCGCGAGTAGTTGAGCTGGTAGTCCAGCATGAAGGCGGTGATGCCCTTGTCCCACTTCTCGGGACCCACGGCGCCGCGCGCGCTGCGCTTGAGCGCGGCCTGCGGAATGCTCAGGAACAGACGCTGGCGGCCGGCGTCGTAGCTGAGCTTCGATTCGGGAATGGCGCTGGCGAGGTCGATACAGGCCTCGTCGGCGGCGCCGGCGATCGCGGGGAACACGGCGACGTTCACGCCCCAGCCCTCGAGCAGGCCGCGCGTGAGGCAGGCCACCGCGTCGTTCGTGCCTTCCCTGTCCTCGAAGCGGACCTCGCTCTGGCCCACGCCGCGCTCGTTGAGCGAGACGTCGACGGTGTACTTGCCCGCGAGCACGCGGTTGCCGAACGAGAACAGCGAGAGGTCGGCATTCGGCTGGTCGCCGCCGATGCCGAGGAATTCCTCGTTGAAGCTCGAGGCCGCGAGCTGCTGCTTCTGCGGCGCGGGCGTGGCATGGACGCCATGCATGCCGAGTCCCGCGAGCAGCGCGGCGGCGACCGGCGCGCGACGCAGCGCGGGGAAGGTGGGCACGCGGCGGCGCATGGCTCGGCTCGCCTTCCTCAGCGCTTCGCGCCGTCCGCCGCGACCGGAACGACCTCGGCCTTCACGGCCACCGGCGCATCGCCCGCGGGCACGCGCACCAGTTCCTCGGGCGTCTCGCCGCCGTAGTCGTTGAGCGTGGTGAAGTTGACCTGGATCGCCTGCGGCGCCTTCACCGCGGTCAGCGGATATACCGACTCTCCGAAGGGCGGCACCATGTCGGCGTTGATGTCCTGCTGGCCGCCGTTGATCTTGAGACCGGTGAAGGTCACGTGGTAGGGCGTCGGGTTGCCGATCCGAAGCACCGCGCCCTGCGCGCCGCCGGCCACCGCCCACTGCAGTTGCGCGCGGGCCTCCTCGGACTTGCCGCCCAGGCCGCTGGGCCGGTAGAACAGCTTGATGCGGCTGCGCACCGCGATCTGCAGCACGTTCTCGTCCTTCGAGCGCTCGGGGATCTCCTTCACGTTGAGCCAGAACACCGACTCGCGGTCGGCGGGCAGCTCGCCCGCCACGCGCATGATGCGCAGGATGTTCTCCATGCCGGGATCGAGCCGCGACAGCGGCGGCGTGACCAGCATCGGGGTCTTGTTCTTGCCTTCGCCGGCGTCGATCCAGGCCTGGACCACGTAGGGCGAGGTGCCGGTGTTCTTCACCGGAATCGAGGCTTCGCGGTCCTTCTCGCCCAGGATGACGCGCGTGCCACCGAGCATCACGCCCGCCGCGGCCGGCCATTGAAGGCAGAGCATCGCCACGATGCCCAGGGTCCAACGAATTCGATTCTTGCTGCACATACGACGGGTTCCTCGGTGCGGTGGACGCTGGCGTCCGGGCGCACCCCAGCACGGCGGCGCACGCGGCGCACCGGCGGAAAAAAGACGGGTGATGGAAAAAACCGGCCAACGCGGCGCGCCCACGCGAGGTCGCCGCGCCGCGTCGGTCCGGAGCGGAATCCGGCCGGCGCCTGCGCGATGGCAGGGGCCGGATCCCGCGTCAGTGGCTTACTTGTAGTTGACCGTGAACTGGGCCACCGAGTTGGCCGGACCGACCGTCACGGTGTCCTTGGTCGACACGTACACGGCCTGGAACTTCAGGGCGTTGTCGCCCTGGCCCAGAACGTACTGCGCCGATTCCGAGCCGAGCGGAATCTTGGTGGCGGCGGAATCGCCGAGCTCGATGGCCACGCCCGAAGCGGTGGTCACGCCGACCTGGCCGGCATTCGCCAGGCGCAGGGTGGTGGCGTCGTCGAGGTCGGGCGTGCCGGTGAACGACACGGTCGCGCCCTTGGCGGTGGCGCCGCAGCCGAGCAGGTCGATCGTGAACTTCGACGGCGTGGCCTTCTTGCCCTTGCCGCCGTCGAGCACCGTACGCGCGACCTTGCCCAGCGGCACGGTCATGTTCTGGCTGTTCGGCGAGATCGAGCAGGGCGCATCGACGATTTCGCCCGTGAAGTTGATGGTGCCGTCGGCAGCCATCGCGCCTTGAGACAGCGCACCGGCAACAGCGGCCAGAGCCGCCAGCTTGAAGAAACTTTTACGCATCTGAATTCCCTGGGGATTGTTAACAAAAGGACTACATGCCTTTACAAGGCAGAGCGCAGTCTATTAATCAATTCCTAGGAGAAGAAGTGCATTTGGCCTCAGTTGACAGTGGTTGACATTGTTAACTAACTGTTTGTGAACTAAAGCCAATCGCGAACTTTTCGATACGAAAGTTTTGCCAAATACTACCCAGCTGTCATCACTCGGTCGCCACCTGCAGGACCAGCTTGCCGAAGTTGGCGCCGCTGAAGAGCCGGTTCAGGGCCTCGGGGAAGGTATCGAGGCCCTGCACGATGTCTTCCTTGCTCTTCATACGCCCATCTTTCAGGTAGCCGGCCAATTCGGCAATGGCCACGGGATAGCGGTCGGCGTAGTCGAACACCACGATGCCTTCCATGCGGGCCCGGTTCACCAGCAGGCTCAGGTAGTTGCGCGGGCCGGCCGCAGGCATGCTGTTGGCGTTGTTGTACTGGCTGATGGCGCCGCAGATGATGATGCGGGCCTTGCGCGCGATGCGCGCCAGCACGAGGTCGAGGATCTCGCCGCCGACGTTGTCGAAGTAGATGTCCACGCCCTTGGGGCAGTGCTGCTTGAGGCCGTCGCGCACGGCGGCGGCGCCGGCCTTGTAGTCGATGCAGGCGTCGAAGCCCAGCTCCTTGACCACCCAGTCGCACTTGGCCTCGCCGCCCGCGATGCCGACCACGCGGCAGCCCTTGATCTTGGCCAGCTGGCCCACGGTCTGGCCGACCGCGCCGGCGGCGCCCGAGATCACGACGGTCTCGCCGGCCTTGGGCTGGCCCACGTCCATCAGGCCGAAGTAGCCGGTCATGCCGGGCATGCCCAGCACGTTGAGCCACTGGGTGATGCTGCCCACGCGCAGGTCGATCTTCACCAGGCCGTTGCGCTTGATCTCCTCCTGCGGGATCAGCATGTATTCCTGCACGTTGAGCGTGCCGTAGACGGTGTCGCCGACCGCGAACTGCGGGTTCTTCGAGGCGATGACGCGGCCGATGCCGCCGGCGCGCATCACGGCGCCGATCTCGACCGGCGGGATGTAGCTCTTGGCGTCGTTGAGCCAGCCGCGCATGGCCGGGTCGAGCGACAGCGACAGCGTCTTGACCAGCACGCCGCCCTCGGCCGGCTGGGCCACGGGCTCGCTGCCGAAGCTCCAGTGCTCGCGCGTGGCGGCGCCCTCGGGACGCTTGGCAAGGCGGACCTGGTGGTTGACGAGTGCGGTGGTGTCGGTCATGAAGCGTCTCCTGGAGATGGGGCCCGCGCCCCGGTGTGGCGGATGCGGCGCATGCTAGCCGCGCCGCTCCAGGCAGCGCGTAGCGCAGGCGACAGCCAGGCCCGCGCTCAGCCCAGCCGCACCACGATCTGCAGCCCCGGCGAGGCATTGCGCACCCGCAGGCTGCCGCCGTGCGCCTCGGCGATCAGCCGGCACAGGTACATGCCCAGGCCGACGCCGCCGGTGGCGCGCTGGCGCGCGCCGTCGGTGCGGTAGAAGGCCTCGGTCAGCCGCTCGAGCTGCGCCTCGTCCACGCCCGGGCCGAAGTCGCGCACCTCGATCTCCACGCCCTGCGCCTGGCCCTCGAGCACGGCGCGCACCGACACGCTCGGCGGACGCGGCGCCTCGGTGCTGTAGCGCAGCGCGTTGTCCAGCAGGTTGCGCACCAGCAGGCGGATGCGCATGCGATCCACCGAATGGGCCGGCAGGCCCTCGGCGAGGTCGAGGTGGACCTCGCGCGCGGCCGGCATCTCGGCCACGGTCTCGCGCACCAGCGCCGCGAGGTCGATGCGCTCGCGCTGCAGCGCCGCGTGCGGGCTCGCGAGCCGTTCGCTCTCGAGCAGGTCGCTGATCAGGTCGCGCATCTCGTTGAGATCGCGCAGCAGCGCCTCGCGCTCGGCCCGGCCTTCGGCCGTGGACGGCAGCAGTTCGGCATTGAGCCGCGCGCGCGTGAGCGGCGAGCGCAGCTCGTGGCTCAGCGCCAGCAGCAGGCCGCGCTTGGCATCGAGCATGGCCTGGATGTCGTGGGCCATGGTGTTGATGTGTTCCGCGAGGTCGCCGATGTCGTCGTTGCGCCGCACCGGGATCGGTCGCTCGAAGTCGCCGCGGCCGAAGCGCTGCGCGCCCTCGCGGATGTCGATCAGCGGCCGCAGCAGCCGGCTCACGTAGGCATAGCCCAGCACCACGAGCAGCAGCAGCAGGCTCAGCGTGGCCCAGCCGGCCGCGCGCGGCGCGATCTGCCACAGCCGCGGCGCCCAGCCGAAGATCACGCGGTGGCCGTCGGCCGTGGGCCGGATGAACCACTTGTCGCCCCACATCGATTCGTCGTGGTCGCGCATCCAGCCGCCGCGCGTGCCGTGCTCGCCGGGATTGGAATCCCAGTTGACGGTCGGCCCCACGATGCGGATGGTGATCGGCAGGCGGTCGACCAGCGCCTGCGCGCGCGACACGTCGGGCGGCGTGCCGAGCTCGGCCACCAGCCGGTCGGCGTAGTCGACCAGCATCGGCTGCGCGGCCTCGGCCCAGCCGGTGGAGAAGGACTTCTTCATGCCCGCGAGGAACACGCCGGTCATGACCACCGCGAGCAGCACGAACATCATCACCAGCCGGATGCGCAGCGAGCGGCGCCAGCGGCGCTTGCCCTGCACCTTCTCGTGCCACTGCGCATGCCACTGCCGGTGCAGCTCGTCACGGCGGCAGGCGAAGGCGTGCCACGCGCCCTCGCGATCGCGGCGTTCCCTGCGGCGGAAGTTCATGAAGAAGGCTCGCCGGGCGCCACGGCCAGCGCGTAGCCCGCGTTGCGCAGCGTCTTGATGCAGTCCAGCGGCTCGAGCTTCTTGCGCAGGCGGCTCACCACGATGTCGACCGCGCGCGTGTAGAGCTCGGCCTCGTGGCCGCGCAGCCGGTTGAGGATGTCGTCGCGGCTGAACACCTTGCCGGGCTCGGCCGCCAGCAGCGCCAGCAGCTCGAACTCGGTGCCGGTGAGGTCGACGCGCTCGCCCTGACGCAGCACCAGGCGCCGGTCGAGGTCGATCGCCAGGCCGTCGAACACGCGCTGCTGCGACGCGGCCGCCGCGGGCGGCGCGACGCGCTGGCGCCGCAGGATGGTCTGCACGCGCGCCACCAGCTCGCGCGGCTCGAAGGGCTTGGGCACGTAGTCGTCGGCACCGAGCTCGAGGCCGACCACGCGGTCCATCACCTCGCCGCGCGCGGTCAGCATCACGATCGGGATGTCGCTTTCCTTGCGGATCTCGCGGCACAGCGCGAAGCCGTCCATCTCGGGCAGCATGACGTCGAGGATGGCGGCGTCGAAGCTCTCGGCGCGCAGCCGCGCCAGGCCTTCGCTGGGCCGCACGGCGCTCTCGAGCGTGCAGCCGAAGCGCGCGAAGTAGCTCGCCAGCGGCGCGCCGAGATGCTCGTCGTCGTCGATCAGCAGGATGCGCGGCATGGGCGGATTGTGCCTCCTGGCCAGGAGCTGGCTGATGATCAACCCGCCCGGCATCGCACCGCCACGACGAGGCCGGCCGCGAGCGCGGCGAGCAGGACCAGGTGATAGGCGACATCGGGCACGGTCTGCGGCCCGATGCCGATCGCGATGGTGAACAGGCCCACCAGCGTGCCGAGCAGCGCGAAGCCCTGGGCACGGATCGCGAACCAGCGCGTCCAGGCCGGGCGCAGCCAGCTCGCGGCCGCGGCACCCACCAGCACCAGCGCGATCACGGCCTCGGCCGTGCGCGCCTGCGCATGCGCGAAGCCGGGGATCAGCCGGCCCGCGTGCACGGCCGAGGCAGTGCCGAGCGCGAGCGCCTCGGCCAGCAGCCAGGTGCGCGCGACGGCGGGGCGCAGCACGGGCCGCACGACATCGTCGGGACGCGCGCTCACCATGGGTCCTGCCTTCCGACGCGGCCCAGGTGCGTGAAGCCGAAGCCCGCCTCGTACTTGAGGCCGAAGCCCAGCGTCCGGTCGAACGCGATGTGCGCGGCCCAGACCAGTGCCAGCGGCAGCGCGAAGGGCAGCGCCACCAGCAGGCCCAGCGCGCCGATGCCCAGCGGCACCAGGTACGAGTGCGCGAGGTTGTAGACCCGCGCGCCGATGCGTGCATTGGCCAGGTAGCCGAGCATCGACAGGTCGGGCAGCAGGAACAGCAGCGCGAACAGGCCCCAGCCGCTGCCGGTGCGGTCGTAGGCGATCAGCGCGCCCGCCAGCACGGCCAGCGCCTCGAGCCGCAGCGTGGTGCGCACGCCGCCGGTCGCGGCGCCTTCCTGCGCATCGGTCGCGGCATCGCTCGCGCGGCGCGCGGCCTGGCGCCGCAGCGCGATCAGGTCGGCCAGGTTCGGTTCGATGGTCTTCATGGTGTGCTCGCATCAGGTGGAGGGCGCCGGGCCCCGGAAAGGATGGGAATGCGGCCCCGGCCGAGGGTCGGGGCCGCCGGTGCATCAGCCTTGGCGGCTCCAGCGGCGTCCGCCGCGCTCCATGAACTCGCGCACCTTCTGCTGCTGCGCGGGGTTCAGGTGGTCGAAGAAGTCGGCCGCCGCGGCGATGATCTCGGGGCTGCCGCTGCGCAGCGCCGCGGTCTTCTCGTCGACCAGGCGCGTGGCGCCGGCCTGGTCGAGCTTGTTGCCGGCGAACAGGGCGCGGAACTGCGAACGCGGGTCGCCCGAGCCGTCGGCGCCGCGCAGGGCCTGGCGCTGCGCCTGCAGCTTCTCGGCCAGCACGGTGAGCTTCTGCTTCTGCGCTGCATCGAGGTCGAGCTTGCTGCCCACGCGCTCGACCATCTTGGCGCGGAACTCGGCGCTGTCGCCGTTCCAGCCGTGGCGATGGCCGGCGCAGCCGGCGACGCTGCCGGCCACCACGGCGAGCCCGGCAAAACCGAAGAGCGTGCGTTTGATCCAGTGTTTCATGACGGGTCCTTGTGTGTGTTGGAGGAGGAAGCTCGATGGTGCTTTCGGGGCGGCTTCGCGTCCTTTCACCGCGGTATCGGCGTGTTTCGTTTTATTGCGGCGCGAGGCGGGAGGGCCGAAACGAAAAAGCGACGCCGATGCGTCGCTTGCTTCCGGGGGCGCGAAGGGCCGTGTCGCTCAGAGCTTGCTGGCGTCGCGCGAGGCGGCGGCGCGTGCGTCCACCGGGTTCTGCAGCGTCGAGATCACCTTGCTGTTGACGCGCGAACCCGAGCTCACGTTCTGGTCGGGCGCGGCCGCGGTGCGCACTGCCTCGGCCACCACGCTGGCACGGTCGGTGGAGCGCGCCACGGTCTCGGGACCGCGCGAGCCGCGCGTCACGTTCTGGTTCGGTGCCGCGGCGGCGCGCACGGCTTCCTCGTTGATCTCGGCGCGGGTCTTGGCCGACACGGCCTGGTGCACGCCGTCATAGCTTTCGGCCTTGGCGCCCGCGGCGGCGAGCATGGCGAAGGAGGCGACGGCGACAGCCTGGGTCAGGGAGAGCTTCATGGATCGGGCCTTTCAGGGTTGGTGAAGAGAAGGCCTGATCGTGCTTGCCGGCGCGCGGCAAGTCCTTTCGCTGCGGTTTCGGCGTGTTTCGTTTTATTGCGGCGGGCTTGAAGCGCGCGCGGCGCTCAGCCCGCGAGCATGGTGGCGGGATCGTCCGAGTCGACCACCGAGCGCGCCCAGGCCTCGAGCTTGCTCGTGTCGGCGCGCAGCACCTCCTGCTTGACCGCGAGGATGCGAGAGGGATGCATCGAGAAGCTGCGCAGCCCCAGGCCCAGCAGCAGCCGCGTGAAGGCCACGTCGCCCGCCATCTCGCCGCACACCGCCACGGCCTTGCCCTGGCGCCGGCACTCCGCGATGGTGTCGGCCACCAGCTTGAGCACCGCCGGATGGGCCGGGTCGTAGAGATGCGCCACCGACTCGTCGGCGCGGTCGATCGCCAGCGTGTACTGGATCAGGTCGTTGGTGCCGATCGAGAGGAAGTCGAAGTGCTTCAGGAAGGTGCGCAGCGTGAGCGCCGCGGCCGGGATCTCGATCATGGCACCGAGCTTCACCTGGCCGTGCACCGCGCCGCGGTTGTCGAGCTCGGTGCGCGCGAGCGCGAGCAGCGCCAGCGTCTGGCGGATCTCGCTCGCATGCGCGAGCATCGGGATCAGCAGGTGGATCTCGCCGTGCGCGGCCGCGCGCAGGATGGCGCGCAACTGCGTGAGGAACATCGCGGGATCGGCCAGGCTCCAGCGGATGGCGCGCAGGCCGAGCGCGGGGTTCAGGTGCTCCTGCTTGTTGGCGGACTTGTTGTCCAGCGGCTTGTCGGCGCCCACGTCGATGGTGCGGATGGTGACCGGCATGCCCTGCATGCCCTCGACCGCGCGCTTGTAGGCCTGGTACTGCTCCTCCTCGTCGGGCAGCCGGGTCTGGCGCGCCGACGACTCGCGGCCCATGAACAGGAACTCGCTGCGGAACAGGCCCACGCCGACCGCGCCGGCCTTCATCGCGCCCACCGTGTCCTCTGGCATCTCGATGTTGGCGAGCAGCTCGACGCGCTGGCCGTCGAGCGTGACGGCCGGCTTGTGGCGCAGCCGCGCAAGGCGCCCGCGCTCGAGGTCGCCCTGGCGCTGCTTGAAGCCGTACTCGGCCAGGATGATCGGCGAGGGATCGATGATCATCACGCCGGCATCGCCGTCGATGATGACCCAGTCGTCCTGCCGCACCAGCTGGCTCGCGGTGCGCGCGCCGACCACGGCCGGCACGTCCATGCTGCGCGCCACGATCGCGGTGTGCGAGGTGCGTCCGCCGACGTCGGTGACGAAGCCGGCGAACACGCTCTTCTTGAACTGCAGCATGTCGGCCGGCGAGAGGTCGTGCGCGATCAGCACCAGCGGCACGTCGATGCCGTCGCCCGCGGTGAGGTCGTCGTCCTCGTCGGACGAGGCGCGCTTGCGCCGCGGCGGGCTCGGTGCCAGCACCGCGGCCGTTCCCTTCATGCGGTGCAGCAGCCGCTCCACCACCTGCTCGAGGTCGGCCTTGCGCTCGCGCAGGTACTCGTCCTCCATCTCGTCGAACTGGCGCGCGACGATCTCCAGCTGCGTGGTCAGCGCCCATTCGGCGTTGTAGAGCCGCTCGGTGATCCAGTGCTTGACGCCGCCGGTCAGCGCCTCGTCCTGCAGCAGCAGCTGGTGCACCTCGAGCAGCGCCGCGAGTTCGTGCGGCGCGTCGTTGGGCCCCATCTGCGCGACGCTGGTCTGCAGCTTGGCGAGTTCCTCGGCCACCTCGTTGCGCGCGATGCGCACCCGGTCGATCTCGGTCTCGATCTCCTCGGGCTTGATGAAGTAGTGGGCCACGTCGATGCGGCTCGACACCACCAGCACCGCGCGGCCGATGGCGATGCCACGGGCGACGGGGAGGCCGTGGACTGCGAAGGTCATTCGCCCTCGCCGAACTTGTCGTCCATGAGCTGGACGATGGCGTTCATCGCTTCTTCTTCCTGCGGCCCGTTGGTCTCGAGCTCGACGGTCGAGCCGAGCCCGGCGGCCAGCATCATCACGCCCATGATGCTCTTGGCGTTGATGCGGCGGTCACCGCGCGAGAGCCACACCTCGCAGGGGAAGCTGCCGGCGAGCTTGGTCAGCTTGGCCGATGCGCGCGCATGCAGTCCCAGCTTATTGCTGATGGTCACGGATTTCTTGATCACTGTGCTTTCTCTTGGCCTGGTTCTGCGGTGCCGCCACCGCCACTTGCATCACGCCCGAAGTGCCGCCAGTGATGGCGCGCTGCACGAGCACGTCGAGCGGCTCGTGCCGGTAGGTCACGGCGCGCAGCAGCATCGGAAGATTGACGCCCGCCACGAGCCGCGAGCGCACGCCGTCCACCAGCTTCTGCGCCACGTTGCAGGGCGTGGCGCCGAACACGTCGGCCAGCACCAGCACCTGCACGCGCGGCCCGTTGAGCTGCTGCGCGAGCGTGATGCGCGCGGCCGCCAGGGTTTCCTCGGGCGGCACGTTGGGCAGCACGTCGAGCGCGACGATGGCGTTCTCGCTGTCGGGAAACACATGCAGCGCGCACTTCCGCAACGCTTGTGCGAACGGCGAATGGGCAATGATGAGGATGCTGTTCATGCGGCTCGGGGGACGGCGCTTCGATTATGCGGGGGCGCCCGGAGGAAGTAGATAGACGACATAACGCGCCAGCCCGCAAGCTTGGCCATTGCGCAACGGACGCCGCGGCGCGCGGCAGCGACGCACGATCGAAACCGTCGCCGCGCGCGGCTCATGGCAGCCGCAGTCCTTCGAAGAAGGTCTTGGCGGCCTCGCCCGACGAGGGCCGGCCCAGCACCATCGCCTGGTAGAGCGACACGGCGCCCGGGGGCGTCGAGCGGGTCTCGGCCTGGGCGAACCACAGCACCTGCAGCGGCTGCCCCGTGGGCGTGGCCGGCGCGTCGAGCCGCAGCGGCGCGGGCACGGGGGCGGCGCGCGGCACCGTGGCGGGCGCCTCGGTGGTGGCCGCGCCCTGCAGCTGCTCGCGCGTGGCGAGCTGCCAGGCGCGCAGCCAGCTCTCGGCCTGGGCGGTATCGGCGGCGGTGGCATGCGCGATCGCGAAGGTGGCACCGCCGGCCTCGCAGCCGGCCATGTCGACCTGCACCGATTCGGCGCCCAGCGGCTGCGCGCGGGTGGCGCGGTCGGCCTTGCAGGGCAGCAGCGCGACCAGGCCGGCCTCGGCCACCGGGACTTCGCGCCAGTTGAAGGTCGGGCTGCAGGCCGCGAGCGCGAGGACCGCGGCGGCGGCGCAGGCGGCGCGCGCACGGCGGCGAAGACGGGAGGTGGGCAGCGGCATGGGGATCGGATTATCGATCCACCGTTCCACGGAGACTGTCGCGCGCGCCTGCACGTTCGGACGCACGGAACTAGAATCGCGCCGCCCCACTCAGTCAGCAGCCATGAAAAAGTACGTTATCGCAGCCGCCGTTGCCGTCGCCCTGGCCACCGGCGTGGGGGTGTACCTCGGCTCGGGCACCACCGCGGCGCCCGCCTCGACCTTCGTGCTGCTCGACGGCACGAAGAAGAGCACCGAGGACCTCAAGGGCAAGGTCACGCTGGTCAACTTCTGGGCCACGAGCTGCGTGACCTGCGTCGGCGAGATGCCCAAGGTGATCGCCACCTACGACAAGTACAAGGCGCGCGGCTACGACACGCTGGCGGTGGCCATGAGCTACGACCCGCCGAGCTACGTCGTCAATTTCGCCGAAACCCGCAAGCTGCCGTTCAAGGTGGCGATCGACAACACCGGCAGCGTGGCGCAGGCCTGGGGCGACGTGAAGCTCACGCCGACCACCTACCTCGTGAACAAGCAGGGCCAGATCGTCAAGCGCTACGTGGGCGAACCCGATTTCGCCGAGCTGCACAAGCTGATCGAGAAGCTGCTGGCCGAGGCCTGAGCCCTCCTCCTGCCCGCCAAAAAGGCGCTGCCCGTGACCGGGCAGCGCCTTTTCGTTGGGGCAAGCGATGGCGGATCAGCGGTCGCGGAAGCTGTCGTGGCAAGCCTTGCAGCTCGCGGCGGTCGGACCGAACTGGGCCTTGAGCGCATCGATGTTGCCGGCCTTGGCGGCCACCAGCAGCTTGCCGGTCTCGGCGATCAGCTTGTCCTGGTGCTCCTTGAACTTCGGCGCTTCCTTCCAGACCTCGGGCTTGGCCTTGCCGCCCTCGGTGCCGGCGCCGAAGCCGGCCCAGGGCAGCTTCGCCATGTCGGCCACCACCTCGGCATTGGCCGCGGCGGCGGCCGCGTCGTAGGGCGCGCGGCCATTGGCCATGGCGCCCAGGCGGCCGAAGTGCTGCGACATGACGAACAGCGCGCTCTGGCGGTACTTGATGGCGTCTTCAGGCTTCGCGAACTGGGCCGCGGCCGGCAGGGTGGTGGCGGCGCAGGCGGCGGCCAGCGCGAAGGTGGCGAGTCGGATCATCGGGGTCCTCCTGACGTGGGGAAATCGTGGGTGATGCCGTCGGGCGCGGCACCTGCGCGGCAGTGTAGGGGCAGGCCGGCCGGCGCGCATAGCAACAACCCGATGGAGCGGACGGCCCGGACTTTGCTAATCTGCGCCTTCCGCAGCCTTGCGCTCCCCCCTCCTTCGATGACCGACTCCCCCGCGGCCGCGGCGTCCCGCCAGGCCACCCGAACACGCGTCTGGGACCTGCCGACCCGGCTGTTCCACTGGGCCCTGGCCGCCGCCGTGATCGGGCTGATCGCCACCGGCCTCGGCGGCGTCATGGAATGGCACTTCCGCCTCGGCTACACGGTGCTCGCGCTGCTGCTGTTCCGGCTGGTCTGGGGTTTCGTCGGCGGACGCTGGTCGCGCTTCGCGGCCTTCGTCTACGCGCCGGGCTCGCTCCTCGCCTACCTGCGCGGCCGCGCCCATCCCGACCACCTGATCGGCCACACGCCGCTGGGCGCGCTGTCGGTGTTCGCGGTGCTCGCGATCCTGGCGCTGCAGGTGGCCACCGGCCTCGTGGCCGACGACGAGATCTCGGCCGCGGGGCCGCTCACGCGCTTCGTCTCGGGCGATCTCGTGAGCCTGGCCACGGGCTGGCACAGCACGCAGGGCAAGTGGATCGTGATCGCGCTCGCGAGCCTGCACGTGCTCGCGGTGCTGTTCTACGTGCTGGTGAAGCGCCACCGGCTGGTCGCTCCGATGCTCTCGGGCGACAAGCACATCGCTGCCGCCGGCAGCCGCGACGACGCCGCGTCGCGCGGCTTCGCGCTGGTGCTCGCGCTGCTGTGCGCGGGCGTCGCGTACTGGGTTTCGTCGTTGCGCGCATGAGCTCATCCGTCTCACGCCCCCTGCCGCTGTCGGACACGCCGGCCGTCGTGCTGCTCACGCCCGACGAGGCCCACGAACTCGAGGCCGCGCGCCTCATCTTCCGCGACTACGCCGCCTCGCTGGGCATCGATCTCGATTTCCAGAATTTCGACCAGGAACTGGCCGCGCTGCCGGGCGAATACGTCGAGCCGCGCGGCACGCTGCTGCTGGCGCTGGTCGATCCGGCGCACGTCAGGGACGAGGCCGGCCGCGCCACGCCCACGCTGGTGCGCGCCGATGGCCGGCTCGCGCACGTGGCCGGCTGCTGCGCGCTGCGGCCGCTCGACAGCGCGGACTACGTGAATGCGGCGGAGATGAAGCGCCTGTACGTGCGCCCGGGCTTTCGCGGCCTGGGGCTGGGCCGCCAGCTCGCCGAGGCGATCCTCGACGCGGCGCGTGGCGCGGGCTACGGCTGCGTGCTGCTCGACACGCTCGACGAGATGGAGTCGGCGCGTGCCCTCTACGAGGACCTGGGCTTCGCCGAGGTGCCGCCCTTCTATCACAACCCCATCGCGGGGGCGCACTACCTGAAGGTGGACCTGTAGGCGTCGCCCCGGCTTCGCCGCTTCAGCCCTTGGCTTGCGCCAGCAGCGTCTCGGCGTTGCTGACCTCGAACTTGCCCGGTGCCTCGACATTGAGCGTCGCGACCTTGCCGTCCTTCACGAGCATCGAGTAGCGGTTGCTGCGCAGGCCCATGCCACGGCCCGTGAGGTCCAGCGTGAGGCCGGTGGCCTTGGCGAAGTCTGCGCTGCCGTCGGCCAGCATGCGCACCTTGGCGCCGGTCTTCTGGTCGCGCGCCCAGGCGCCCATCACGAAGGCGTCGTTCACGCTCACGCACCAGATCTCGTCCACGCCCGCGGCCTTGAAGTCGTCGAAGTGCTGCACATAGCCGGGCACGTGCTTGGCCGAGCAGGTGGGCGTGAAGGCGCCCGGCAGCGCGAACAGCGCGATCGTCTTGCCGGCCGTTGCCTTGCTCACGTCGACGGGGTTCGGGCCAATGCTGCAGCCTTCGCCCTCGACTTCGGAATACTCCTGCAGGGTGGCCGAGGGAAGGGTGTCGCCGACTTTGATCATTTGAAAGTGCTCCTGGAAAAAGAAAAACGGCCCACATTGTGGGCCGTTTCGCGATGGACTGCCGGCTGCCTCGCGGAGCCGGCTTACCCGAGGGGGATCAGACCAGGACGGCCTTCTCGACCAGACGGGTCACGACCCAGTTCTTGGTCTTCGAGATCGGACGGCTTTCCGTGATCTCGATGGTGTCGCCCAGCTTGTACTCGCCCTTTTCGTCATGGGCGTGGTACTTGCTCGTCTTCGCCACGATCTTGCCGTAGAGCTCGTGCTTCACACGGCGCTCGACCAGCACGGTCACGGTCTTGGCACGCTTGTCGCTGACCACCTTGCCGATCAAGGTGCGCTTGAGGGATTTTTTAGCTTCCGTCATGTTCACTCCTTACTTGGCGGCTTGGGTTTCTTGCTGCTTCTGAGCAAGAACGGTCTTGGCGCGCGCGATGTCGCGACGCGTCACGCGCAGCGTCGAGGTGTTCGACAGCTGTTGCGTGGCTTTCTGCATGCGCAGGCCGAAATGGGCCTTCTGCAGATCCTTGATTTCGGCTTGCAGACCGGCGACGTCCTTCTCGCGCAGTGCTGCTGCCTTGCTCACCTTGGCCGGAGCCGCGGCTTCTTTCTTCTTACGTGTTGCCATGGATGTTCTCCTCTCAGGCGCCGAGCTGGCGCGAGACGAACGTCGTGCGCAGCGGCAGCTTGGCAGCGGCCAGGCGGAAGGCTTCGCGGGCGAGTTCTTCGGGCACGCCGACGATCTCGAACACGATCTTGCCGGGCTGGATCTCGGCGACGTAGTACTCGGGGTTGCCCTTGCCGTTACCCATCCGCACTTCTGCGGGCTTGGTCGAGATCGGCTTGTCGGGGAACACGCGGATCCAGATACGGCCACCGCGCTTCACGTGACGCGAAATCGCGCGGCGAGCGGCTTCGATCTGGCGCGCCGTGAGGCGGCCGCGGTCGGTGCATTTCAGACCGAAGTCACCGAAGGCCACCGAGTTGCCCCGGGTGGCGACGCCGGTGTTGCGGCCCTTTTGTTCCTTGCGGAACTTTCTGCGTGCAGGTTGCAGCATGTCTTGTTACTCCGTGAGGACTGCCCCGGGCTTTCAGTGCGAATGCACACCCGGGGCTACAGACCGATTACTCGGTCTTGGCACCGTCCGCTGCTGCAGCGGGCGCGGCTTTGCGGACGCGCTTAACGGCGGGTTTCGAGTCTGCACCGGCACCGCCGGTTGCTTCTGCGGGCTTGTCGCTGCCGTCGGCGGGAGCGGTGTTGCCACCGATCGGGCCACGGGCACCGGCACGCGGGCCGCCGCGGCGGTCACCGCCCGGACGGTCGCCACCCGGGCGGCCATCGCGGCGCGGACCACGCGGACGACGCTCTTCCTCGGGACGCGGGGTCTCGACGGCGGGCAGGTCGTTGCGGCCCAGGGTGTCGCCCTTGTAGACCCACACCTTGACGCCGATGACGCCGTAGGTGGTCTTGGCTTCCGAGGTGCCGTAGTCGATGTCGGCGCGCAGCGTGTGAAGCGGCACGCGACCTTCGCGGTACCACTCGGTACGAGCGATTTCGATGCCGTTCAGGCGGCCGGCCGACATGATCTTGATGCCCTGGGCACCCAGACGCATGGCGTTCTGCATGGCACGCTTCATGGCGCGGCGGAACATGATCCGCTTTTCGAGCTGCTGCGTGATGCTGTCGGCGATCAGCTGGGCATCGATTTCGGGCTTGCGCACTTCCTCGATGTTCACTGCCACCGGCACGCCGAGCTGGCGGCCCAGTTCGCGCTTGAGGTTCTCGATGTCTTCGCCCTTCTTGCCGATCACGACGCCCGGACGAGCCGAGTAGATCGTGATGCGGGCGTTCTTGGCGGGACGCTCGATCAGGACGCGCGACACCGAAGCGTTCTTCAGCTTCTTCTTCAGGTATTCGCGAACCTTGATGTCTTCGGCCAGCATGCCCGCGAAATCGCGGTCGCTGGCGTACCAGCGGCTGGACCAGTTACGGGTAACCGCCAGACGGAAGCCGGTCGGATGGATTTTCTGTCCCATATTTCTTCCAGGCTCTTAGTTGCCAACCGTCACGTACACATGGCACGTGGGCTTGCTGATGCGATTGCCGCGACCCTTGGCGCGCGCCGTGAAGCGCTTGAGCGTGGCGCCCTGTTCGACGTAGATGGTCTTGACCTTCAGTTCGTCGATGTCGGCACCGTCGTTGTGCTCCGCGTTGGCGATGGCCGACTCGAGCACCTTCTTGACGATCACAGCGGCCTTCTTCTGCGTGAATTGCAGGATGTTGAGCGCTTGATCGACCTTCTTGCCGCGGATCAGGTCGGCGACCAGACGGCCCTTGTCGACCGAGAGGCGGACACCGCGGAGGACTGCACGTGTTTCAGACATGGTCGTTCCTTACTTCTTCTGGACTTTCTTGTCCGCGGGGTGCCCCTTGAACGTGCGCGTGAGCGCAAATTCGCCGAGCTTGTGGCCGACCATCTGGTCGGTGATGTACACGGGCACGTGCTGCTTGCCGTTGTGCACGGCAATGGTCAGGCCGATGAATTCGGGCAGGACCATCGAGCGGCGCGACCAGGTCTTGATCGGCTTCTTGTCCTTCGTCGTCACGGCCTTGTCGGCCTTGGCAACGAGGTGATGGTCAACAAACGGACCCTTTTTGAGAGAGCGAGTCATTTGCTATCCCTTACTTCTTGCGGCGCGACACGATGAAGACCTGCGTGCGCTTGTTGTTACGGGTACGGTAACCCTTGGTCAGGTTGCCCCACGGGTCGACAGGGTGACGGCCTTCGCCGGTCTTGCCTTCGCCACCACCGTGCGGGTGGTCGACCGGGTTCATCACCACGCCGCGAACGGTCGGGCGGATACCCATCCAGCGCTTCACACCGGCCTTGCCGAGCTGGCGCAGGCTGTGTTCTTCGTTGGCCACTTCACCGATGGTCGCGCGGCATTCGATGTGAATGCGGCGGACTTCGCCCGAACGCATGCGGACCTGGGCGTAGACGCCTTCACGGGCCAGCAGCGTGGCCGAGGTACCGGCCGAGCGGGCGATCTGCGCGCCCTTGCCGGGCTGCAGTTCGATGCAGTGGATCGTCGAACCCACCGGAATGTTGCGGATCGGCAGCGTGTTGCCGGCGCGGATCGGAGCTTCCGAACCCGACAGCAGCGTTGCACCGGCTTCCAGACCGCGCGGGGCGATGATGTAGCGGCGCTCGCCGTCGGCGTAGCAGACCAGCGCGATGTGGGCGGTGCGGTTCGGGTCGTACTCGATGCGCTCGACCTTCGCCGGGATGCCGTCCTTGTTGCGACGGAAGTCCACCACGCGGTAGTGGTGCTTGTGACCGCCGCCCTTGTGACGGGTCGTGATGTGGCCGTTGTTGTTGCGGCCGGCCTTCTGGAACTGGGGTTCCAGCAGGGATGCGAGCGGAGCACCCTTGTACAGGTGGTCACGCGAGATCTTCACCGCGCCGCGTTGGCCCGGCGAAGTGGGTTTCATCTTGATGACGGCCATGATTAAGCGCCTTCCCCGACGAGGTTGAGCTCTTGACCGGCCTTCAGCGTGACGTAGGCCTTGCGAACGTGGTCGCGGCGGCCGACGGACTTGCCGAAGCGCTTGGTCTTGCCCTTGATGTTGGCAACCGACACGCCCTTGACTTCGACCTTGAACATCAGTTCGACGGCGGCCTTGATCTCGGGCTTGGTGGCGTCTTGCAACACCTTGAAAGTGACAGCGTTCGACTTCTCGCCGACCATCGTGGCCTTTTCGGACACGATCGGGGCGACCAGCACGTTCATGAGACGGCCTTCGTCGAACTGACGTTGAGCAGGGGTGGGGTTCACGCGGCTCATGCGAACATCTCCTTGAGCTTGTCGACGGCACCCTTGGTGACCAGCACCTTCTTGTAGTGCACCAGCGACACCGGGTCTGCGTAGCGCGGCTCGACCACGAGGACGTTCACCAGGTTGCGCGAGGCAAGGTAAAGGTTCTCGTCGACTTCTTCGGCGATCACGAGCACGGAGTCGAGATTCATCGCCTTGAAGCGGGCAGCCAGCGGCTTGGTCTTGGGCGAGTCGACCTTGATCGAATCGACCACGGCCAGACGGCCTTCGCGAGCGAGTTGCGAGAAGATGGACGCCATGCCGGCGCGGTACATCTTCTTGTTGATCTTCTGCGAGAAGTTTTCGTCAGGCATGTTCGGGAAGATCCGGCCACCCCCGCGCCACAGCGGCGAGGACGTCATACCGGCACGGGCGCGGCCCGTTCCCTTTTGCTTGAAAGGCTTCTTGGTCGAGTGCTTGACCTGTTCGCGGTCCTTCTGGGCGCGCGTGCCTTGGCGGGCGTTGGCCTGGAATGCGACGACGATCTGGTGGACCAGGTCTTCGTTGTAGTCACGGCCGAACACGGTTTCGGGGGCGTCGTACTTCGACGCGGCCTGACCTTGCTCGTTCAGGAGTTCGAGTTCCATTACTTCGCTCCTTCAGCCGCTTGCGGCTTGGCCTTGACGGCGGGACGCACGGTGACGAAGCCACCCTTCGAACCCGGGATCGCGCCCTTGATGAGCAGCAGTTGACGCGCTTCGTCGATGCGGAACACCGACAGGTTCTGCGTCGTGCGGGTGACGTCGCCGAGGTGGCCCGTCATGCGCTTGCCGGGGAACACGCGACCGGGATCCTGCGCCATGCCGATCGAGCCGGGCACGTTGTGCGAACGGCTGTTACCGTGCGACGCGCGCTGCGAGCTCATGTTGTGGCGCTTGATCGTGCCGGCGTAGCCCTTGCCGATGGAGGTGCCTTGCACGTCCACCTTCTGGCCCACGGAGAACACGCTGCCGGCCGCGATCACGCCGCCAGCCTGGTGCTGACCTGCGGTATCTGCGGTGACGCGGAATTCCTGGATGATTTCGCCAGCTTCGACACCCGCCTTGGCGAGGTGGCCGGCTTCGGGCTTGGTCACGCGCGATGCTTTGCGCGAACCGAACGTCACTTGCAGTGCGACGTAGCCATCGGTCTCTTGCGACTTGATCTGGGTCACGCGGTTGTTCGACACATCCACCACCGTGACAGGAACTGCGTCCCCGTCATCGGTGAAGAGACGCATCATCCCCACCTTGCGGCCCAGCAACCCGAGGGAGTTGCTCAGACTCATGTGTTTTCTCCAAAAAATGGAAGCTTCTCCCGCCGCTGCCACTTCAATTGGCGACAGCGTTTGACCGAAGTCGTATGACCGACTCGCGGCAACGGGGGAAGGTTGATAAATCTCCGACCTGCACGTACCTTGCGGACGCAACAAGGGCAGAGCCAGCGATTATAGCCCGCGTCCTGCGCGGGTTGCAAGTGCTGGAAAAGGCCCCTTTCGGGGCGGCTGCAACGGCTCCTGGAGGCCGCTTTTTGCCTATTTGGCGGGCATCGTGACGATGCTGTCGCCTTCCTTGGTGGTCTGGGTGTCGCCCTGCGTCTTCATCAACGGTGCCGCTCCGGTCTGGATCGGGATCGAGATGGCGCTGCTCGCGCCGCCCTGGGTCACGAACACGTTCAGGTAGCGCAGCCCGTCCGATTCGCCGATGACCGACAGCGTCGCGGTGCTGCGTTGGCCGGCGGGAAGCGTCAGCGGCGCGCCGTTTCGCAGCGTCAGGCCGGGGTCCGCGGTGAAGCGCACCGACGCGCCCTGCGGATCGGTCACGTCGTCGAACTGCAGCACCACCGACGTGGCGCTCCCCGCCCGCGGCACTCCGTCGACACGGTACTGCACCGCGACACCGGCGCCGTTTGACTTCTGCACGGCCGTGGTCATGGGTGCCGCCGCCGCCTTGTGCGGCACGCGCTTGTGCACGCGCGAGTCCGGCGTGCCGTCGGCCAGCGCCCAGGTCGTCAGCACCGCCAGCGAGAGCGCCGCGACGGCGGTCCGTGTGTTCGAGCGAATCGTCATGGCCATCATTCCTCTTACTGGATCGCGACGCTGATGCAGTTCGCGCCCGAGCTGTTGAGATCGGTGACGGCCAGCACGTACTCGCCGGCCGGCAGGCTGACCTTGTTGCCCGACCGCGGGATCTGGCCGGCGCGGAACACGGCGAAATCCGGATTCACCGTCGGCGCGCTCGACGCCACCGAGATCTGGTACTCGCGCGTGGTGGGTGCCACGAAGCGCAGGTAGGCGTAGTTGCCCAGTTTGTTGCCGCGTCCCGCCACGGTCGAGACGCAGGCATTGGCGAGCGAGCCCACCACGGCGCTGCCGTACAGGGGCAGTGCGTTCGGCACGCTCGGCGTTCCACCGCCGTTGCCCTCGGCTTCGCCGAACGGATCGTTGGCACCGGCGCTGATGTTCTGCGCGCTCAGGAGGCCCGCCAATGCCGACGCGCTGCCGGGCGCCGCCGCATTGAAGGCCGCGGTGAACGGATGGATCGAGGTCACGGCGGCGCCGCCCCTGAACTGCGCGCTGGTCATCGCATCGTGGATCGGCTTGAAGCCCACCTGCTGGTTGAGATTCCAGAAGATCGAGTGGATCGAGCGCTCGCGGTACCAGCCCGGATTGCTGGATGGCCCCGCCGCCAGGTTGACCGACACGCTGACGTCGGGCGCGACCTGCCCTTCGCCGCGGGAATCGACATAGTTGCTGCGGCCGAGCGCAATGCCCGACCAGCCGTTGCCCCAGCCTTCGGAGAAGGCCACGCGGCGATCGAGGCGGTCGCTCAGGTCGTGCGATCCACCGACCGAATCGTCCCGGCTGAAGGACGACTGGTAGTAGTGCCCCCACTCGTGCGCGATCACCGGCGCATCGAACTCGTCGGTGTCCACGTTCTCCTTGCCGAGCACGTAGATCTCGCGGCCGGTGCTGCGGTTGGTGAAGAAGGTGCTGCCGATCTGACCGAGCGCGAGGCTGCCGCCGCTCGGCACGTTGTTCGGGCTCCAGAACACCTTCAGCGGCGGGAAGTTCGTCGCGGGCGCCACCGACAGCACCTTCAGCATCGAGGTGTAGACCGTATCGAGCACCGCGAACGGTGCCGATACGCGGGGCCCGGTATAGCTCGAGCCGCCCCATCCCGAATCCGCGCGCAGGTCGCGCGTCAGCGCCGCGGAGCCGGTCGCGAAGGCGGCCGACTGCATCGAGTAGAGCGGTGTGTTGGCGCCGGTGTTGTCCCGCACGCTGACGTCCCATGCCGCGGTCTGGAGCTGGGCTCGGACACGAACGCTCACCGTGCTGTTCGCCGGCACCGACACCGAATAGTTGCCGTTGGCGTCGGTGGCCGTCACCGCGACCTGGTTCGACAGTGCATCGAGCACCTCGACGAAGGCGCCGCGCACCGGCTTCGCGACAGTGGACGAATAGACCAGCGGCCCGCTGTTGTTGGGCACCGAGTCGTAGGTGGCCTTGCCGCTGAGCGTGACCCCACCGATTACCGGGGGCGGAAAACCGATCGGGATTCCACCGCCGCCACCACCACCGCCTCCACCGCAACCCGCGAGGAGCGCCGCGGCAATCGACGCCGAACCGATACCAGAAAGAATCCTGTGGCTCATAGCTTGTGCTGCCCTCATTCAGCTCCGGCCAACGCATCGATGGCCGGTGGTGCGCGAGGATGCCACAGACGACGCGCAAATGACAAAGGCCCGCTCACATTTCCGTGAACGGGCCTCGAGGAGCGATGCCGCGCTCGGCGCGCGAGCGGGCTTCGTTCGATGCTGCTTACTGCAGCTTGATCTCGACGTCGACGCCGGCCGGCAGGTCGAGCTTCATCAGCGCGTCCACGGTCTTGTCGGTGGGGTCGACGATGTCCATCAGGCGCTGGTGCGTGCGGATCTCGAGCTGGTCGCGGCTGGTCTTGTTGACGTGCGGCGAGCGCAGGATGTCGAAACGCTTCAGGCGAGTCGGCAGGGGCACCGGGCCCTTGACGATCGCGCCGGTGCGCTTCGCGGTGTCAACGATCTCGGCGGCCGATTGGTCGATCAGCTTGTAGTCGAACGCCTTCAGGCGGATGCGGATTTTTTGCTTGGTTGCCATGGTGTTTCCTTTGCGTTCGGCTTAGATGTCGAGGATCTTGGCCACGACGCCCGAACCCACGGTACGGCCGC
>NZ_JAHUTH010000034.1:0-98624 GCF_025376855.1 Variovorax endophyticus
GGATAAGGGCCGCAGCTGTCTGAGCGCAACGAAGTGGAGCGAGTTCTGCGGACCCCCGCTTTCTCCGAGCACCGCAGGTTGCCCGTAGCGAAGCGAAGGGACACAGACAGCGGGGTCGCCTTCTCTTTGGTTACTTTCTCTTGGCGAGACAAGAGAAAGTGACTCGCCCGCCGGGGCGAGACCCGGCCAACGGCTTCAATACGAAATTCAGCCTTCGATCTTCCCCAACCGAGACTCCTTCAGTCGAGAAGGCGCCAAAGCCCCAGCCGACTCCAGAATCGGATAAGCAATAGAACAGATATGCGAATTGATCCGCTTCAAATCGCTGATCAGATCGATATGCAATGAACTGGTCTCGATGCTCAACGTCGTCCGATCCGACAACCGATCCAGGTGCGTCGTCGCATAAGCCCGCTCCAGATCCCGAAACCGAGCCTTCTCCTCGAGCAGCTTCTGCGCATCCCGAACATTCCCGTTCAGGAACACGCTCATCGACAGCCGCAGATTCGCCACCAGCCGCCCGTGCAGCTCGACGATCTCCGCCATCCCCGCTTCCGAGAAGTTGCGCTGCGGCTTGATCTTCTTGTCCTCCACGTCCTGGATCACCCGCTCGATGATGTCCCCGATCTGCTCCATGTTGATCGTGAAGCTGATGATGTCGGTCCAGCGCCGGCTCTCCTCCTCGCCGAGGGCCTCGCGCGAGATGCGTGTCATGTAGTACTTGATCGCCGAATAGAGCTCGTCCACCGTGTCGTCGAGCTGGCGCAGCTCCTGCGCCAGCTTGAGGTCGTTGCGGCGGATCACGTCGAGCACGCCGATCAGCATCGTCTCCACGATGTCGGCCTGGTGCAGCGCCTCGCGCGCGGCATTGGAGATCGCGAGCGTCGGCGTCGACAGCGCCGAGGGATCGAGGTGGTGCGGCCGCAGCGAAGCCGCCGAGGGCGCGGGCTCGGGCAGCATGCGCGTCACCAGCTTCGCCACCGTCTGCGTGAGGCCGATGAAGCCGATGCTGATCACGATGTTGAAGGCCAGGTGGAACAGCACCACGCCATGCGTGGGCGTGGGCAGCTGCGGCTGCACGTAGCGCAGCCAGAGGCCGACGAAGGGCGCGACCACCGCCACGCCCAGGGCCTTGAACAGCAGGTTGCCGATGGTCACCTGGCGCACGGGGATCGCCGACTTGGCGGTGGTCAGCACCGCGAGCAGGCCGCTGCCGAGGTTGGCGCCGAGCACCAGGCCGAGCGCGACGTCGAGCGGCACCACGTTCGAATTGGCCATGGTCGCCACCAGCAGCACCACCGCGAGGCTCGAGTACGAGGCGATCGCGAGCACGGAGCCGATGGTGATCTCGAGCAGCACGTCGCTGTTGAGCGAGGCCAGCACCGCGCGCACCGCCTGCGAGGAGAACAGCGGCTCGGTGGCTTCGACCACCAGCTGGAGGGCCAGGAGCATCAGGCCCAGGCCGATGAAGACGCGGCCGATGCGGCCCGCCACGCTGGCCGGGCGGCTGATGAACAGCACCACGCCCACGAAGATGAACATCGGCGAGAGCCAGGACAGGTCGGCGGAGAACAGCACCGAGATCAGCGCCGTGCCCACGTCGGCGCCGCGCATCACCGCCAGCGCCGCGGGCAGGGTGATCAGGCCCTGGCCGACGAAGGAGGAGGTCATCAGCGAGGTGGCGGTGCTCGATTGCACGAGGGCCGTGACGCCGATGCCCGAGAGGGCGGCCGTGAATCGGTTGCGCATGCTCTGCACGAGGATCTTGCGCAGGTTGGCGCCGAACACGCGAAGAACGCCGGTGCGCACGAGGTGCGTGCCCCACACCAGCAGGGCGACGGCCGCCAGCAGGTTCAGAAGATGCTTCATGGGTGTCGGGCTTGATCCTTTCTTTTCGTTCTGTTTCGGTTTTGCGTCGACCCCCCATTCTCCACATGTGGCCGGAGCAGGCCAGCCTGGGTCCTAGTCGATCAACGCGCCGTTGTCGTGGAAGGGATACGGCCCCTCGAAATGCCCGGAGGCCGCGAGGTGAGTGACCAGCCGGCCGGTCGTGGGCGACCAGGCATGCACGCGGAAGCCCGGGGGCTCGAGCGTCCAGGCCGAGGCCGCGTCGGGCGCGAGGTCGAGGCAGACCTGGTGCGCGGGCGCGGGCGCGGTCGAGGCGAGGGTGCCGCCGAAGCGCACGTCGATGGCGCGGTGCAGGTGGCCGCAGATCACGCGTTCCACATTGGAATGACGCGCCATCAGGGCCTCGAGTTCCGCGGCGCCCTCGAGCAGGCCGATCTCGTCCATGTGGCCGATCAGGGTCTGGAACGGCGGATGGTGCATCGCGACCACCACCGGCTCGCGCCGGCTCTCGCCGAGCCGGGCCTCGAGCCAGGCCAGCCGCTTCTCGCACAGCGCGCCATGGCTGGCGCCGGGCACCACGGTGTCGAGCGCGATCAGCCGCAGCGGCCCGACGTTCAACGCGTACTGCACGAAGCCGTCGCTGTCGCCGCCGTCGCCGAGGTAGGCGTGGCCGGGGAAGCTGCGGCGCAGCTGGTCGCGGTCGTCGTGGTTGCCGGGCATCAGGTGGACGGGGATGCCCCGCGCCTCGAGCGGGGCCAGCAGGCGCGCGAGGTGCTCGTACTCGGCGGCGCGGCCGAAGTCGGTGAGGTCGCCGGTGATGACCACCGCGTCGGGCGCCTGCCGCAGCGCGAGCACCGACTGCACCGCGCGCGCGAGGTAGGGCGCGGTGTCGATGCGGCCATAGGCCAGCCGGCCCGGCTCGCGGATGTGCAGGTCGGTGAGCTGGACCAGGAAGGTGTCGTGGGTCGTGGCGGTCATGCGCGGGTGTCCTGCGGGCTCATCAATCGGTCGGGGTGGATGCGAAGGGCGACGGCATCGCCGATGCCGTAGGGTGTGTCGCGCGCGGTGTCGGCCAGCAGCATCCGTGGCTGGTCGGCCACGCGCAGCTGCAGCTGCACGCGGTCGCCGAGGAAGGTGCGGCGCTCGACCGTGGCGGTGCCCCAGCCGGGCCGCGCGGGCTGCGCGGGGCCGACCTCGATGTCCTCGGGGCGCACCAGCAGCATGGCGCGGTCGCGCCAGGCGCCGGGGCAGGGCAGGGCGCTGCCGCCGAGCCGCACGACATCGTCGCGCAGCGCCTCGGGCGTGCGCTCGAGCCGGTTCACGCGGCCGAGGAACTCGGCCACGAAGGGATGGGAGGGCGCGCGGTAGAGGTCCTCGCCGCGGCCCACCTGCACGATGCGGCCGGCCTGCATCACGGCGAGCCGGTCGGCGATGGCCAGCGCCTCCTGCTGGTCGTGCGTGACGTGCACGGCGGTGATGTGCAGCCGCCGCAGCAGCTCGGCGAGCTCGTCGCGCAGCGACTCCTTGAGCTTGGCGTCGAGCGCGGCCAGCGGCTCGTCGAGCAGCAGCACGCGCGGGCGTACCGCCACGGCGCGCGCGAGTGCCACGCGCTGGCGCTGGCCGCCCGAGAGCTCGGCCGGGCGCTTGTTCTCGAGGCCGCCCAGGCGCACCAGGTCGACCAGCTCGCCGACGGCGCGCTGCTCCTCGGCCGGCGCCACGCCGCGGATGCGCAGGCCATAGCCGATGTTGGCCGCCACCGTCATCTGCGGGAACAGCGCGTAGCTCTGGAACACCATGCCCACGCCGCGCTGCTCGACCGGGCGCTGCGTCACGTCCTGGCCGCCGAAGGCGATGCGGCTGCCGGCATCGGGCGTTTCCAGGCCCGCGATCAGCCGCAGCAGCGTGGTCTTGCCGCAGCCCGAGGGGCCGAGCAGCGCCAGCACCTCGCCGGCCTCCACCTGGAGGTCGGTGGGCTGCAGGCCGCGCGTGCCGTCGGCATAGGTCTTGGCGCAGCGGGCGATGTCGATGGGGACGCGTTCAAGTTCCATGGCGTTTCTGGATCAGGTGGGCGAGGTATTGCAGGCCCCACAGCACGGGGAGGATGACGGCGAAGAAGACCAGCGTGTAGGCCGAGCCGATCTCGATGCGCATCGAGGCATAGCTGTCGGCCAGGCCCACGGGCAGGGTGCGCGTGAGCGGGGTGTGCAGCATCCAGGTGAGGTTGAACTCGCCGACCGAGAGCGTGAACACCATCAGGCTGCCGGCCACGATGGCGGGGAACACGGCCGGCACCAGGATGCCCATGAAGCGCTGGCGGAAGCTCGCGCCCAGCGTGCGCGCGGCCTCCTCGAGCGCGAGCAGCTCGTGGCGCTGGAAGGCCGAGCTCACGGTGCGCACCATGAAGGGCAGCGTGAACACGACGTGGCCGACCAGGATGAAGGCGAAGCTCTGGCGGAAGGCCGTGAGCTGGCCGTAGGCGAGGATCAGCGCGAGCGCGGTCGCCAGCCCCGGCACCGCGACCGGCAGGGTCAGCAGTTCCTCGAAGACATGGGCCGCGCGCGAGCGGCTGCGCGCCAGCGCATAGGCGCAGGGCACGCCGAGCAGCACGGTGCAGGCGACGCAGGCCGCGGCCAGCGCGAGCGACCAGCCGACGGTGCCGCCGTAGTTCTCCCACACCTCGCCGAGCCAGCGCAGGGTGAGGCCGCTCTTCAGGCCGGTGCTGTAGTTGTTGACCAGGCCGGCCATCACCGACAGCAGCATCGGCGCGATCATGAACAGGCTCACGACCAGCGTGATCGCGAGCAGGAAGGGCGCCTGGGGCCGGGTGTTGGTTCGCATGAGGGCCTCAGCGTGCGACGGGGTTCGCGCCGAAGCGGCGCGCGGCGAACAGCACCAGCCAGGTCACGAGGCCGAGCGCGATCGACAGCGAGGCCGCGAGCGCGAAGTTCGCGTAGTTGGTGAACTCGTTGTAGATGGTGATCGGGATCACCTCGAACTTGCTCGCGAGCGTGAAGGCGGTGCCGAAGGCGCCCATCGAGGTCGCGAACAGGATCGCGCCGCAGGCCAGGGTGGTGGGCGCGAGCTCGGGTATCCACACGTCGCGCGCCACGCGCAGCCGCGAGGCGCCGAGCGAGCGCGCGGCCTCCTCGAGCTGCAGGTTCATGGCCTCGGCCGCGGCCGCGTAGGTGGCGATGGCGCGCGGCAGCGAGAAATACAGGTAGGCCAGGAACAGCCCGAGCAGGCCGTAAGCGAAGGTGATGCGCTCGCCGATGAGGGCGTCGCTCAGGCTCGCCACCACGCCCTGGCGGCCGCCGAGCAGGATCACGAAGAAGCCGATGATCACGCCCGGAAAGGACAGCGGCAGCGTGAGCAGCGACAGCAGCACGCGCCGGCCCCGGAAGGCATGGCGCGCGAGGTAGATGCCCACCGCCGCGCCGAGCACCAGCGTGGCCAGCGTGACCGCCGCCGACAGCAGCACGGTGTTGGCCATGCTCTGCAGGTAGCGCGCGTCGGTCAGCACGGCGAAGTAGGTGGCCCAGCCCTTGTCGGCGGGCAGCGCGAGCAGCCGCACCACCGGCAGCAGCCAGAAGGCCGCGAAGAAGGCGGCCGCGGGCAGGGCGCAGGCCAGCAGCCGCCAGCGCGGGGTCCAGGCGCCGGCGGCGCCGTCCGGGGGCATGGTGGCGGTGGCCTGCGTCATCTCATGCGGTGCGGCTCAGCGCACTTCCTTCAGGTACTCGTCGGAGAAGGCGCGCTGCGCCGCGGCCATGCGGCCGTAGTCCACGCTCTTGGCGCGCGCGTAGTCGCTCGCGGGCAGGAACTGGGCCTCGATCTCCTTGGGCATCGCGCCGGCGCGCACCGGGCGCAGGTAGGCCTTGGCCCAGATCGCCTGGCCCTCGTCGGACAGCGTGAAGTCCAGCACCTTCTTGGCGTCGGCCGCGTGCGGCGCCTTGGCCACCAGGCTCATTACGTAGGGCACGGCCAGCGTGCCTTCGCTCGGGATCACGAAGGCGACGTTGGCCTTGTCCTTGTACTTGGCGCGGTAGGCGTTGAAGTCGTAGTCGAGCAGGATCGCGATCTCGCCCGAGAGCACGCGCGCGTACGAGGTCTGCTTGGGCACGATCGGCTCGTTCTTCTGCAGCGCCTTGAAGTAGTCGATGGCCGGCTTGAAGTTGTCGAGCGTGCCGCCGCGCGCCTCGTTGACCGCGACCGCGCCGACGTAGCCGACGAAGGCCGAGGCCGGGTCGAGGTAGCCGATCAGGCCCTTGTACTCGGGCCTGAGCAGGTCGGCCCACGACTTGGGGACCGGCTTGCCCTTGAGCGCGTCGACGTTGACCATGAAGCCCAGCGTGCCCGAGTGGATGGTGAACCAGTTGCCGGCGGGGTCCTTGAGGCCGTCGGGGATGTCCTTCCAGGCGGCCGGCTTGTAGGGCTCGACCAGGCCGTCCTTGGCGGCCTGCACCGCGAAGGTCACGCCGAGGTAGGTGACGTCGGCCACCGGGCTGGCCTTCTCGGCCGCCATCTGCGCGAGCGACTGGCCCGAGTTCTTGTTGTCGGGCGGCACGGTGATGCCGGTCCTGGCCTTGATGGCCTTCAGCTGGGTGCCCCAGTCGGCCCATTCGGTCGGGCAGTTGTAGCAGATGGCGGTCTGCGCGAAGGCGGCGCTGCCGCCGACGAGCGCGGCGGCGAGCAGGCCGAGGCGCGCGATGCGGCGCAAGGGAGAGGACATGGGAGAAGCTCCTGTGGCGGGTGGGTTGAAGCGGTCGGGAGAAAAGGGGCGTCAGGCGATGTCGCCCGGATCGCCGTCGGGCGCGGCGGCGCACGATTCGCCGTCGCGGAACACGTGGGGCAGCAGCAGGCTGGCGTCGGCGTCGAGCGCGCCGCCGCCGGCCATGGCCTGGATCAGCAGCTCGACGCCGTGGCGGCCGATGTCGCTGTTGGGCTGCGCGATGGTGCTGAGCGCGGGCGTGAGGTCCTCGCCGAGCGCGATGCCGTCGAAGCCGATCACGCTGAGGTCGGCCGGCACGGCCAGGCCGCTGCGGTGCGCGGCGCGAATGCTGCGGATGGCGAGCAGGTCGTTCGAGCAGACCAGCGCGCTGGGCCGGTGGCGCAGCTGCAGCAGCCGCGCGAGGCGTTCGACCGCGCTCTCGACGAAAGGCACCTCGACCAGCGGCTGCGGCTTGAGGCCGGCATCGGCCATGCCTTTCTGATAGCCGCGGTAGCGCTGCTGCGCGCGGTCGGAGGCCGCCAGCGTGCCGCTGACCATCGCGATGCGCCGGTGGCCCAGCAGCACCAGCCGCGCCACCGCGTCGGCGACGGCGGCCTCGTTGTCGACCGTGACGCAGGGATGCGCGGGATGGCGGTTGTAGGCCAGCACGTAGGGCACGCGCTGGGCGCGCAGCCGCTCGAGCGCCTTCGAGGTCGAGGGGTTGGAGACCACGAGGATCAGGCCGTCGACATTGCCGGCCAGGAGCATGTGGACCGCGCGCTCCTCCTCGTCGAGCTTGTAGCCGGTGGTGACCGGGATGATCGCGTAGCCGCCGGCCACGGCCGCCTGCGCGATGCCCTGCAGGCATTCGGCGAAGGTGGGGTTCAGCAGCGTGGGCAGCACCACGCCGAGCACGCGGCTGCGCTGGGTGCGCAGAGTGCGGGCGCTGGCATTCGGCAAGTAGTTCAGCTCGCGTGCCGCGCGCTCGACCAAGTCGCGCGTGGCGCCGCTGACCTTGTCGGGGAAATTGAAGACGCGCGAGACGGTGGCGACGGAAACGCCGGCCTTGGCCGCGACTGCCTGGATGCTCATGGGTAGGTGCTATGTAATCGATTACATTGGACCGCGGCAGTATGACCCCGCCATGACAGCGCGGGATCGATGAAAACCCGTGCGCCCGAATGCGCGAAGGGCGCGCCGGGGATCCCGGCGCGCCCTTCGAGGGAGCAAAAAGACGGTGGCCGCTACTTGCCGCGCCGCACCCTTCGGATCTCGTCGACGATCAGGCAGATCGCGCCGAGCGTGATCGCGCTGTCGGCCGCGTTGAAGGCCGGGAAGTACCAGTTGCCCGCGTGGAAGCTCAGGAAGTCCACCACGTAGCCGTGCATCATCCGGTCGACCACGTTGCCGACGGCACCGCCCAGGATGCAGGCCATGGCGAACGAGAACAGCTTCTGGCCCGCATGCGACTTCAGCATCCAGACGATGAACACGGCCGCCGCCACGCCGATGCCGGTGAACAGCCAGCGCTGCCAGCCCGAATGGTCGGCCAGGAAGGAGAAGGCCGCGCCCGTGTTGTGCCAGCGTCCCACGTTGAAGAAGCTGGTGACGTAGGTGGAGTCGCCGTACTTGTAGTAGCCGAGGATCAGCGTCTTGGTGAACTGGTCGATGATCACGATGATCAGCGCCAGCGCGAGCCAGGGCCAGATACCCAGGCCGCGCGAGCGCGAGGCCGAAGCGGTGCGGGTGGCGGCCATCAGGCGAAGCTCCTCGATTCGCCGGCGCCGAACAGGTTGCTGGTGCAGCGCCCGCAGATCGTCGGATGGGCCGGATCGTGGCCCACGTCGTCGCGGTAGTGCCAGCAGCGCTCGCATTTCTGCGCCGTGCTCGGCACGACCGCCGTGGCCAGCGCCTCGCCCGCGGCCAGCTCGATCGCCGAGGCGATGAAGACGAACTTCAGGTCCTCGCCGAGCGAACCCAGCAGCGTGAAATCCTCGGCCGGAGCCGTCACGCGCAGGTTGGCCTGCAGCGAGGAGCCGACCTGGCCCTCGGCGCGCACCGTCTCGATCTCCTTGTTCACCGCGTCGCGGATCTCGCGGATGCGGCTCCACTTGGCGAGCAGCGCCTCGTCGGGTGCGTCGAAGCGGCTGTAGGTCTGGGTGAAGATCGAGTCGCCGGCCTGGCCGGTGCCGACGATCTTCCAGGCCTCCTCGGCCGTGAAGCTCAGGAACGGCGCCATCCAGCGCAGCATCGCCTGCGCGATGTGCCACAGCGCGGTCTGCGCGCTGCGGCGCGCGCGCGAGCCGGGCGCGGTGGTGTAGAGGCGGTCTTTCAGGATGTCGAGGTAGAAGCCGCCGAGGTCTTCCGAGCAGTAGATCTGCAGCTTGGCGACCACCGGGTGGAACTCGTACACCTTGTAGTGCGCGAGGATCTCGTCCTGGAACTGCGCGGCGCGCGCGAGCGCGTAGCGGTCGATCTCGAACAGCTCCGAATGCGGCAGTGCGTCCTTCGCGACGTCGAAGTCGCTGGTGTTGGCCAGCAGGAAGCGCAGCGTGTTGCGGATGCGGCGATAGGCGTCGACCACGCGCGCGAGGATCTTGTCGTCGCCCGCGATGTCGCCCGAGTAGTCGCTCGCGGCCACCCACAGGCGGATGATCTCCGAGCCCAGCTTGTTGCTGATCTCCTGCGGATCGATGCCGTTCTTGAGCGACTTGCTCATCTTGATGCCCTTGGCATCGACGGTGAAGCCGTGCGTGAGCAGGCCCTTGTAGGGCGCGCGGTCTTCGAGCGCGCAGGCCAGCAGCAGCGACGAGTGGAACCAGCCGCGATGCTGGTCGTGGCCTTCGAGGTAGAGGTCGGCCTCGGGGCCGGTCTCGTGGTGCACCGTGGGGTGGGTGCCGCGCAGCACGTGATAGAAGGTCGAGCCCGAGTCGAACCACACCTCGAGGATGTCGGTGCTCTTGGTGTAGCTCGGCGCATCCTCGGCGCCGAGGATCTCTTCGACCGTGACGCGGCTCCAGGCCTCGATGCCGCCCTTCTCGACGATGTCGGCGGCCTGGTCGAGGATCTCCATCGTGCGCGGATGCAGCTCGCCCGAGTCCTTGTGCAGGAAGAACGGGATCGGCACGCCCCAGCTGCGCTGGCGGCTGATGCACCAGTCGGGCCGGCCGGCGATCATGTCGTGCAGGCGGGCCTTGCCGTTCTCCGGATAGAAGCTGGTCTCTTCGATCGCGTCGAGCGCGGTCTGGCGCAGCGTCTTGGGCGCCTTGTCCTTGGTGAACACGCCCTCGCCCTCGTCCATGCGGATGAACCACTGCGCTGCGGCGCGGTAGATCACCGGCGTCTTGTGGCGCCAGCAGTGCGGGTAGCTGTGGCTGATGGTCTCGGTGGTCAGCAGGCGGTTGGCATCGCGCAGCGCGGCGATGATCGCCGGCACGGCCTTCCAGATGTTCTGGCCGCCGAACAGCGGGAAGTCCGGCGCGTAGCTGCCGTTGCCCTGCACCGGGTTCAGGATGTCGTCGTAGGCCAGGCCATGGGCGACGCAGGAGTTGAAGTCGTCCAGGCCGTAGGCGGGCGAGGAGTGGACCAGGCCGGTGCCGTCGGTGGCGGTGGCGTAGTCGGCCAGGTAGATCGGCGACAGGCGCTTGTAGCCGGCGTCGACGTCGTACAGCGGATGCTCGAACTCGAGCCCGCCGAGCGCCTCGCCCTTGACGGTGGCGATCACCTTGCCGTCGAGCGCATAGCGCGTCATGCACATCTCGACCAGCGAGGCGGCCAGGATCAGCAGGCCGCGCTCGGTGTCGACCAGCGCGTACTCGAGTTCGGGGTTGAGGTTGATCGCCTGGTTGGCCGGGATTGTCCAGGCGGTGGTGGTCCAGATGACGGCGAAGACGTCGCCCAGCGCATCGGGCCGGCCGAAGGCGGCGAGCACCTTCTCGCGCTCGTGCGCCTTGAAGGCCACGTCGATGGTCTGGCTCTTCTTGTCGGCGTATTCGATCTCGAACTCGGCCAGCGACGAGCCGCAGTCGAAGCACCAGTAGACCGGCTTCAGGCCGCGGTAGACGAAGCCGCGCTCGATCACGCGCTTGAACGCGCGCAGCTCGCCGGCCTCGTTGGCGAAGTCCATGGTCTTGTAGGGATGGTCCCATTCGCCGAGCACGCCCAGGCGCTGGAAGTCGGCCATCTGCTGCGCGATCTGCTCGGTGGCGTAGGCGCGGCTCTTGGCCTGCATCTCGTCGCGGCTCAGGTTGCGGCCGAACTGCTTCTCGATGGCGTTCTCGATCGGCAGGCCGTGGCAGTCCCAGCCCGGCACGTAGAGCGCGTCGTAGCCCTCGAGCTGGCGCGCCTTGGTGATCATGTCCTTGAGGATCTTGTTCACCGCGTGGCCCATGTGGATCTGGCCGTTGGCGTAGGGCGGGCCGTCGTGCAGGATGAACTTGGGCGCGCCGCGGCGCGCCAGGCGCAGGCGGTGGTAGGTGCCGTGCTCGGCGTCGTTCCATTCCTTGACCCAGCCCGGTTCGCGCTTGGGCAGGTCGCCGCGCATCGGGAAGGGGGTGTCGGGCAGGTTCAGCGTGGAACGGTAATCGGTGGGGGCGGCAGCGTCAGACATGTTGGGGGTGCGAAACAGTGGGCTTCGACAGGCTCAGCCCGAACGGCACAAAGGGCGTCGGTGCGGAAGAAAAGCCGTTCGCCCTGAGCTTGTCGAAGGGCGGCAGCACGGAGCGTGCAGGGCTAAATTCGATCGCGCGTGGTCTGGCGGTGGGTTTCTGCGTGGGTGGATGCAAAGAAGGCACGCGCGTCGCGTCCATCCTTCGCGATGCCCGCGGTGAGGGCTTCGAGGCTGGTGTAGCGCAATTCGTCGTGCAATTTGTGCAGCAGTTCCACGCGCACGATTTTACCGTAGGCCCCTTCGGCGCCCAGGTGGGAGGGCCACTCGAGGCAATGGGTCTCGAGCAGGACCCGGCCGGCATTGACGTCGTTCGGGTCGAGCGAGGGCCGCACGCCGAGGTTGGCGACGCCGGGCAGCGGCCGCTCGGACAGGCCATGCACCAGCACCACGAAGATGCCGCTGGCCGCCGGTTTCCAGTGCTTGAAGCGCAGGTTGAGGGTGCGGAAGCCGTCGTCCTGCCCCGGCGCCGAGGCGCCGAGCGCGCGGCCCAGCTTGCGCCCGTGCACCACGTGGCCCGAGATGGCGTAGGGCCGGCCCAGCAGGGTCTGGGCATCGGCCATGCGGCCTTCGGCCAGCGCCTCGCGCACGGCCGAGCTCGACACGCGCAGGCCGTGCCCGTCGCCGGGCCGCCCCAAGACGGGCGCACCCCCTCGGGGGGCAGCGGGGCGAAGCCGCGCGTGAGGGTCCGATATCTCGTAGCTGTTCATGCGCGCGACGTCGAAACCGCGGGCATCGCCGGCCGCGTCGAGCATGGCGTAGTCGCCCGCGCGCCTGGCGCCGAAGCGGAAGTCGTCGCCCACCAGCACGTAGCGCGCGCCCAGGCCGTCGACCAGCACGTTCTGGATGAATTCCTCGGGCGACTGCGAGGCCAGCCGGGCATCGAAGGGCAGCACCACGGTCTGCGCCACGCCGCAGGCGGCCAGCTCGCCGAGCTTGTCGCGCAGCGTGCCGATGCGCGCCGGGGCCAGTTCGGGCTTCTTCGAAAGCGCGGCGAAATAGTCGCGCGGATGGGGCTCGAAGGTCAGCACGCAGCTCGGCAGGCCGCGCTGCCGCGCCTCGGTCTGCAGGAGCGCCAGCATGGCCTGGTGGCCACGGTGGACGCCGTCGAAATTGCCGATGGTCAAGGCGCAGGCCGGAGCCACGCCCGGGTGCCGGAAGCCGCGGAAAACCTGCATGGGTGAATATCTTTTTGATAGCGCCTTTCGCCCGCCGAATGGGCTCATCAGGCCGTTTTGTCACAAAGCCGGTATATTGTGACGCAGTGCGCCGATCCGCGAGGTCGCCGACGCGCTCCGTGTCCCGGGTCTCTCCGTGTTTCTTTCGTTCTGTCGAGGAGGCGTGTGGTGAAGGTCTTGAAGCTGTCGGCCCAAGGGCTGCCCCAGTCGTGGATTTCGCTCGAACAGGCGGTGATCCACTATGCAGCGGACGAGGTCCGCTGGGAGGCTGGCGGCCAGGTGGCCCTGTTCCGCGGCGGCCACAACGCGATGACGGGCGAGCAGTCGCAGATTGCCGTCAACAGCATCATCGGCACCAAGGGCGTGCCGCGCATCAACCCCTTCACCCAGCGTCCGGGCCTCACCAACAGCAAGCTGTTCGCGCGCGACCGCAACGTCTGCGCCTACTGCGGCGGCCACTTCCACGAAGACGAGCTGACCCGCGAGCACATCATTCCGTTCGCGCAGCGCGGCATCGACACCTGGATGAACGTGGTCACGGCCTGCAAGCCCTGCAACCACCGCAAGAGCAGCCGCACCCCCGAGCAGGCCAACATGCCGCTGCTCTACGCGCCCTACGTGCCCAGCCTCTGGGAGGACTTCATCCTGCGCAACCGCCGCATCCTGGCGGACCAGATGGAGTTCCTGATGGCGCACCTGCCGCAGAGTTCGCGGCTGCACGACAGCTAGCTGCTCAGGCTTTCCAGGAAGGCGGGCGCTTCTCGATGAAGGCCTGCACGCCTTCGAGCGCACTCGCATCCATCATGTTGCAGGCCATGGTCTGGCTGGCGTCCGCCAGTGCCGGCGCGATGCCGGTTTCGAGCTGACGGTAGAACAGCGCCTTGCCGAGCGCCAGCGCGGTGCGCGGCTTGGCGACGATGCTGGCCAGCAGCGCCTCGAGCGCGGCATCGAGTTCGGCGGGCGGCGCCACGCGGTTGACCAGGCCCTTCTCGCGCGCCTCCTCGGCGCCGATGAATTCGCCGGTGACGAGCATCTCGAAGGCTTCCTTGCGCCCGAGGTTGCGCGACAGCGTGACGCTCGGCGTGGCGCAGAACAGCCCGACGTTGACGCCGCTGACCGCGAAGCGCGCCTCGCCCGAGGCCACGGCGAGGTCGCACACCGCCACCAGCTGGCAGCCCGCGGCCGTCGCGATGCCGTGCACGCGCGCGATGACGGGCACCGGCAGCCGCTGCAGCGACAGCATCATCTCGCCGCAGCGCGCGAACAGGCGCTGGTAGTAGTCGAGCGCGGGCGCGGCGCGCATTTCCTTCAAGTCGTGGCCGGCGCAGAAGGCCTTGCCGGCGCCCGCGATCACGACGGCACGCACCGTGTCGTCGGCCGCGATGCCGGCGATGGCGTCCTCGAGGGCGCCCAGCATGCCCTCGGACAGCGCATTGAACGCGCCCGGGCGGTTGAGCGTGAGGGTGACCACGCCGCGGGCGTCGCGGGCCTCGAGCACGAAGGGGGAGCTGTCGTTCATCGCATGCCGCCTTTTCTTCAGTAGGTCAGTTCCAGCACCGTGACATGGCCCTTGACCGCGGGCCAGGTGAGCCCCGTGAGGCGCTCGCCATTGAACTCGCCCGTGACCGCGCGCTGCGGCTCGGAGCCCGTCTCGCGCAAGCGCGAGCTCGACACGCCGGCCCCCTTGGGCGGCACCCCGGCCGGCGGGCTCTTGCCGTCGAAGCGCATGGTGTCGCGCTGCGCGTCGAAATAGCCGCGCGGCCGCGTGAAGACGGCGACCGCGTTGGCGCTGCCGTCGGCTGGCACGATCGGGTCGAGCCGCAGGTTCACGAGGCTGCTGCCGCGCGGGAACGGGCTGCGGTAGACGTGGGTGACGCTGGCCTGCGTGTCGAGCACGAATTCGTAGGCCGCATCGGGGCGCGCGCTGAAGGGTCCCCAGCGGCCATCGGCGCCGATGGTCTTGCGGTGCACGGGCTCGCCGAGCCGCCGGCCGGTGGCCGGATCGACCGCGTACACCAGCACCTGCGCGCCGGCCAGCGACTGGTTCTCCGCGCCGATCGCGCGGCCGTCGAGCACCACGTTGGCCTCGTGCGCGATCTCCGGGCTGCGCGGCGCCTCGCCGGTGAGGAACTGCCAGGTCGCCGCGAAGGCCGCGGGCGAGAACGAGGTCTCGCGATGGTCGACCCGCGGCAGCACGATGTTGGTCGCGCCCTTGAGCGCCGGGCCGTCGAAGCCGATGTTCGTCGGCTTGCCGGGCGACCCGACCCACAGGCCGTCGGGCTGGGCGAACTTGTCGTTGTTGTCCGAGCGCAGCGTGAGCCACTTCACACCGGGCGTCACCTCGTCGCCGTTCGGGCCCTTGGGCGCGTTGAGCTGCCGCATGAAGGGCGACAGCCCCGAGAACTCGTTGTTCTCGCGCAGGCCCGGCACGGCCCAGATGCCGTGCGCCGGGTTGCCGCCGAGCACCACGTGGCTGACGACGGCCGCGCCGCCGCCGTTCTGCACGTAGTTGCGGATGGTGTTGCCGCCGCGCGAGTTGCCGATCAGCACGACCCTGGCCGCGCCGGTGGCGCGCAGCACCTGCTCGACCCGTTCCTTGAGGAAGGCGGCCGATTCGGCCGTGGAGCTGCGCCCGGCCTGGGCCACGCCGTCGTCGTCGCGCGCCAGCGGCAGGGGCTGGTCGAAGGCGAACAGCCGCTCGCGCGGCCAGCCGTTCGACTCGAAGCGCCAGAACGTGGTCTGCCACAGCGCGGCCGAGTCGCCGTTGCCGTGCACGAAGACGATGGGCGGGCGGTCGGCGAGCGAGGGCATGGCGGTCGGCGCGTTGGCGCAGGCGGTCAACAGGAGGGCGGGAGAGGCGAGCAGCCCGGCGAGGACCGGCGGTGCGCCGAGGAGGAGGGTGCGGCGGGATGGCATGGTCGTTGTGGTTGCGTGGCGGCGGCCGTTCCGAATGAAAAACGCCCGCCGGCGCGAAGGCGGGCGGGCGCTGGATGCTAAGAGAAAAGCGGCGTCAGGCGAAGACGCCGGCCGTGTCCTGCATGCGCGCCGACACCTCGCCCAGGTGGTGGAAGCTGTCGCCGAAGCTCATCTCGAGCTGCGTGAGCTTGCGGAAGTAGTGGCTGCCGATGTATTCGTCGGTCACGCCGATGCCGCCATGCAACTGCACCGAGTTCTGGCCCACGAAGCGCATCGACACGCCGAGCTGGTACTTGGCGCGCGCCAGCGCCTGGCGCCGCTCGGCCGCGGGGGCGTTGAGCTTGAGCGTGGCGTAGTAGCTCATCGAGCGCGCGAGCTCGAGCTGCATCTTCATGTCGGCGACGCGGTGGCGCAGCGCCTGGAAGCTCGAGATGACCACGCCGAACTGCTTGCGCTGGTTCATGTAGTCGACCGTCACGTCCAGCGTCTTGTCGAGCACGCCCACCGCTTCGGCGCAGGTGGCGGCGATGCCGACGTCGACCGCGTATTCGAGGGCCGCGAGGCCATCGGCCGTGACCAGCGTGGCGTCGGCCTTGTCGAACACCACCTCGGCGGCGCGGCTGCCGTCCTGCGTGCCGTAGCCGCGTGCTTCCACGCCGCTGGCGCTGCGCTCGACCAGGAACAGGGCGATCTTGCCGTCGGCCTGGGCGGGCACGAGGTAGGCATCGGCCTGGTCGCCTATGGCCACCAGGCTCTTGGCGCCGGTCAGGCTCCAGCCTTCGCCGGCCTTCACCGCCTGGGCTTCGCAGACGTCGAGGCGGTAGCGCGCCTTGCGTTCCTGGTAGGCCAGCACCACGATGGCCTCGCCGCCCGCGATGCGCGGCAGCCAGGCCTTCTTGAGCGCGTCGCCCGCGTAGCCGCCGAGCACGGCGCCCGCGATCAGCGTCTGCGCGAAGGGCTCGAGCACGATGCCGCGGCCCAGTTCTTCCATCACGACCATGCCGGCCACCGGGCCCATGCCCAGGCCGCCGTCGTCCTCGGAAATGTAGAGGCCGCCGAGGCCGAGCTCGGCCAGTTCGTCCCAGGCCTCGTGCGAGAAGCCGCCCTTGGCCTCGATGCCGCGGCGGCGCTCGAAGTCATAGCCCTTGTCGACCCATTTGCGGACGGCGTCGCGCAGTTGTTCCTGGTCGTCGGTGAAATTGAAATCCATGTCTTTGTCTCCTCAGCCCAGCACCGTCTGCGCGACGATGTTGCGTTGCACTTCGTTCGAGCCGCCGTAGATGGTGGTCTTGCGCATGTTGAAGAAGGTCGACGACAGCGGCGCGAGCGCCGGGTTGCCGCCCGGGAAGTTGCCCTGCCAGCCGGCGGCCATGGCTTCGCGGATCAGCGGCAGCGAATACGGGCCGCCCGCGAGCATCATCAGTTCGCTGTAGCGCTGCTGGATCTCGCTGCCGCGGATCTTGAGCAGGCCGGCCACGTCGAGCGAGTTCTTGCCCGAGGTGGCGGCCGACAGCACGCGCAGCACCATCATCTCGAGCGCGACGATGTCGACCTCGAGCCTGGCGATCTCGTCGCGGAAGCGCGCGTCGTCGTACACGCCCTCGGTCTTCGCGATGCGCTTGAGGCGCTCGAGTTCGCGCTTGGCGCGGTTGACGTCGGCGATGTTGGTGCGCTCGTGCGAGAGCAGGTGCTTGGCGTAGGTCCAGCCCTTGTTCTCCTCGCCGATCAGGTTCTCGGCCGGCACCTCGACGTTGTCGAAGAACACCTCGTTGACTTCATGGCCGCCGTCGAGCAGCTTGATCGGGCGCACGGTGACTCCGGGCGACTTCATGTCGAGCAGCAGGAAGCTGATGCCGGTCTGGGGCTTGCCCTCGCTGCTGGTGCGCACGAGGTTGAACATCCAGTCGCCGTACTGGCCGAGCGTGGTCCAGGTCTTCTGGCCGTTGACGATGTACTTGTCGCCCTGGCGTTCGGCCTTGGTCTTGAGCGAGGCGAGGTCGGAGCCCGAGCCCGGTTCGCTGTAGCCCTGGCTCCACCAGACCTCGCCGCTGGCGATGCCGGGCAGGAAGCGCTTCTGCTGCTCGGGGCTGCCGAAGGCCATGATGACCGGGGCCACCATCACCGGGCCGAAGGGCACGATGCGCGGCGCGCCGGCCAGCGCGGTCTCTTCCTCGAACAGGTGGCGCTGCACGGCGGTCCAGCCGGGACCGCCGAATTCCTTGGGCCAGCCGTAGCCCAGCCAGCCCTTTTTGCCGAGGATCTTGGCCCAGGTCTGCATATCGTCGCGCGTGAGTTCCAGCGCGTTGTGGACCTTGGTGGAGATTTCCTTGGGAAGGTTTTCTTTGACCCATGCGCGAATCTCTTCGCGGAACTGCTGTTCTTCGGGCGTGAAGCTCAAATCCATGCGTGCCTCGCTGTGTTGATCGTCGGTGCACCGCAGACGCGGCGTGTCTCCGGAGCCATGAGTTTTAGCACGGTCGTGCTGCAAATTGCTGTCCGCGCGGCGACAAGTCTGGGTGCGCGGACCTTGCGCGGCAAGGGGCGGGGCCGGAAAAGGCGCCGTGCGCGGGCACGGATAATCCCGCCTCCCATGAAGAACATCGTGATCCTGATCTCCGGCGGCGGCTCCAACATGGAGGCCATCGTGCGCGCCGCGGCGCGCGACCGCTGGGCCGAGCGTTTCGGCGCCCGCGTCGCCGCCGTCGTCAGCAACAAGGCGGAGGCGGGCGGCCTGGCGCTGGCCCGGGCGCAGGGCATCGCGACCGCGGTGGTGCCGCACAAGGATTTCGAGAGCCGCGAAGCCTTCGACCAGGCGCTCGCCGCGGCGGTCGACGCGCACGCACCGGCACTGGTGGTGCTCGCGGGCTTCATGCGCATCCTGACGCCCGGTTTCGTCGAGCGCTATGCCGGGCGGCTGGTGAACATCCATCCCTCGCTGCTGCCGGCGTTTCCGGGCCTGCACACCCACCAGCGAGCGATCGATGCGGGCTGCAAGGTGGCGGGCGTCACGGTGCACCAGGTCACGACCGAGCTCGACCATGGCCCGATCCTGGCCCAGGCCGTGGTGCCGGTGCTGCCCGACGACACGGCGGCGACGCTCGCCGGCAGGGTGCTCGCGCAGGAGCACCAGTTGTATCCACGCGCCATCGCCCAGTGGCTGATGGATACATCAGGACACAATCCGTAAAGAACTTGTTTATATTCGCGGGTTTTCGGGAGTCGCAGTGAAAACCCAATCGCTACTGTCCACGATCGCCGGTGCCGCCCTGATGGCAGGCTGTGCCGCTCCGGCCCCGCCGCCGCCCGCCGCGCCGGCGCCGGCGCCCGCCCCGGTGTTCCAGTGCGGAGCCGACGGTGCCCGTTTCGCCGTGGGCCAGCAGCTCACGCCGCAGCTCGAAGCCGCCGCCAAGGTGCGCGCGGGCGCCGGCACGGTGCGCGTGCTCAAGCCCGGCGATGCCGCGACCACCGAACTCGATGGCGGGCGCCTGAACCTCGACGTCGATGCCCGCAACCGGGTGACCGACGTCCGCTGCGGCTGAGCGGTCCGTGCCGCTTCAGCCGTCGATCCGCGCGAAGCGCGGCTGCGGCCGGCCATCGATGTCCACGGTTTCCCCGAACATCGCGGCCGGACGTACCCACAGGCCCCGGGCGCCGTAGAGCGCGCGGTAGAGCGTCATCGGTTCCAGGGTCTCGCTGTGGCGCACGGTGCCCAGCACCTCGTATTCCCCGCCCTTGTAGTGGCGGTAGCGGCCCGGCGGGGTTTCGATCAGGGGCGGCAGGTCGTCGTCGGTCACGGGGTCGTTTCTTTCTTTGTCAGGAGTCGGGGCCGCCGGCAGGCATGCCGGGGCCGGCGGAAGTACCGGAATGGATCGCGCTGATTTTGTCCACCTCGTCCGGCTGAGCGAGCATGCCAGCGCGGAGGACAGCGCGCGTTACCGCCGCGGCGTGGCGGCGTTCGCGGCGCTGGGCTATCTGTGGGTGCTGGCCTGTCTCGGGCTGGCGATGGGGCTGATCGTCTGGGTCGCCGTGTCGCTCGGCGACGGCGGGTTCAGCGTCTCGCGCGGCTGGCTGCTGCTGTTCGGCCTGGGCCTGCTGTGGGCCACCGTGCGGGCGCTGTGGGTGCGCTTCGACGAGCCGCATGGCCTGGAGCTCTCGCGCGAGGACGCGCCCCAGCTGTTCGAGGCGCTCGACCGCATCCGCGGCAAGATCAAGGGGCCGCCGGTCCACCATGTCTACCTCGACGACGACTTCAACGCCAGCATCCGCCAGGTGCCGCGCTTCGGGCTCTTCGGCGGCGCGGTCAATTCGCTGAGCATCGGGCTGCCGCTCCTGATGATGCTCGACCGGCGGCGGCTGCTGTCGGTGCTCGCGCACGAGTACGGCCACCTGCGCGGCAACCACGGCAAGCTCAGCGCCTGGATCTACCGCACGCGGCTGTCGTGGCTCAAGCTCGATGCCAACCTGCAGCGCAACGAAGGCGTGATGGCGATCGTCTCGCAGGCCTTCTTCCGCTGGTATTTCCCGCGCTTCGCGGCCAAGACCTTCGCGCTCGCGCGGCAGGACGAGTACGAGGCCGACCGCATCTCGGGCCGGCTGCTCGGCACCTCGGTGGCGGCCGCGGCGCTGACCGAGATCTCGATCAAGGCCAGCTGGTACGCGAACGAGTTCTGGCCCTGGCACTGGGCCCGGGCTGAGCGCGAGCCGCTGCCGCCGGGGCCCTTCGCGGGGCTGCGCGAATGCGTCGCGACGCCGCCGGGGCCGGAGTTCGCGCGACAGGCGCTGCGCGAGGCGATGCGCCGCGTCAGCGACCTGGAAGACACCCATCCGGTGCTGCGCGACCGGCTCGAGGCGCTGCGCCAGAAGGCGACGGTGCCGGCCTGGTCGAAGCGGCCGGCGCTCGAGATGCTGGTCGACGGCCCGCGCTGGATCGCGCACTTCGACGCCCAGTGGCGCCAGGCCCATGCCGCCGACTGGAAGCAGCATCACGCGCACCGCTCGCGCATCCGCGAGCGCATCGCCGTGCTGGCGGCGCGCGGCGAGCGCAACACGCCCGACGAGTGGGTCGAGTGGGCCGATGCCGAGCGCCGCCTCGACACCTCGGCGCCCGTGCGCGAGCACTACGAGCGCGCGCTGCGGATCGCGCCCGAGCATCCGGGTGCCTTGCGCGGCCTGGCGCAGATGATTCCGCCGACCGAGCGCGAGGCGCGGCTCGCGGTGCTCGAGCGGCTGCACGAATCGGGCTCCGCCAGCCGCTGGTGGGCGGCGCGCAATGCGGTGGCGGTGCTCGAGAACCCCGATGCCGGCCCGCACGACGAGGCGGGCCTCAAGCACTGGCGCGGCCGCCTGAAGGAGGCCGAGGAGGCCGAGGCGCGCGCCTGGGAGGAACTGACCGAGACGCCGTGCTTCGCCCAGATCGGCCGGCACGACCTCAACGAACACGAGCTCGACGAGCTGCGGGCCGACCTCGTGCGCAACCTGCCGGTGTCGCGCGCCTGGCTGGTGCGCAAGAACCTGCGCGAGTTTCCGTGGCGGCGCGCCTTCGTCGTCTTCGTCGAGCTGCCGGGCCTGGACGACGAGGAGCGCTGGCAGCTGTGCCGCCAGCTCGAGCAGACCCTGAGCCTGCCCGGCGTGGCCCTGGTGCTGTGGGCCGGGCATTCGCCGACCTTGGCGGACATCGAGCGGCAGGCTTTCGGTCCGGTCTGGACGCGCGGCACCTGAGGCGGACGGCGGCTGAGACAATCGGGGCATGCACCCCAAAGCCCTGTTGGAGGCCACCGCCGATCTGGTCGGCCTGGTCCTGAAATTCGATCATCCCGCCGACCAGGTGGTTTCGCGCTTCTTCCGCGACCACCGCGAGTTCGGTCCACGCGAGCGCGCCACCCTGGCCGAGACGGTCTACACCGTGCTGCGCAAGAAGCTGCTGTTCGATCACCTTTCGCCCTCGGGCAGCGGCCCGAAGGAGCGCCGGATGGCGATCCTGGGCTTCCATGGCCCGCGCGACTTCCTCAAGAGCGCGCTCAACGACACCGAGAAGCGCTGGCTCGACAACTGCGACGCGGTCAGCGAGGCCGACCTGCTCGAACGCCATCGTCACAACCTGCCCGAATGGCTGGTGGCGCCGCTCAAGAGCCAGCTCGGCGACGGCTTCTGGCCGCTGGTCCAGAGCCTGCAGCAGCCGGCACCGCTCGACCTGCGCGTCAATTCCTTGCACGACAAGCGAGCCGATGTGAAGGCGGAGCTTGCCAAGGCTGCTATCAAATCGGAAGCAACACCGTATTCGCCCTGGGGCCTGCGCCTCGAAGGCAAGCCCGCGCTGACCAAGCTCGATGCCTTCGTGCGCGGCGCCATCGAGGTGCAGGACGAGGGTTCGCAGCTGCTGGCGCTGCTGCTGGACGCCAAGCGCGGCGAGATGGTGGTCGATTTCTGCGCGGGCGCCGGCGGCAAGACGCTGGCGATCGGCGCGGGCATGCGCAACACCGGACGGCTGTACGCCTTCGACACCTCGGCGCACCGCCTCGACGCGCTCAAGCCCCGGCTGGCGCGCAGCAAGCTCTCGAACGTGCATCCGGCCGCCATCGCGCACGAGCGCGACGACCGGGTGAAGCGGCTGGCGGGCAAGATCGACCGCGTGCTGGTCGACGCGCCGTGCTCGGGGCTCGGGACGCTGCGGCGCAATCCGGACCTCAAATGGCGCCAATCGGCCCAATCGGTGGAAGAACTGACCGTGAAGCAGGCGGCGATCCTGCAGAGCGCGGCCCGGCTCGTGAAGTCGGGCGGGCGGCTGGTCTACGCCACCTGCAGCGTGCTGCCCGAGGAGAACGAGGCCATCGCGGAGGCTTTCGGCGCCGCGAATCCCGATTTCGTGCCCGTGGACGCGGCGGAACTGCTGCAGGGCCTCAAGGTGGAGCAGGGCGACAGCCTGGTCGCGGGCGGCGCCGACGGACGGCGTTACCTGCGCCTGTGGCCCCATCTGCACGCCACCGACGGTTTCTTTGCCGCCGTGTGGAACCGCAAATAGGTACGGGGCTCCAAAGTTAGGGTAAATCTGCGCAAACCATGGGGTGAAAGGTGAGTGATTCCTGACCCCCGGCTTTAAAATTGCGAGTTACCTGGAAGCCGCACCTTCGTGCGGTTATGGAGTACCTGACTCAATGTTGCTTCCTGACTCCGCCATCCTGAGCGCGGCCATCGACTGGCTCGGAAACGGCCTGTGGGATCTCACCTGGTGGCAGATCGTGCTGTACACGCTCGTCACCACGCACATCACGATCGCCGCCGTGACGATCTTCCTGCACCGGACGCAAACGCACCGGGCGATGGACCTCGGTCCGATCCCGTCGCATTTCTTCCGCTTCTGGCTCTGGATCGGCACCGGCATGGTGACGAAGGAGTGGGTCGCGATCCACCGCAAGCACCACGCCAAGTGCGAGAGCGAGGAAGATCCGCACAGCCCGCAGGTCAAGGGCATCGAGGAAGTGCTCTGGCGCGGCGCCGAGCTCTACCGCGCGGAGTCGAAGAACAAGGAAACGATGGAGCGCTACGGTCACGGCACGCCCGACGACTGGATCGAGCGCAACCTGTATTCGCGCTACAGCTGGCAGGGCGTGGGCCTGATGCTGGTGCTCAACCTGGCGCTGTTCGGCACGCTCGGCATGGCCGTGTGGGCGGTCCAGATGCTGTGGATCCCGATCACCGCCGCCGGCATCATCAACGGCATCGGCCACTACTGGGGCTACCGCAACTTCGAGGCGCCCGACGCCAGCCGCAACATCATGCCCTGGGGCCTGATCATCGGCGGCGAAGAACTGCACAACAACCACCACACCTACCCGACCTCGGCCAAGTTCTCGGTCAAGAAGTACGAGTTCGACATCGGCTGGATCTACATCCAGATGATGCAGAAGATCGGCTGGGCCAAGGTCAAGAAGGTGCCGCCGAAGATGCTGATCGGCGACATCCAGCCCGTGGCCAACGAGAAGACGCTCGAGGCCGTGATCGCCAACCGCTACGAAGTGATGGCCGGTTTCGCGCGCGAGATGCGCCGCGCCACGCAGGAGGAAATCGCCGCGCTCAAGAGCAAGGGCGCCGACCTCTCGGCGCTGAAGGCCGCCAAGCGCTGGATGCACCGCGACGACGACAAGGTGCCCGCCTCGGCCCGCTCGCACGTGGTGCAGGCCCGTGCCGCCCACCCGGTGCTCGACAAGATGGCGACCATGCGCGAAGAACTGCGCCAGCTCTGGCTCAACACCTCGCACTCGCGCGAGCAACTGGCGGCCGACCTGGCGGCCTGGTGCCATCGCGCGGAAGCCAGCGGCATTGCGGGCCTGCGCGAGTTCTCGACGCGGCTGCGCTCGGCACGCGCCTGAGGGAGCCTTTTCTCTCGTCGAAAAGCCGGCCTCGTGGCCGGCTTTTTTGTGCCCGTCGCATTTGCCCGTTGATCGAAATTCCAGACAAATAAAAAAGCCCGCGGCTTGCGCTGCGGGCTTTTTAGAAAGAATTCAGGCTGAATTACTTCAGCTTGATTTCCTTGTATTCGACGTGCTTGCGTGCCTTGGGGTCGAACTTCATGATCGACATCTTTTCAGGCATCGTCTTCTTGTTCTTGCTGGTCGTGTAGAAGTGGCCGGTACCCGCGGTGGATTCCAGCTTGATCTTTTCGCGTCCGCCTTTGCTCGTTGCCATGATTCAGCTCCTTAAGCTTGGCCGCGTGCACGCAGGTCTGCGAGCACGGCGTCGATGCCGTTCTTGTCGATCAGGCGCAGGGCAGCGCTCGAAACACGCAGGCGAACCCAGCGGTTTTCCGTTTCGACCCAGAAACGACGGTATTGCAGGTTCGGCAGGAACCGGCGCTTGGTTTTGTTGTTGGCGTGAGAAACGTTGTTTCCCACCATCGGGCCCTTGCCCGTGACTTCACATACGCGTGCCATGAGGACACTCTTTCTTGAACAGCTGGCACCGGCTCGACGGCAGTGGCCGAGGGTGTTTTGCAGCTTGACCTCGCCAGAAACGGGTGGCGGTACCCCGGATTGCCGCTGGCCCCAGGAGGGTGCGATTTCGGCAAAGCCTCGGATTATAGCCCTTTCGGCGGGCCGGCAGGAAAACCGAAGGCGGGCCCACGAAAAAGGCGGGCGCAAGGCCCGCCTCGTCGAGGAGCCTGGCGACTCAGAGCGTGCCGTCCTGCTCTAGGAAGCGCTGCGCATCGAGCGCGGCCATGCAGCCCGTGCCGGCGCTGGTGATGGCCTGGCGGTAGATGTGATCCTGCACGTCGCCGGCGGCGAACACGCCCGGCACGCTGGTCATGGTGGCGAAGCCCTGCAGGCCCGAACGCGTGACGATGTAGCCATCCTTCATGTCGACCTGGCCCTGGAAGATGTCCGTGTTCGGGTGGTGGCCGATCGCGATGAAGCAGCCCTTGAGGTCGATCTGCTCGGTCGCGCCGGTCTGCGTGTTCTTGATGCGGATGCCGGTCACGCCGGAATCGTCGCCCAGAACTTCGTCGAGCGTATTGTGTACTTTCAACTCGATTTTGCCCTCGGCTTCTTTTTCATGAAGCTTGTCGATCAGGATGGGTTCCGCGCGGAATTTGTCGCGGCGATGCACCAGCGTTACTTTTTTGGCGATATTCGAAAGATAAAGCGCTTCCTCGACCGCCGTATTGCCGCCGCCGATCACGCAGACTTCCTGCTCGCGATAGAAGAATCCGTCGCAGGTGGCGCAACCCGACACGCCGCGGCCCATGAACTTCTGTTCGGATTCGAGGCCCAGGTACTTGGCCGACGCGCCGGTGGCGATCACGAGCGCGTCGCAGGTGTAGGTGCCGCTGTCGCCGGTGAGCGTGAAGGGGCGCTTGCTCAGGTCGACCTTGTTGATGTGGTCGAACACGATCTGCGTCTTGAAGCGCTCGGCGTGCTCCAGGAAACGCTGCATGAGGTCGGGCCCCTGCACGCCATGCACATCGGCCGGCCAATTGTCGACCTCGGTGGTCGTCATCAATTGCCCGCCCTGGGCCATGCCGGTAATCAGCAAAGGCTGAAGATTTGCACGCGCCGCATAAACGGCAGCCGTATAACCGGCGGGACCTGAGCCCAGAATTAAAACCTTGGCATGTTGGGAAGCGGACATGGTGCGTAAAAACCTAGGAATTGCGCTGATTCAGCGTGTACATTTTGAGGGTGGTAGCGATACATGGGGAGTATCGCCGCTCGGATCAACCACCGAGTGCACGGTGTTTTCAATGCGCGCGATTGTAGTAATCCATCGGCGCGCCGATGGCCCGACCGCAGGAGCGCGCGGTACCAGGGATTGAATGAATGTCGATGCTGTCCAACCTTGAATTGCTCCGGCGCGTTCCGCTGTTCGCGTCGCTGACTCCTTCGCAGTCCGCAAGCATTGCGGATGCGATCATCAAGAAGCGCTTCAAGCGCGCGGAGGTCGTGGTCGAGCAGGGCAAGAAGTCCGATGCGCTCTACATCATCCTGACCGGGCGAGCGCGCGTGACCAGTGCCGACAGCCGTGGCCGCGAGGTCATCCTCGCCACGCTGCATCCCGGCGACTATCTGGGCGAGATGAGTCTGATCGACGACGAGCCGCATTCGGCCACGGTACGCACCGAGATCCAGTGCGACGTGCTGATGCTGGGCCGCGAAGCCTTCGCGCGCTGCCTGCCCGAGAACTCCTCGATGGCCTACAACATCATGCGCGGCCTGGTGCAGCGCCTGCGCCATGCCGACCGCAAGATCGAGTCGCTCGCGCTGATGGACGTCTACGGCCGCGTCGCGCGCTCGCTGCTCGAGTTCGCGGTCGACGACGGCGCCGGCAACCTCAAGGTGCGCGAGAAGATTTCGCGCCAGGACCTCGCGAAGATGGTCGGTGCCTCGCGCGAGATGGTGAGCCGCGTGATGAAGGATCTTGAGGAGCGCGGTTTCGTGCAGACCCTCGAGGACGGCTCGATGATCGTCAAGGAGCGCCTGCTGTCGCTGGCCTGAGCCGGCGCGAAGGCGTGAAAGAAGGTGTGAGCGAAACTGCCGCGGCCCGTGGACGCGGCAGAATAGCCGCGGCCCTTTTCGTTGTAGTGTTCGTGCCGCCAGACCCGCGTCCCGCCGGTCTGGCCGCCAGTATTTCATGACCTATTCGCTCAATACGCTTCACTCTTCCACGGCCGGCGAAGGTGCGCCCGTGCGTGTGCGGGCCATGCGCTTCGCCCACGAGATCACCCTGATCGCCGGTTTCGCGGCGCTGTTGTTCTGGCTGCTCGCCATGCTGAGCTTCACGCCCTCCGATGCGGCCTGGTCGACCTCGGGCACCGGCGGCGAGATCAAGAACTGGGGCGGCCGCATCGGCGCCTGGGTGGCCGACGGCAGCTACTTCCTGGCCGGCTACTCGGTCTGGTGGTGCCTGGCAGCCGGGCTGCGCGCCTGGCTGTCCTCGCTCGCGAGCTGGATGCGCGGCGGAGAGGAGGGCCCTCAGGGCGATCCCGCGCCGCGCGGCCGCTTCAACCGCAGCCGCCTGGCCTTCTGGTTCGGGCTCGTGCTGCTGCTGTGCGCGAGCACCATGCTCGAGTGGTCGCGCCTGTACCGGCTCGAGTCGCACTTGCCCGGCTCGGGCGGCGGCGCCATCGGCCTGCTGGTCGGTCCCGCGAGCGTGCGCTGGATGGGCTTCACGGGTTCGGCGCTGGTGGCCATCGCCGGCGGCGTGATCGGTTCGGCGCTGGTGTTCCGCTTCTCGTGGAGCCAGATCGCCGAGCGCATCGGCGCGCGCGTGTATTCGCTGTTCGAATCGCGGCGCGAGAAGCGCGAGGTCGCCGCCGACATCGCACTGGGCAAGAAGGCCGTGCGCGAGCGCCGCGCCGAGGTCGACGACGAGCCGGCCTATGTGCCGCGCGGTGCCGTCGAGCCCTCGATCGATGGCGAGCATCAGTCCACCGCCGTGCCCGACATGGACGACCTGCGCATCGAGCCGCGCGCCAAGCGCCGCCCCGCATCGCCGCCGGTGCAGATCGAGCCCGCGATGACCGAGGTGCCCAAGAGCGACCGTGTCGCCAAGGAGCGCCAGAAGCCGCTGTTCAAGGAACTGCCCGACAACAAGCTGCCGCAGGTCGACCTGCTCGATGCCGCGCAGGCGCGCCAGGAGACCGTCTCCTCCGACACGCTCGAGATGACCTCGCGCATGATCGAGAAGAAGCTCAAGGACTTCGGCGTCGAGGTGCGCGTCGTGCTCGCCTCGCCCGGCCCGGTCATCACGCGCTACGAGATCGAGCCCGCCACCGGCGTCAAGGGCTCGCAGATCGTCAACCTCGCGAAGGACCTCGCGCGCTCGCTTTCGCTGGTGTCGATCCGCGTGGTCGAGACCATCCCGGGCAAGAACTACATGGCGCTCGAACTGCCGAACGCCAAGCGCCAGTCGATCAAGCTCAGCGAGATCCTCGGCTCGCAGGTCTACAACGAGGGCAAGTCGATGCTCACGATGGGCCTGGGCAAGGACATCATCGGCAACCCCGTGGTCGCCGACCTCGCGAAGATGCCGCACGTGCTGGTGGCCGGTACCACCGGTTCGGGCAAGTCGGTGGGGATCAACGCGATGATCCTGAGCCTGCTCTACAAGGCCGAGGCGCGCGACGTGCGCCTGCTCATGATCGACCCCAAGATGCTGGAAATGTCGGTCTACGAAGGCATCCCGCACCTGCTCGCGCCCGTGGTCACCGACATGCGCCAGGCCGCGCACGGCCTGAACTGGTGCGTGGCCGAGATGGAGCGCCGCTACAAGCTCATGAGCAAGCTCGGCGTGCGCAACCTCGCGGGCTACAACACCAAGATCGACGAGGCCAAGGCGCGCGAGGAGTTCATCTACAACCCCTTCAGCCTCACGCCCGACGACCCCGAGCCGCTGCGCCGCGAGCCGCACATCGTGGTGGTGATCGACGAGCTGGCCGACCTGATGATGGTGGTCGGCAAGAAGATCGAAGAGCTGATCGCCCGCCTCGCGCAGAAGGCGCGCGCCGCCGGCATCCACTTGATCCTGGCCACGCAGCGGCCCAGCGTCGACGTGATCACCGGCCTCATCAAGGCCAACATCCCGACCCGCATTGCGTTCCAGGTCTCGAGCAAGATCGACAGCCGCACCATCCTCGACCAGATGGGCGCCGAGGCGCTGCTCGGCATGGGCGACATGCTCTACATGCCCAGCGGCACCGGCCTGCCGGTGCGCGTGCACGGTGCCTTCGTGAGCGACGAGGAAGTGCACCGCGTGGTGGCCTATCTGAAGAGCCAGGGTGAGCCCGACTACATCGAGGGCGTGCTCGAAGGCGGCACGGTCGACGGCGACGGTGACGGCGACCTGCTCGGCGGCGGTGGCGACAGCGAGAAGGACCCGATGTACGACCAGGCGGTCGAGGTGGTGCTCAAGAACCGCAAGGCCAGCATCTCGCTGGTGCAGCGCCACCTGAAGATCGGCTACAACCGCGCGGCGCGGCTGGTCGAGGACATGGAGAAGGCCGGCCTGGTGAGCGCCATGAGCGGCAGCGGCCAGCGCGAGATCCTCGTGCCCGCGCGCGCCGAATAGGCGCGCCCACGCGATCCCGTGTCCGTTCCGTTACGTGTTGAGATACGGCTTGCACAAGCTCGCTGCCCATTGCAAATCTTCATCAAGCCCTACAAGGACGGCCATGGCCGCCGGGGTAAGGTCGATGCGGTGTTCAGCTTCGAAGGTTTGAAAGAATGAAGACTCGTCCCTGGCTCCTCGCGGGCCTTCTCCTCGCGTGCGGTGCCCATGCATGGGCCGGCGGCATGGAAAGCCTCGAGGCTTTCGTCAAGTCCGCCAAGTCCGGCCGCGCCGACTTCACCCAGACCGTGACCGCGCCGCCGCGCGACGGCCAGGCCGGCCGCGTCAAGACCTCGAGCGGCACCTTCGAATTCCAGCGGCCCGGTCGCTTCAAGTTCGACTACAAGAAGCCTTTCGCGCAAAGCATCGTGGCCGACGGCAAGACGCTGTGGCTCTACGACGCCGACCTCAACCAGGTCACGCAGCGCGCGCAGGCACAGGCTTTGGGCTCGACGCCCGCGGCCCTGATCGCCGCCGCACCCGACCTGCGTGCGCTGCAGGCCGACTTCGCGCTCGAGGCGGTGCCCGAGCGCGACGGCCTGCAATGGGTCAAGGCCACGCCGAAGAACAAGGACGGCCAGCTGCAGAACGTGCAGGTCGGCTTCCAGGGCGACGCGCTCGCGGCGCTCGAGATCCTCGACAGCTTCGGCCAGCGCTCGGTGCTCAAGTTCAGCAAGGTCGAGGTCAATCCCGCGCTGCCCGCCGCCACCTTCGACTTCAAGGTGCCCACCGGCGCGGACGTCGTCAAGCAGTAATCCACACTCTCACCCGAACGTTTCGTCCTTGGCCGTCAGCTCGCATCAACCCCTGGCCGAGCGCCTGCGTCCGCGCACGCTCGGCGAAGTCATCGGCCAGCAGCACCTGCTCGGGCCCGGCATGGCGCTGCGCATCGCCTTCGAGTCGGGCCAGCCGCATTCGTGCATCCTCTGGGGCCCGCCCGGCACCGGCAAGACCACCATCGCGCGCCTGATGGCCGATGCCTTCGATGCGCAGTTCCTGAGCATCAGCGCGGTGCTCGGCGGCGTGAAGGACATCCGCGAGGCGGTCGAGCGCGCGACCGCTGCGCGCGACGGGCTCGAGCAGCGGCGCACCATCGTCTTCGTCGACGAAGTGCATCGCTTCAACAAGAGCCAGCAGGACGCCTTCCTACCGCACGTCGAGTCGGGCCTCTTCACCTTCATCGGCGCCACCACCGAGAACCCGTCGTTCGAGGTCAACTCGGCGCTGCTCTCGCGGGCCGCCGTGTATGTGCTGCAGTCGCTCGGCGAAGCCGACCTCAAGCAGATCGTCGCGAAGGCGCAGGCCATCGACGCATTGCCCGCCATCGAGGACGCCGCGCTCGAGCGCCTGATCGCCTATGCCGACGGTGATGCGCGCCGGCTGCTCAACACGCTCGAAACGCTGGCCGTCGCGGCACGCGCCGAGAAGCTCGAGGCCATCGGCGACGAATGGCTGCTGCGCGTGCTCGGCGAGCGCATGCGGCGCTACGACAAGGGCGGCGAGCAGTTCTACGACACCATCAGCGCGCTGCACAAGTCGGTGCGCGGCAGCGATCCAGATGCCGCGCTCTACTGGTTCGTGCGCATGCTCGATGGTGGCGCCGATCCGCGCTACATGGCACGCCGGCTGGTGCGCATGGCGAGCGAGGACATCGGCCTGGCCGATCCGCGCGCGCTGCGGCTCGCGCTCGACGCGGCCGAGGTCTACGAGCGCCTGGGCACGCCCGAGGGCGAACTCGCGCTGGCCCAGTGCGTGGTCTACCTCGCGATGGCGCCCAAGTCGAACGCGGTCTACACGGCCTACAACGCGGTGCGCGCGCTGGTCAAGAAGGACAGCACGCGGCCCGTGCCCATGCATCTGCGCAATGCCCCGACCAAGCTCATGAAGGAGCTCGACTACGGCAAGGGCTATCGCTACGCGCACGACGAGGAGGGCGGTTTCGCGGCCGGCGAGCAGTACCTGCCCGATGGCCTGCAGGGTCAGGTCTTCTACGAACCGGTCGATCGCGGACTCGAGATCCGCATCGGCGAGAAGCTGCGCGAGCTGCGCCGCCGGAACGCCGAACAGGGCGACTGATACGCCCTTGCGGCGTGCACGCAAGGCGTGCATGGATACAAGCGCAAAGCGCATGACGTCAGCGGGTAAACCCCCGTCGATGCGCACCAAATCGGCGCTGGCCCGTGACTACAATCCCGCCCACTAAATCGGCAGCCACCACATGCTGGCTGGTTTTTTGCTTGTCAAGCCAAGGCGCCAAACCGGTGCCACGGTGGGTGAATGGCACCCCGCAACGGTGCAACACAGAGGAATCTTCTTTATGGACATCTTGCTGCAGCAGATCATCAACGGTCTGGTTCTCGGCAGCATGTACGCCTTGATAGCCTTGGGCTACACCATGGTGTACGGCATCATCAATCTGATCAATTTCGCGCACGGTGAAGTGCTCATGGTGGGGGCGCTCACGAGCTGGTCCATCATCGGGCTCATGCAGTCGTCGATGCCCGGCACGCCGGGCTGGCTGATATTGATCATCGCGCTGGTCATCGCGTGCGTCGTCGCCGCCACGCTGAACTTCGTGATCGAGAAAGTGGCCTACCGGCCGCTGCGCAACTCGCCCAAGCTCGCACCGCTGATCACCGCCATCGGCATGTCGATCCTGCTGCAGACGCTGGCGATGATCATCTGGAAGCCCACCAACAAGGCCTACCCGACGCTGCTGCCCTCGGACCCCATCCACATCGCCGGCGCCGTCATCTCGCCGACGCAGGTGATGATCCTCGGCGTCACCGCGGTCTCGCTGGCCATCCTCATGTGGCTGGTCAATTACACGAAGCTCGGCCGCGCGATGCGCGCCACCGCCGAGAACCCGCGCGTGGCCGCGCTGATGGGCATCCGCCCCGACATGGTCATCTCGGCCACCTTCATCATCGGTGCCGTGCTCGCGGCCATCGCGGGCGTCATGTACGCCTCCAACTACGGCATCGCGCAGCACGCGATGGGCTTCCTGCCCGGCCTCAAGGCCTTCACCGCGGCCGTGTTCGGCGGCATCGGCAACCTCGCGGGAGCGGTCGTCGGCGGCCTCCTGCTGGGGCTCATCGAGGCCATCGGCTCGGGCTACATCGGCACCCTCACCGGTGGCGTGCTCGGCAGCAACTACAGCGACATCTTCGCGTTCATCGTGCTGATCGTGATGCTCACGCTGCGCCCCGCCGGCCTGCTCGGCGAACGCGTGGCCGATCGCGCCTGAAGGACTTGCCATCATGAAGAACAGCAAGAACCTCGCGCTCTACCTGGTCGGCGTCATCGCCGTGCTCGCGCTGCCGCTGCTGCTGCAAAGCCAGGGCAATGCCTGGGTGCGCATCGCCGACATCGCACTGCTCTACGTGCTGTTGGCACTGGGCCTGAACATCGTGGTCGGCTACGCCGGCCTGCTCGACCTGGGCTACGTCGCCTTCTTCGCGGTCGGTGCCTACCTGTTCGCGCTCATGGGCTCGGGCCACCTGTCCGAGACCTTCGAGTGGTTCAAGGCCACCTTCCCGAACGGCATGCACACCTCGCTGCTGATCGTGATACCGCTGGCCTTCGTGCTGGCCGCGCTGCTCGGCGTGCTGCTCGGCGCGCCCACGCTGAAGCTGCGCGGCGACTACCTCGCGATCGTGACGCTGGGCTTCGGCGAAATCATCCGCGTGTTCCTGAACAACCTCGACCAGCCGATCAACATCACGAACGGTCCCAAGGGCATCACCTCGATCGACTCGATCAAGTTCTGGGGCCTCGATCTCGGCAAGGCCTGGAAGTTCGACGGCTTCACGATCTCCTCGGTCACGCTGTACTACTACCTGTTCCTCGCGCTGGTGGTGGTCACCATCGTGATCTCGCACCGCCTGCAGGTCTCGCGCATCGGCCGCGCCTGGATGGCCATCCGCGAGGACGAGATCGCCGCCAAGGCGATGGGCATCAACACCCGCAACATGAAGCTGCTGGCCTTCGGCATGGGCGCGAGCTTCGGCGGCGTGTCGGGCGCGATGTTCGCGGCCTTCCAGGGCTTCGTCTCGCCCGAGTCGTTCAGCCTCATGGAGTCGGTGATGATCGTCGCCATGGTCGTGCTCGGCGGCATCGGCCACCTGCCCGGCGTGATCCTGGGCGCCGTGCTGCTCGCGGCCCTGCCCGAGGTGCTGCGCTACGTCGCCGGCCCGCTGCAGGCGCTGACCGACGGCCGCCTCGACGCCTCCATCCTGCGCCAGCTGTTCATCGCGCTGGCCATGATCGTCATCATGCTGGTGCGTCCGCGCGGCCTGTGGCCCTCGCCCGAGCATGGCAAGACGCTGCAGCGCAAGGGCGCCGCGGCGGTCGACCCGGCCCATGCTGCGGTCGCGCCCGGCTCGCTGCAGACCCACGCGCCCGGCGTCGATTCGCCGGCCGACGAAGTGCCCGGTGGCGCCTCGCGTTCCATGTCGATCAATCCGTGAGCCAGGAGACGCATCCCATGAGCACGGCAGACACCATCCTCAACGTCCGCGGCATCTCCAAGCGCTTCGGCGGCCTGCAGGCCCTCTCGGACGTCGGCATCACCATCCAGCGCGGCCAGGTCTATGGCCTGATCGGCCCCAACGGCGCCGGCAAGACCACCTTCTTCAACGTCATCACCGGCCTGTACACGCCCGACAGCGGCAGCTTCGAGCTCGCCGGCAAGCCCTACCAGCCCACGGCCGTGCACGAGGTGGCCAAGGCCGGCATCGCGCGCACCTTCCAGAACATCCGCCTGTTCGCCGAGATGACGGCGCTCGAGAACGTGATGGTCGGTCGCCACATCCGCACCCGCTCCGGCGTGGTCGGCGCGATGCTGCGCACCGGCGCCTTCAAGGCCGAGGAGAAGGCCATTGCCCAGCGCGCGCAGGAGTTGCTCGACTACGTGGGCATCGGCAAGTTCGCCGACTACAAGGCGCGTACCCTGAGCTACGGCGACCAGCGCCGCCTCGAGATCGCGCGCGCCCTGGCCACCGACCCGCAGCTGATCGCGCTCGACGAGCCCGCGGCCGGCATGAACATGACCGAGAAGGTCCAGCTGCGCGAGCTGATCGACCGCATCCGCCGCGACGACCGCACCATCCTGATCATCGAACACGACGTGAAGCTGATCATGGGCCTGTGCGACCGCGTCACGGTGCTCGACTACGGCAAGCAGATCGCCGAAGGCACGCCGGCGGACGTACAGAAGAACGAAAAGGTGATTGAGGCTTACCTCGGCACCGGAGGACATTGAGATGAGCGCAGCAGTGCAAACCCAAGAGGAAGTCGCGGCGGGCGCTTCGCAACGCAAGGCCGCAGGCAAGGTGTTGCTCAAGGTCAGCGGCCTGAAGGTCGGCTACGGCGGCATCCAGGCCGTCAAGGGCGTGGACTTCGAGGTGCGCGAGGGCGAGCTGGTCTCGCTGATCGGCTCCAACGGCGCCGGCAAGACCACCACCATGAAGGCGATCACCGGCACGCTGCCCGCGGGTGCGGGCGACATCGAGTTCCTGGGCCGCAGCATCAAGGGCCGCGGCGCCTGGGACCTGGTGGGCGAGGGCCTGGTGATGGTGCCCGAGGGCCGCGGCGTGTTCACGCGCATGACGATCACCGAGAACCTGCAGATCGGCGCCTACATCCGCAAGGACAAGGCCGGCATCGCGAGCGACATGGAGCGCGTCTTCGTGACCTTCCCGCGGCTGCGCGAGCGCAAGGACCAGCTGGCCGGCACCATGTCGGGCGGCGAGCAGCAGATGCTGGCCATGGGCCGCGCATTGATGGCACGCCCCAAGGTGCTGCTGCTCGACGAACCCACCATGGGCCTGTCGCCGATCATGTGCGACAAGATCTTCGAGGTGGTGCAGGCCGTGGCCGCGCAGGGCGTGACCATCCTGCTGGTCGAGCAGAACGCCAACCGCGCGCTGCAGCTGGCCGACCGCGGCTACGTGATGGAGTCGGGCCTGATCACCATGTCGGGCGATGCGAAGGGCCTGCTCAGCGATCCGAAGGTGCGCGCGGCGTACCTGGGCGAGTAAGCGGCACGGCGGGCCTTTCGAGGCCACGCAAAAAAGGGCGGCGGTGCGAGGCACCGGCCGCCCTTTGTCTTGTGGGTGCGAGCTCAGTCGACCTTCGCGCCCGTGGCCTTCACCACCTGCTCGTACTTGCCGAGCTCGCTCTTCATGAAGGCGCCGAACTGCGCGGGCGTGCTGGCCACCGGCTCGGCCAGCAGCAGCGCGAAGCGCGACTTGGTCTCCGGCGCGTTCAGCGCGTCGACGAAGGCATGGTTGAGCTTGGCGATCACGTCCGGCGGCGTGTGGGCCGGTGCGACAAGGCCCCACCAGGTGTCGATCGAGAAGTCCTTGAGCGTGTCCGACACCGGCGGCACCTCGGGCAGGGCGCTGCTGCGCTGCAGGGTGGTCACGGCGATCGCCTTGAGCTTGCCCGAGCGGATGTTGGGCGCGGCGGTGGCGAGGTTGTCGAAGTTGAAGTCGACCTGGCCCGACACCAGCGCCAACTGCGCCGGGTTGCCGCCGTTGTAGGGGATGTGCACCGCGAAGATGCCGGCGGCCTTCTTGAACATCTCGCCCGCCAGATGGCCGGCGCTGCCGTTGCCGCCGCTGCCGTAGTTGAGCTTGCCGGGGTTGGCCCGGGCGTAGGCGATCAGGTCCTTGAGCGTGGCGATCTTCAGGCGCTGCGCGGTCTCGGCGTTCATCACCAGCACGTTGGGCACGCGGACCATCTGCGTGATCGGCGCGAAGTCGGTCGCCGCGTTGAAGGGCATCTTGCTGTAGAGCCAGGGGTTCACCGCGTTGGTGGCGGTGGCGGCAATGCCGATGGTCAGGCCGTCGGGCGCGGCCTTGGCGACGATGTCGGCGCCGATGTTGCCGCCCGCGCCGGGCTTGTTGTCGATGATCACCGGGCCGCCGAGCGTGTCGCGCACGCGTTCGGCCAGCGCGCGCGCTGTCACGTCGATGGGGCCGCCGGCCGCGTAGGGCACGACGAGGCGGATCGGCCGCTGCTGCTGGGCCAGGGCGGGGGCGCCGGTGGCCAGGGCGAGCGTGGAGAGGGCGAGGGTGGCGAGGAAGGTCTTGCGGGTTGTCATGCCCCGGATTGTCGGCGCGCCGCGCGGCGGCCGCAGCGTGGCTATCCCTAGCCGGCGCGCCGGGCCACCGGCTTCAGGGCAGTGCCTTGTCGGCCTCGGTGGTGAAGGCGTCGGCGAAGAACTCTTCCTCGGGCAGGCCCGCGAGCGCCACGTAGTCGCGCTTGGCCGAGTCCACCACGATCGGCGCGCCGCAGGCATAGACCTGGTGGCCCGAGAGGTCGGCGAAGTCTTCCAGCACCGCGGCATGGACGAAGCCGGTGCGGCCGGTCCAGTTGTCCTCGGGCGTGGCGTTGGAGATCACCGGCACGTAGCGCAGGTTCGGCATCTGCGCGAGCTGCTCGCGCACCCAGTCGTCCATGTAGAGATCCTCGGGCCGGCGGCCGCCCCAGTAGAGCGTGGCGGGGCGGTCGATGGCCTTGAACTTCATGTGTTCGAGCAGCGCCTTGATCGGCGCGAAGCCGGTGCCCGAGGCCAGCAGGATCAGCGGCTTGTCCGAGTCCTCGCGCAGGAAGAAGCTGCCGTAGGGGCCCTCGATGCGCAGGATCTCCTTTTCCTTCATGGTGAGGAACACGTGGTCGGTGAACTTGCCGCCCGGCAGGTGGCGCAGGTGCAGCTCGATGCCGGTGCCCGGCTCGCCCAGCGTGTGCGGCGCATTGGCCATCGAGTAGCTGCGGCGCGCGCCGTCGCGCAGGATGAATTCCACGTACTGCCCCGCATAGAACTGCAGCGGCTCGCCGGCCGGCAACTGCAGGCGCAGCTGCATCACGTCGTGCGACTTGCGCGCGAGCGCGAGCACCCGCACCGGCATCTTGCGGATGGGGTGGGCGCCGGCCTCGGTCACCTGGCGCGATTCGAGCACCACGTCGCTGCGCGCGCGGGCGCAGCAGGTCAGCACGAAGCCCGCGAGCTGTTCTTCCGCGCTCAGGGCCTTGCTCTGGTGCGGGCCGAGCTCGACCTCGCCCGAGAGCTTGCGGCACTTGCACGAGCCGCAGGCGCCGTCCTTGCAGCCATAGGGCAGGCCGATGCCCTGGCGGATGCCGGCCGCGAGGATGGTTTCGTCGCCTTGCGCCGCGAAATGGCGGCCGCTGGGTTCGACGGTGATGGAAAAGCCCGCCTCATGCGGCGCTGCAACAGTCATCGGTATTCTTCGGCTTGGATCAGCCCGTTACATGGGGGCTGAAAAAGAAAAGGGAACCCGAATTTTGCCTTCAATCCATAGCCCCTCCGGCGCGCTGCCGGCGCGCTTCCGCCGGACGCGTCTCCTGATCGTCGGCTGCGGCGACGTCGGCCAGCGCGTGGCGCGCGATCTGCGCGGGCGCGTGTCGCTGGTGGCGCTCACCTCCTCGGCCGAGCGCGTGAGCGCTTTGCGCGCCGCGGGCATCCGGCCGCTGATCGGCAATCTCGACGATCCGAAGACGCTGCGGCGCCTGTCGGCGCTGGGCACGCGCGTGCTGCACCTGGCGCCGCCGCCGCGCGACAGCGGCTCGGCCTGGTGGCGCGACCAGCGCACCGCCGCGCTGGTGCGCGCGCTGCGGCTGCGCGCGCTGCCCGACGCGCTGGTCTACGGCTCGACCAGCGGCGTCTATGGCGATTGCGGTGGCGCGCGCGTGAGCGAGACCCGCGCCGTGCGCCCCGACACGCCGCGCAGCCATCGGCGCGTCGATGCCGAGCGCGCCGTGCGCTGGTTCGGCCGCAGCACGGGCGTGCGCGCCAGCATCCTGCGCATCCCGGGCATCTACGCGCCCGACCGCGAAGGCGGCACGCCGCGCCAGCGGCTGCAGCGCGGCACGCCGGTGCTGCGGCGCGAGGACGACGTCTACACCAGCCACATCCATGCCGACGACCTCGCGCGCGCCTGCATCGCGGCGCTGTTCCGCGGCCGGCCGCAGCGCATCGTGCATGCCTCGGACGACACCGAGCTGCGCATGGGCGACTACATCGACCTCGCGGCCGACCTCTACGGCATGCCGCGCCCGCCGCGGGTGGCGCGCGAGGAGGCCGAACGCCAGCTGCCGCTGCAGCTGCTGAGCTTCATGGGCGAATCGCGCCGGCTCGACAACACGCGGCTCAAGCGCGAGCTGCGCGTGCGGCTCGCGCATCCGACGGTGCATACCGGGCTGCGCGAGGGAATCTGAGAGGGGAGGCGGAGTCCGCGAAGGACACCGGAAAAGAAGGCGCCGTGTGTGGTGCCCGGGGCCGGAATCGAACCGGCACGCCTTGCGGCGGGGGATTTTGAGTCCCCTGCGTCTACCAATTTCACCACCCGGGCACGGCAGGAAGGAAGCCCAAAATTATGGCACAGTGGAATGATGAACCGTCCCGAAGCTGATTCTTTTGCATATCCGCTACCCTCCGGGGCGGCAACCAGCGCCTTCCGCGCGGCCGACCGGACGCAGTCATGACCCACAAGTACCCCACCATCGAAGACGCCATCGGCCGCACGCCGCTGGTCGCGCTGCAGCGCATCAACGCCGAAGAGAACGCGCGGCGCAACAACGTGATCCTCGGCAAGCTCGAGGGCAACAACCCCGCCGGTTCGGTCAAGGACCGTCCGGCGCTTTCGATGATCAAGCGCGCCGAGGAGCGCGGCGAGATCAAGCCCGGCGACACGCTGATCGAGGCCACCTCGGGCAACACCGGCATCGCGCTCGCGATGGCCGCGGCCGTGAAGGGCTATCACATGGTCCTGATCATGCCGGAGGACCTCTCGATCGAGCGCGCCCAGACCATGAAGGCCTTCGGCGCCGAGCTCGTGCTCACGCCCAAGAGCGGCGGCATGGAATACGCGCGCGACCTCGCCGAGCAGATGGTGGCGCAGGGCAAGGGCCGCGTGCTCGACCAGTTCGCCAACCCCGACAACCCGCGCATCCACTACGAGACCACCGGCCCCGAGATCTGGGCCGACACCCAGGGCAAGGTCACGCACTTCGTGAGCGCCATGGGCACCACCGGCACCATCACGGGCGTGTCGCGCTTCCTCAAGGAGAAGAACCCCGCGATCCGCATCGTCGGCGCGCAGCCGGCCGAGGGCTCGCGCATTCCCGGCATCCGCAAGTGGCCGGCCGAATACCTGCCGAAGATCTTCGACCCGAGCCGTGTCGACCAGGAGATCAGCGTGAGCCAGGACGATGCCGAGGAGATGTGCCGGCGCCTCGCGCGCGAGGAGGGCATCTTCGGCGGCATCTCGGCCGCCGGCGCGCTGTGGGCGGCGCTGCAGGTCGCCAACACGGTCGAGAACGCCACCATCGTGTTCGTGGTCTGCGACCGCGGCGACCGCTACCTGTCGACCGGCGTCTTCCCCGCCTGATGCCAGCACCCCGGTGCGCCACGCGGCGCGCCGGCGGTTTCCCGGAACGAGACAAGAAAGAACAAGAGCCACCCCATGCCCCATCCCAAGTTCTGCCAGGCCTGCGCCACGCCGCTCGAATGGATCGCGCTGATGGAAGACGGCGGTCCCAAGGAGCGCCTGCGCTGCCCCAACTGCGGCCACACGCACTGGAACAATCCGACGCCGGTGCTGGCCGCCATCGTCGAATACCGCGGCCAGGTGCTGCTGGCGCGCAACGCGGCCTGGCCCGGCAAGATGTTCGCGCTGATCACCGGCTTCATGGAGGCCGGCGAGACGCCCGAGGAAGGCATCGCGCGCGAGGTCAAGGAAGAGACCAACCTCGACGTGAGCGCGACGAAGATCGTCGGCGCCTACGACTTCCAGCGCATGAACCAGGTCATCATCGCCTACCACGTGGTGGCCGATGGCGAGGTCAGGCTCTCGCCCGAGCTGGTCGACTACCGCCTCTACGACCTGCCCGACCTCAAGTGCTGGCCCGCCGGCACGGGCTATGCGCTGGCCGACTGGCTGCGCACGCGCGGCCACGAGCCGGTGTTCTTCACCGCGGCCGAGAACGAGGAACGCCGCCGCGGCCTGAACCTGCCGCCCGAGCCGCCCACCGGCAAGGGAGCCTGAGCATGGACGTCGACCGCGAAATCGACACCCGCGGGCTCAACTGCCCGCTGCCCATCCTCAAGGCCAAGAAGTCGCTCAACGACATGGCCAGCGGCCAGCTGCTGCGCGTGGTCTCGACCGACCCCGGCTCGGTGCGCGACTTCCAGGCCTTCGCGCGCCAGACCGGCAATGCGCTGATGGAACAGCAGACGGTCGGCACCGACTTCATCCACGTGCTGAAGCGGCGCTGAGGCCGCGCGCGACACGGCATCGAAAAGCAAAAAGGCCGGGAATCGCTGCCCGGCCTTTCGATTTGGAGCGACCCGGTTCAGAGCTTCAGGCTCTTGAGGTAGTCGCGGAACTGCCCGCCCACTTCCGGATGCGCGAGCGCCAGTTCCACGCTGGCCTGCAGGAAGCCTTCCTTGCTGCCGCAGTCGTAGCGCACGCCCTTGTAGGAATAGGCGTAGACCGATTCCTTCTTCATCAGCGCGGCGATGCCGTCGGTGAGCTGGATCTCGCCGCCCGCGCCCTTGGGCTGCTCGCGGATCTCGGCGAACACGCCGGGCGTGAGGATGTAGCGGCCAGCCACGCCCAGGCGCGAGGGAGCGTCCTCGGGCTTCGGCTTCTCGACCATGCGGTTGACCTTGACCAGGCCGTCCTCGATGGCGTCGCCGGCCACGATGCCATAGCGCTTCACGTGCTCGAGCGGCACTTCCTGCACCGCCAGCAGCGAGCCGCCGAGGCGCGCGAAAGCCGCGGTCATCTGGGCCAGCACCGGTTCGCCGCCCGTGGGGCCGACCATCAGGTCGTCGGCCAGCAGCACGGCGAAGGGCTCGTTGCCCACCAGGTGCTCGGCGCACAGCACCGCGTGGCCCAGGCCCAGCATGCGCGGCTGGCGCACGTAGGAGCAGGTCATGTCGTCGGGCATCACCGAGCGTGCGATGTTCAGCAGCGCATCCTTGCCGCTGGCCTCGAGCTGGCTCTCGAGCTCGTAGGCGGTGTCGTAGTGATCCTCGATCGCGCGCTTGTTGCGGCCGGTCACGAAGATCATGTCGCGGATGCCCGCGGCATAGGCTTCCTCGACGGCGTACTGGATCAGGGGCTTGTCGACCACCGGCAGCATTTCCTTGGGCTGGGCCTTGGTGGCCGGCAGGAAGCGGGTGCCGAAGCCTGCAACGGGGAATACGGCCTTGCGGATGCGCGTCGGGGAGGTGGACATGGGCAATTCGGTGTCGGTTCGTTCAGGATGAAGGAAGGAGTGAGGGCCGCGGGGGCCGTCCGGAACTGCGGCGGCGGAACCGGTCCGCCACCCGGCCGATTCTGCATCGGCCACCCATCCTACCGGCCTGCGGACAAGCCCGTATGTCAGCCGAGGCGCACAAGCTGGTCGCGCAGGCGCTCCAGCGTGGCCGTGAAGTCGGCCAGGCGCTTGCGCTCCTGCTCGATCACGGCCGGCGGCGCCTTGGCCACGAAGGCCTCGTTGCCGAGCTTGCCGTTGACCTTGGCGATCTCGCCCTCGATGCGGGCGATCTCCTTGCCGATGCGCGCGCGCTCGGCCACCTTGTCGATCTCCATGTGCAGGCACAGGCGGGCATTGCCGACCACGGCCACCGGCGCGGCCTCGGCGGCCGCGGCCCAGGCGGCCTCGTCGTCGAACACGCGCACTTCCTTGAGCTTGGCGAGCGCCTGCAGCACCGGCGCGGCCTCGCGCAGGAAGGCCGCGCCCTCGGCGTCGTCGGCCACGGCATAGAGCGGCAGCCGCAGCGCGGGCGAGACGTTCATCTCGCCGCGCAGGGTGCGGCAGCCGTCCACCAGCGCCTTGAGCCGCGCCACGTGGGCCTCGGCGGCCTCGTCGATGCGCTCGGGCTGGCTGAGCGGATAGGCCGCCACCATCACCGATTCGCCCGTGCGGCCCGCTACCGGCGCGACCTTCTGCCACAGCTCCTCGGTGATGAACGGGATCACCGGATGCGCGAGGCGCAGCAGGGTTTCGAGCGTGCGGATCAGCGTGCGGCGCGTGGCACGCTTCTGGGCATCGTCGCCGGTCTGAATCTGCACCTTGGCGATCTCGAGGTACCAGTCGCAGAACTCGTCCCAGGCGAACTGGTAGATCGCGTTGGCGACGTTGTCGAGCCGGTACTCCTCGAAGCCCTTGGCGACCTCGGCCTCGACGCGCTGCAGCTGCGAGACGATCCAGTAGTCGGCGCGGCTGAACTTCAGGTAGCCGTGCGCCGGACCGCCGACCTTGCACTCTTCCTTCGTGTGCTCCTTGAGGCCGCAGTCCTGGCCCTCGCAGTTCATCAGCACGAAGCGGGTGGCGTTCCACAGCTTGTTGCAGAAGTTGCGGTAGCCCTCGCAGCGCTTGCTGTCGAAGTTGATGCTGCGGCCCAGCGAGGCCAGCGAGGCGAAGGTGAAGCGCAGCGCGTCGGCGCCGAAGGCCGGGATGCCCTCGGGGAATTCCTTCTGCGTGTTCTTGCGCACCGTGGGCGCGGTCTCGGGCTTGCGCAGGCCCTGGGTGCGCTTGTCGAGCAGCTCGGGCAGCTCGATGCCGTCGATCAGGTCGACCGGGTCGAGCACGTTGCCCTCGGACTTGCTCATCTTCTTGCCCTGCGCATCGCGCACCAGGCCGTGGATGTAGACGTCCTTGAACGGCACGCGGCCGGTGAAGTGCTTGGTCATCATGATCATCCGGGCGACCCAGAAGAAGATGATGTCGTAGCCCGTGACCAGCACGCTCGAGGGCAGGTAGAGGTTGTAGTCGCTCGTGGGCTCGGTGCCCTGGTTCGGCCAGCCCAGCGTCGAGAACGGGAACAGGGCCGCGGAGAACCAGGTGTCGAGCACGTCCTCCTCGCGGCGCAGCGTCTTGCCGGGCGCCTTGGCCTGGGCTTCCTCCTCGCTGCGCGCGACGTAGACATTGCCCTCGTCGTCGTACCAGGCCGGGATCTGGTGGCCCCACCAGAGCTGGCGCGAGATGGTCCAGTCCTGGATGTTCTCCATCCAGTGGTTGTAGGTGTTGATCCAGTTCTCGGGCACGAAGCGCACCTCGCCCGAGCGCACCACGTCGATCGCCTTCTGCGCGATCGACTGGCCGTCGGCGCCGGGCTTGGTCATGGCCACGTACCACTGGTCGGTCAGCATCGGCTCGACGATGGCGCCGGTGCGCGCGCAGCGCGGCACCATCAGCTTGTGCTTCTTGGTCTCGACCAAGAGGCCCAGCGCGTCGAGGTCGGCCACCACGGCCTTGCGCGCCACGAAGCGGTCGAGGCCGCGGTATTTCTCGGGCGCGTTGTCGTTGACGGTCGCGTCGAGCGTGAGGATGCCGATGGTCTCGAGCTGGTGGCGCTGGCCCACCGCATAGTCGTTGTAGTCGTGCGCGGGCGTGACCTTCACCACGCCGGTGCCGAAGGCCTTGTCGACGTAGTCGTCGGCGATCACCGGGATCAGCCGGTCGACCAGCGGCAGGCGCACCTGCTTGCCGATCAGCGCCTTGTAGCGCTCGTCTTCCGGATGGACCATCACGGCCGTGTCGCCGAGCATGGTCTCGGGCCGGGTGGTGGCCACCGTGAGCGTGCCCGAGCCGTCTGCCAGCGGGTAGGCGATGTGCCAGAGCCAGCCGTCCTCTTCCTCGCTCTCGACCTCGAGGTCGCTCACGGCGGTCTTGAGCGTCGGGTCCCAGTTCACCAAGCGCTTGCCGCGGTAGATCAGGCCCTCTTCATAGAGCTTGACGAAGGTGTCCATCACCACGGGCGAGAGCTTCTCGTCCATGGTGAAGTATTCGCGGCTCCAGTCGACGGTGTCGCCCATGCGGCGCATCTGCTGGGTGATGGTGTTGCCGCTGCGTTCCTTCCACTCCCAGACCTTGGCGATGAAGTTCTTGCGCGCCTCCTGCGGCGTCGGGCCCATCTCGTGGCGGCTGATGTTCTGCGCCTGCAGCTGGCGCTCGACCACGATCTGGGTCGCGATGCCCGCGTGGTCGGTGCCCGGCAGCCACAGCGTGTTGTCGCCCTTCATGCGGTGGTAGCGCGTGAGGCTGTCCATGATCGTCTGGTTGAACGCATGGCCCATGTGCAGCGTGCCCGTCACGTTGGGCGGCGGCAGCTGGATCGAGAACGCGCCGGCGTCGGCCTTCGGCTTCCCGGTGCCGCGCCAGCCCGCGTGCGCGTAGCCGCGCTTTTCCCATTCGGGACCCCAGTGCGCCTCGAGGGCCGCGGGTTCGAACGATTTGGAAAGGCTCTCGAGGCCGGGTTGGGCGGTGGGTGTGGTGGGTTCGCTCATGGGGGCTTGGGGCAATGCGGCCATGGCGCCGGTACGCAGGTCGTACGGGCCGCGGGCCGCGCGGAGGCAGGGAAGGTCGGCGATTTTACCGGCGCCGCAAGGGGCGGGCGGGCCAACAGATAATTCCGCGATGCTGTTCCTGCTCTCTCCCGCCAAGTCGCTCGACTACGACACCCCGGTCCCCGCCGAAGTCCCCGCCACCCAACCCCATTTCGAGAGCCCGAAGGGCCCCTCGGTCGAACTGATCAAGCTGCTGCGCGAGAAGTCGCCGCAGCAGATCTCCGAGCTGATGCGCCTGTCGGACAAGCTCTCGGCCCTCAACGTGGCGCGCTATGCCGCCTGGCGTCCCAAGAGCACCGAGCAGAACGCCCGCCAGGCCGCCTTCGCCTTCGACGGCGACGTCTACGGGGGCTTCGACGCGCGCTCGTTCACGCCCGCGCAATTGGACTGGGCGCAGGACCACGTCTGCATCCTCAGCGGCCTGTACGGCGTGCTGCGCCCGCTCGACCGGCTGCAGCCCTACCGGCTCGAGATGGGCACCGCGCTGGCCAACCGGCACGGCAAGGACCTCTATGCCTTCTGGGGCGCGCGCATCGCCGAGCACCTCAACGAGCGGCTGGCGGCCGACCGCACGCCGGTGGTGATCAACGCCGCCTCGCAGGAGTACTTCCGCGCCGTCGATACCAAGGCGCTCAAGGCGCGTGTGGTCGAATGCGTGTTCGAGGAGTGGAAGGGCGACCGCTACAAGGTCATCAGCTTCTTCGCCAAGCGCGCGCGCGGCCTGCTGGCGCGCTGGGCCGTGCTGCACCGCGTGGCCACGCCCAAGGCGCTGGAAAAATTCGATCTCGAGGGTTATGGTTTCGACGCCCAGGTGTCCACGGCCGAACGGCTGGTCTTCAGGAGAAAACTCGTATGAATGATGTGAGGGAAGCAGGCGAGGCAACCGGAGCGCGCGCATGACGCAGGCCGTGAGTCCCGAACTGCGCGACTGGCTGGTGAGCCAGCTCGCGGCCGGCCATTCGGTGCCCGCGCTGCGCGCCTCGATGCGCGCGGCCGGCTGGCACGACGCCGCCACCGACATCGCGCTGGCCCAGCTCGAGGCCGGCTTTCCCGAATCCAGGGCCGCGTCGGCGCTGCCGCCGCGCACCTCGATGCCGGGCCCCGACCTCGAGGGCTCGCCGCTGTACATCGATGCCGGCGACCGCCGCGTGCAGGTGCTGCAGACCATGAAGCACCCGCGCGTGATCGTCTTCGGCAACCTGCTGTCGGCCGAGGAGTGCGAGGCGCTGATCGCGGCCGCGCGCGTGCGGCTCGCGCGCTCGCTCACGGTCGAGACCAAGACCGGCGGCGAGGTGCTCAACGTCGACCGCACCAGCGAAGGCATGTTCTTCGAGCGCGGCGAGAACGAGACCGTGCAGCGGCTCGAGCAGCGCCTGGCGCTGCTGCTGCGCTGGCCGCTCGAGTTCGGCGAGGGGCTGCAGATCCTGCGCTACGCGCCCGGCGCGCAGTACCGGCCGCACTACGACTATTTCGATCCCGGCGAGCCCGGCACGCCCACCATCCTCAAGCGCGGTGGCCAGCGCGTCGCCACGCTGGTGATGTACCTGCAGGAGCCCGAGAAGGGCGGCGCCACCACCTTCCCCGACGTCGGCCTCGAGGTCGCGCCGGTGCGCGGCACCGGCGTGTTCTTCAGCTACGACCATCCCGATCCCGCCACCCGCACGCTGCACGGCGGCGCGCCCGTGGTCGCGGGAGAGAAGTGGGTCGCCACCAAGTGGCTGCGCGAACGCGAGTTCCGCTAGCCCGCAACACAAGAAAGCCGCGATGAAGGTCCAGGCCAACGGATTGCAGATCGAAGTCGACGACACCGGCGGCGAGGGCCGGCCGGTGATCCTGCTGGTGATGGGCCTGGGCATGCAGCTCGTGGCCTGGCCGCGCGATTTCGTGCAGCCGCTGGTCGACGCCGGCTTTCGCGTGCTGCGCCACGACAACCGCGACATCGGCCTGAGCGAAGGCTTCGACCACAAGGGCGTGGGCAACATCGTCTGGGAGAGCATCCGGCTGCGCCTGGGCCTGCCGGTGCGCTCGGCCTACACGCTGCAGGACATGGCGGCCGATTCGCTGGGCGTGCTCGACGCGCTGGGCATCGCGCAGGCGCACGTGGTCGGCGCCTCGATGGGCGGCATGATCGCGCAGCGCATGGCCGCGACCGCGCCCACGCGCGTGCAGAGCCTCGTGAGCATCATGAGCTCGAGCGGCGCGCGCGGCCTGCCCGGTCCGCGCCGCGAGGTGGCCGCGATGCTGCTGCGGCGCCCGCTGGGCCGCGGCGAGGACGAGCTGATCGCGCACAGCATCCGCCTGCTGCGCCTGATCCAGAGCCCGGCCTATCCGCAGACCGACGAGGCGCTGGCCGAGCGCCTGCGCTTCGCCATGCGCCGTGCCTACCATCCGGCCGGCATGTTCCGCCAGATGCTCGCCATCGGCGCCGACACCGAGCGCCCCGAACTGCTGGGCCGCATCCAGTGCCCGACCCTGGTGCTGCACGGCGAGCCCGACGCGCTGGTGCCGATCGCCTGCGGCCAGGACACGGCGCGCCGCATCCCCGGCGCGCAGTTCGTGCCCATTCCCGGCATGGGCCACGACCTCCCGCCCGAGGTCTGCGCCATCCTTGCCAGACACATCGTCCCGTTCCTGAACGCGACGCCATCCCGCCATCCATGAGCCACGACGCCTCCCACACCCCCAACCCCAACACGCCCGAGCAGTCCCAGCTCGGCCGCGCCTCGGCCTACGCCGACCGCTACGACCCCACGCTGCTGTTCCCGATCGCGCGCGCCACCCAGCGCGAGGCCATGGGCATCGCGGCCGGCGCCTTGCCCTTCTTCGGCGCCGACCTCTGGACCGCCTTCGAACTGAGCTGGCTCAACCCGCGCGGCAAGCCGCAGCTCGCGATCGCGCACTTCACCGTGCCCTGCGAGACGCCCAACATCATCGAGAGCAAGAGCTTCAAGCTCTACCTCAACAGCTTCAACAACACCGCCTTCGCCGACGCCGAGGCCGTGCGCGAACGCCTGCGCACCGACCTGGCCGAAGCGCTGTGGCGCGGCAGCGACCGCGCGGCGGGCATCGGCGTGAAGCTGGTCGCGCCCGAGCTGTTCGACCGCGAGCCGGTGCACGAGCTCGACGGCCTGGACCTCGATCGGCTCGACATCGAGTGCACGCACTACCAGCCCGCGCCCGAGCTGCTCTCGAGCGACGCCACGCAGGTGCCGGTCACCGAGACGCTGACCAGCCGGCTGCTCAAGAGCAACTGCCTGGTCACGGGCCAGCCCGACTGGGGCAGCGTGCAGATCCGCTACAGCGGCCCGCCGATCGACCAGGCCGGGCTGCTCGCCTACATCGTGAGCTTTCGCAATCACAACGAATTCCACGAGCCCTGCGCCGAGCGCATGTTCACCGACATCTGGAAGCACTGCCACCCGACCAAGCTCGCGGTGTACGCGCGCTACACGCGGCGCGGAGGGCTCGACATCAACCCGTTTCGCACCAGCTGGCCGCAGGCGCTGCCGGCCAACGTGCGCACTGCGCGCCAGTAGGCGGACCGGTGTCGTCGAAGTTTTTTGAAGATTTTTTTGCTCGAACTCAAAAATGGCGTTTTTGGGGCATATAATCTGAGGCTTCGCGGGAATAGCTCAGTTGGTAGAGCGCAACCTTGCCAAGGTTGAGGTCGAGAGTTCGAGACTCTTTTCCCGCTCCAAATTTTTTTGCTTCTTCGAAGGGTCCGCAAGACCCGCCGCAGAACGCAAGCGAAGACGAAAGAAAAGGCCGCTGTCCCCAGCGGCCTTTTTCTTTTTCCGCGGCCGTTCGCGAGGGGTGGCCCGGCCCGTGTGGCATCCTGCCCGCATGACCCCCGACACCCGTTCGCTGCGCCTGTTCGTGGCCGTGGCCGACCACGGCAGCATCAGCGAGGGCGCCAAGCGCTGCCACCTCGCGCTCGCGGCCGCGAGCAAGCGCATCTCCGACCTCGAGGCGCGCGCGCGGCTGCCGCTCCTGGTGCGCCATGCGCGCGGCGTCACGCTCACGTCCGCCGGCCATGGCCTGTTGCTGCATGCGCGCGCCGTGCTCTCGGCCATGGACCGGCTCGGCGCCGAGCTCGACGACTTCCAGAACGGCGTGGCGGGCGTGGTGAGCATCACGGCCAATGCCTCGACCATCGCGCAGTTCCTGCCGGCGCAGATCGGCTCCTTCCTGCGGCTGCATCCGGTGCTCAAGATCGATCTGCAGGAGCGCGCGAGCACCGAGGTGGTGAAGGCGGTGCAGGCCGGCCTGGCCGACATCGGCGTGATCGAGGGCAACACGCCGGCCGATCCGCTCGAATGCCTGCCCTACCGCAGCGACGAACTGGCCGTGGTGGTGGCGCGCGACCATCCGCTGGGCCGGCGCAAGCGCATCGGCGCGGACGAGGTGCTGCGCCACGAGCACATCGTGGTGCGCGAAGGCACGGCGCTGCACCGCGTGCTGCTGAGCGCCGCGCTCGAGGCGCAGGTGCCGCTCAAGGTGCGCATGCAGGTCGGCAGCTTCGACATGGTGTGCCGCATGGTGGAGCAGGGCGCGGGCATCGGCGTGCTGCCCTATGCGGCCATCCTGCCGCAGCTGCAGATCCTCAAGCTGCGCTGCCTCAAGCTCGATGCGCCCTGGGCCGTGCGCCGCCATCTGCTGTGCGTGCGCCGGCAGCAGGACCTGACGGTGGCCGCGCGCTCGGTGCTGGAACACCTGAGCCGGCCCGACTGAAGCACGAGGCTTCGCGCCGCGCGAAGCCTCGCTCCCGCCAAAAACGAATTGTTCTCCACCGGGGCGCGCGCAAAGATGCGCGCACAACGAAGGAGACAATTTTGAAGATCGTTCGCGTCAGCGCCACGCCGCTGAACATTCCCGTCGCCATCGACGTGCTGGGGCTCGACAAGAAGACCTCGCTGTCGCTGTGCCTGACCGAGATCGAGACCGACACCGGCCTCGTCGGCCACGGCATGACCGCCATCACCGAGGAGGAGATCGTCGCCGCCGCGGTGCGCGAGGTGGCGGGCCCGGCGCTGATCGGCGAGGACCCGATGGCCACCGAGCGCCTGTGGGACAAGCTCTACTGGCTGCTGTCGCCGCGCGGCCAGACCGGCTACGCGAGCCATGCCATCGCCGCGCTCGACATCGCGCTGTGGGACCTGAAGGCGAGGGCGCTGGGCCAGCCGCTGTGGCGCCTGCTCGGCGGCGCGCGCGCCAGGGTGCCGGTGTATGCGACCTTCGGCTTCGGTTTCTTCGAGCGCGACCAGCTCGCGGCCGCCGCCAAACTGTGGGTGGAGCAGGGCTTTCGCCGCCTGAAGATGACCGTCGGCGGCCATGCGCTCGCGCGCCGCGACGAGCCGCGGCCGATCGACGAGGTGATCGCCGAGGACGTGCGCCGCGTCGCCGCGGTGCGCGAGGCGGTCGGCCCCGAGGTGAAGCTCTATGTGGACGCCAACTGCGGCCTCGACCTGTTCCATGCGAGCGAGCTCGCACGCCGCATCGAGCCCTACGGCATCAGCTTCTTCGAGGAGCCGCTGACGCAGAACGACGTGCGCCAGATGGCCCAGCTGCGCGCGCGCACGAGCATCCCGCTGGCCTGCGGACAGAACGAGGGCCTGGCCTTCCGCTTCCGCGACCTGCTGGTGAACCAGGCGGCCGATGTACTGCAGCCCAACGTGACGATCTCGGGCGGCTATTCGCAGTGCCTGAAGATCGCGGGCATGGCGCAGGCCTTCAACGTGCCGATCGACAATGGCGGCGCCTGGCCCTTCCACAACATGCACCTGCATGCAGGGGTGTCGAATGGTGGGCTGGTCGAGTACCACTACGTGGCGGTGAAGATGCTGCAGCAGATCTTCGACGGCCTGCCCGTCCCCGATCAGGGCTGGCTCACGCTGCCCGAGACGCCGGGCCTGGGCTTCGCGCCCAACGCCGAGCGCGTGCGCGAACTCGCGAAGCTGCCGACCTCGCGCGGCAAGGGCAAGGCCTGAACGATGAAGACGACAACACCCACGATCTTTCGCTCGCGTCGTCTTGCACTGCGCGCCGCAACGGTCTTCGGCCTCGCGGGCCTGCTCGCGACGCCCATGGCCTGGGCCCAGAAGTACCCCGACAAGCCGATCCGCCTCATCGTCGGCTATTCGGCCGGCGGCGGCGTCGATGCCGTGGCGCGCCTGCTGAGCGCGCGCCTGCCCGCGGTGCTGGGCCAGCAGGTGCTGGTGGAGAACCGCACCGGCGCCACCGGTCTCATCGCGGCCGACTTCGTCGCCAAGGCGCCGCCCGATGGCTACACGCTGATGATGGGCGACAGCGCCTTGCTGATCGCCAAGCTGCTGCAGCCGAAGATCGCGATCGATCCGCTCACCAGCTTCAAGCCGGTGGCCGGCGCCTTCGTCTCGCCGCTGATGATCGTCACGGGCAACGACTTCCCCGCGAAGACGCCGGCGGAGTTCGTCGCCCAGCTCAAGGCGAACCCGGGCCGTTTCTCGTTCGCGACCTCGGGCGTGGGCACGGTGCAGCACCTGGGCTTCGAGATGCTCAAGCAGTCCACCGGCAGTTTCGTGGTGCATGTGCCGTATCGCGGCGCCGCGCAGATCGTGCCCGACGTGATCGGCGGCCAGGTGCCGATCGGCGTGGTCAGCGCCACGGCGGCGATGGCGCAGTCCAAGGCCGGCAAGCTGCGCGCGGTGGCGTTGATGAACAGCGCGAAGCTCGAAGGGGCCGAGAACATCGCGCCGCTGGCCGATGCGTTGCCGGGCTTCGATGTGGCGCCGCGCATCTTCGTGCTCGCACCTGCTGGAACGCCCAACGAGATCGTCGACCGGTTCTCAGCCGCCGTGAAGACCGTGCTCGATGCGCCCGATGCCGGGACTGCCGCGGCGGCGCAAGGCACCCTGCGGGCCTATGCCACGCCGGCGCAACTCGGCAAGGACATGGCCGAGGAGACGGTGCGGTGGAAACGCATCATCACGGAGCAGCGGATCGTGGCGGATGGGGGGTGATTTCTTGTCCGGGGCGGGCTCACGCCGACGGGATACTCCCCTCCGCGAATGTCCCCCGCCTTCGGCTCCTCCTTGATTTCGCTGCGGGGAGTACCCCATCGGCGTGAGCCTGGACGCAATCATTGTTGACTCGCCGGCACCACCGCAGCGCCTCCCGTGCACAGGGTGTCGGGTGCTTCCCGCAGCGAAATCAAGGAGGAGCCCGAAGGGCGGGGGACATTCGCGGAGGGAAGTACCCGATGCCCTGTGCACGCGCCCCAGACCCCAAACTGAATGAAACAGAAGAGATGAACCAACCACACCTGGGCCTCATAGTCCCCCCGAAAGCAGGCCAAGTCCCCATCGACGGCCCGCTTCTCTACGGCACCCGCATTCGCTTCAGCGCACGCGGCCTCGGCCTCGGAGAAATCTCGACGCGCGGCTACACCGAGGTCATCGACTCGGTGATCGGCAAGGCGCTGGAACTCAAGGAGGAGGGCGTCAGCGCCATCTCCCTCATGGGCACCTCGCTGAGCTTCTTCCGCGGCGCCGCCTTCAACCGGCAACTCGAAGTCGAGATGTCGCGCGCCACCGGCCTGCCCTGCACCACCATGAGCAACGCCATCGTCGAGGGACTGCGCAGCCTCGGCGTGAAGCGCGTCGCGGTGGCCACCGCCTACATCGACGAGGTCAACGTGCAGCTGCGGCGCTACCTCGAACAGAGCGACTTCGAAGCGCTGGCCATCGAAGGCCTGTCGATCTCCGATGTGCAAGCGGTCGGCCAGGTCGGCACGCAGGTGCTCGTGGACCTGGGCCGCCGCGTGTTCGAAGCGCGACCCGGCGCCGACGGCATCCTCATCTCCTGCGGCGGCCTCGTCACGCTCGATGCCGTGCGCGAACTCGAATCGGTGTTGAAGGTGCCCGTGGTCTCGAGCTCGCCCGCGGGCTTTCGCGACCTGGTGCGCAAGGCCGGGCTCGATGCGCGCTCGCCGGGCAACGGCCGCCTGTTCGACTGAACGAAAAACGCGCGCGTCCCGCCCGGCTTCGGACATGTCCTGCACGGGGACGCGCTGCGGTCTTTCCGTCGCGGTCATCGAACGGACTCAGTCTGCTGTCCATTCCCTGAACCATCCTGGAGGACAGCACCATGGCAGACGACCTGAGCCAACGCGGGCAACCCGACCGCTCGCGCATCAACGTGAACGAGGCGCACGAGATGCGCTACTGGACCCAGACCCTGGGCGTGACCGAGGCGCAGCTGCGCTCGGCCGTCGCGGCGGCCGGCGTCGAGGTCAAGGACGTGCGGACCTACCTCGGCAAGCCCTGATCGCCAGCGAGCGAACCTGCGTAGGCAGGTTCCTACACCCGGGCGGCGAGGCGCGGCCGATACTCTGTCGCTTGCCTCGCACCGGGACATCTCCCTTGAACTTCCCCCTCCTCATCGCCTCCCTCGCCGGCCCGACCTCCGGGCATCGCCATCCACATGCCGCCCCCGCGGCCGGAGCCGCGGCGCGATGAAGACCTCTCCCGGAGCGCGCAGCTGGATCGCCGCCGGCGTGCGCCACGAACTCCTGACCCGCGCCTTGCCCGCGCTGCGCCATGACATGGCGGCGCCGGTGTCGGTGATCCGCATGGCGCTGCTGATGCTCAAGCGCCAGCTCGCCGCCGAGACCATCGATCGCGCCGCCAGCGAAGAACGCATGGGCCTGGTCGACGGCCAGGTGTCCGAACTGGTCGAAGGCATCCGGTCGCTGCGCGACTGGGAGCTGGCCACCACCGACGACGGCATCACGCGCGCCGCGCTCGTGGCGCGCTGCGTCGCGCTGATGCGCGCGGCCTTCGACCTGCATGGCGTGTCGCTCGATGTGGACGATGCGCTCGCCGCCGGCGAGGACGACAAGCGCTGGCCCGCGGCGGCCGCGCTGCGCTACCTGTTCCTCGGCGCGCTCGGCTACCTGCACGACGGCGCGCCCGAAGCCGGCGCGATCCGGATCGAGGCGGACGGCGCCGAAGGCCTGCGCTTCGCGGCACTGCCGCGCGAGGCCAGCGCCGTCAATCCGGTGCTCGATGCGCACCGCGCGCCGCGCGCGCTGGCCATCGACGCGGTCGCGCTGCAGAGCCTGGCCGAGGACCTCGGCTACCGCATCGCGCTCGAGCGCGACAGCGTGCGCTTCTCGCTCGGCGCGGGCTGAACACGCGGCCGCGCTGGCGCGGCCTTGCGCACCGCCAGCGGCGCGTGCTTCGATGTTCCCGGGGATGTCGCCGGGCCCGATGCGGGCTTCGCGCTCTTTCGCTGCCGCGTCGCGGCCTGGAGCTCGCGCCGGTGTGCCTGCAGGAAGGCCAGCAGCCGCCGCTCCGCCGCATGCAGCCCGCGCGAGGGCCGCGCGCTGCGGCGCCCCGCGACGCGCTCGAGCAGGGCCGAGGCGGCATCGGCCTCGGTGCTCGCGAGCGCGCTGCCCAGCGACAGCACGGCAGGATGCACATAGGCCTTCTTGCAGACCGCGGGCGTGTTGCCGAGCTGGCGCGCCACGGTCGCGAGGATGTCCTTCGCGGTGTAGCGGCTGCCGTCCGAGGCGACCCGGCCCGGCTCGCAGGCCAGCCGCGTCAGTTCGAGCGCCTGCACCGTGCCGTGCCAGGTGCGGAAGTCCTTCGCGGTGAAGCGCTCGCCGCCCAGGCCCTTCTGGCCCTCGACCGCCTCGCCGAGGTAGTCGTTGACGTCGGTCGACGAGACGCTGTGCGGCTCGCCGTCCTCGCCCACGTACTGGAACAGCGCCTGCCCCGGCAGTTGCTGGCAGCCGCGCACGATCTTCGCCACGCGCGGGTCCTCGAGCGTGGCCTCGTGCATCACGCCGCTCTTGCCGCGAAAGCGCAGCCGCAGCGCCGCGCCCTTCACCGCCGCATGCCGGTTGCGCAGCGTCGTGAGGCCGTAGGAACCGTTGCTGCTCGCGTACTCCTCGTTGCCCACGCGCATCAGCGTGGTGTCGAGCAGCCGCACCAGCGCGGCCAGCACCTGCGCCCGGGCCGGCGCGCCCGTGCCCTTGCCGGCTTGCAGGTCGCGTTGCACCCGCGCGCGGATGCGCGGCAGCGCGCGCGCGAAGGCCTCGAGCCGGTCGAACTTGGTCTCGTCCTTCAGCGCGCGCCAGTCGGCGTGGTAGCGGTACTGCTTGCGGCCGCGCGCATCGAGGCCCGTGGCCTGCAGGTGGCCGTTGGGCAGCGGGCAGATCCACACCTCGTCGTAGGCCGGCGGTATCGCCAGCATGCGGATGCGCGAGAGCTCGTCCGCGTCGCGCACCCACTGGCCGCGCGCGTCGCGGTAGCGAAACTTCGCGCCGTGCCGCAGGCGCCGGATGCCCGGCATGTCGGGGTTCACGTAGACCAGCCCGTTCGCGATCGGCGTGGGCTTGGACGGAGGCCGTCTCGCGGAGGATGCTGTGTCCGGCATGGTGGTTGCGTGGTGTAGACAGGCCCGTTGTGCCAGCGCCGACAATGCGCGGCTGTAGGACGCCGCGAGCGCCGCCGGTGCGATGGCCGCGCTTGCGTGTCCTGCCCTCATCCTCGAACCCACGGAGTTCCCCCATGCCGCTTTCCTCCTCCCTGTGCTTCGCCCGCCTCTCGGCGCTGGCCACCGCCGCGCTGCTGGCCGGTGCCGCCAGCGCCGCCACCATGCCGCCCGCGCCCGGCGCCGAGGCCCGCGCCGAACTGCCCGTGAAGGTGAAGGTGTTCGTCGCCGCCATGTTCGAGATCGGCCAGAACACGGGCGACCGCGCGGGCGAGTTCCAGCACTGGTACGAGCGCTACTGGAAGGGCGCGAAGCCGATGGCCGTGCCCGGCGCGCTGCAGCCCGTCTACTGCAATGCCGACGGCGTCTGCGGCGCGGTGCTCGGCATGGGCAAGGTCAATTCCTCGGCCTCGATGCAGGCGATCCTCTTGAACCCGCAGTTCGATTTCTCGCAGGCCTACTACGTGATCTCGGGCGTGGCCGGCACGCCGCCCTCGCGCGGCACCATCGGCGAGGTCAGCTGGGCCACCTGGCTGGTCGACTACGACCTCGGCCACCGCTGGGCGCCCGAGGAGAACAAGCCCGGCGAGCCCACCTTCATGCCGCGCAAGGGCTACGAGTCGTACCGCCGCTTCAAGCTCAACCCCGATCTCGTCGGCTGGGCCATGAAGCTCACGGCCGACACGCCGCTCAAGGATTCCGAATCGGCGCGCAGCTACCGGCTGCGCTATCCCGATGCCGCGGCGCGCCGCGCGCCCTTCGTCGGCACCGGCACTCACATGACGGGCGACACCTTCTTCCACGGCCCCGGCATGTCGAACCAGGCGCAGTACATCGCGAAGCTCTACGGTGCCGACGACTACGTGATCACCGAGATGGAGGCCGCCGCGATCACGCTCGTGATCCAGCGCACCCACGGCACCGACCGCGTGATGAGCCTGCGCGGCGCGGTCAACTTCGACCAGGGCAATCCCAACGAGACCACCTTGCAGCATCTCGACCCCGCGCCCGGCGAAACGGCCGGCGGCTTCGCCGAGACGGTGGAGAACATCGCGCTGGTGGGCACGCGCATGGTCGACCACATCGTGGCGAACTGGGGGCATTGGGCGGGCGGGGTGCCTCGGCGCTGAAAGCGGGATCGGGATCGGACAGCCGAACGCAGAAGGAAGACAAAAGAGGCGCAGAAGTCGCAGAAGAATTTCCTTTGGATTTCCTTCTGCGACTTCTGCGAAGCCTTCGCGACTTCTGCGTTCGGCTGCCCGTATTCAGCCTGTTCAAGGCGCCCGCTGCAGATGCCACGTCACCGTGAAGTCGAACGGCGTCCAGCGGCTGACCGTCACGCCCGCGCGGCGCAGGCCGCGGCCGGTCCAGGTGTTGCAGGTCTCGAACAGGTGATAGGCGCCGTTGGCCTCGTAGAAGGCATCCTGCGCGTTGTAGTGCGCGCCCGCGATGGCCGTCGCCTGGCCCGCGGGCAGGGTGCTGCGCACATGCTCGATCAGGCGCAGGTACTGCGGCATCGACAGCGGCAGCCGGAACGCGCCGGAACCGAACTGGTCGCGCCGCAGATAGCTCACGTGCAGCAGCGCGCGGTTGCGGCCCGACAGCGCGCCCAGCGCGCGCGCGGCCGTGAGGTCGGCCCAGGTCGGCGTGTGCAGGTAGAACTCGCGGTCGCCCCAGCCCAGCGCCACGTACTCGGCACCGGGCGGCACGGCCGGGAAGTCCGCGAGCGGGAACAGCTTCTGCCAATCGATCAGCGCCGAGCGCACCGGGAACACGTAGTCGGTGTGCACGCCGTTGCTCAGCACCCAGGCCTCGACGTAGGGCGTGGCCGGCGCGGCGGTCTTCGCATGGCTGGGCCAGAACACCAGCGCGAAGGCCGTTCCCACATAGAGCGCGATCAGCACCACGAGGCCGAGCAGCAGCAGCGAGAAGCGGCGCAGCCAGCGTGCGATGAAGGCCATGGCGTCAGAACAGCGAGGCGGTGGCCGACTCGGGCGCGGCGGCCGAACGCTGCGCGCCGCCGGCCGGTGCCAGCGCCTCGGGGCTGCCCGCGCGCGCCAGCGCGCCCACGCGCACGCCGAGCAGGCGCAGCGGCCGTTCGAGCGGCACGCGTTTCAGGCACAGGCCGCCGGTGCGGCGGATGGTCTTCGCATCGTCGGTGAAACGGTCGATGGTCTGGTCGCGCGTGGCGATCCTGAAATCGTCGTAGCGCAGCTTGATGCCGATGGTCTTGCCCACGTAGCCCTTGCGCCGCAGGTCCTCGGCGACCTTCTCGCACAGCCGTGTGAAGATCTCGCCGAGTTCCGCGCGGTCGCGCACCGCGTGCAGGTCGCGCTCGAAGGTGGTCTCGCGGCTCATCGAGACCGGCTCGCTCTCGGTCACCACCGGGCGATCGTCGCGGCCCCACGCCACCTCATGCATCCAGGCGCCGGTGGACTTGCCGAAGTGGTCGATCAGCCAGCCGCGCTCGCAGGCCGCGAGCTGGCCGATGGTCTCGATGCCCAGGCGCTTGAGCTTCTCGTCGGCCTTGGGGCCGATGCCGTTGACCTTGCGGCAGGGCAGCGGCCAGATGCGCGTCTCGATGTCGTCCTGGTAGACCACCGAGATCCCGTTGGGCTTGTTGAATTCGCTCGCCATCTTGGCGATCAGCTTGTTGGGCGCCACGCCGATCGAACAGGTCAGGCCGGTGGCCTGGAAGATCGATTTCTGGATCAGCCGCGCCAGCGTGCGCCCGCCTTCGCGCTGGCCGCCGGGCACCTCGGTGAAGTCGATGTAGACCTCGTCCACGCCGCGGTCCTCCATCAGCGGCGCGATGTCGGTGATGATCGACTTGAAGCCGCGCGAGTACTTGCGGATCTCCTCGAAGTCCACCGGCAGCAGGATCGCCTGCGGGCACAGCTTGGCGGCCTTCATGAGCCCCATGGCCGAACCCACGCCGAACTGCCGCGCCGGATAGGTGGCGGTGGTGATCACGCCGCGGCCCACGTAGTCCTTGAGCCGCGCGAAGGCATCGACAGGGATGTCGGCCAGCGTGCCGCCGGGCGGCAGGTGGCGGATCGCTTCGTCGACGCTGCGCCGGCCGCCGCCGATCACCACCGGCAGGCCCTTGAGCTGCGGATAGCGCAGCAGCTCGACCGACGCGTAGAAGGCGTCCATGTCGAGGTGGGCGATGCGGCGGATCGGGGGCGTGGCGGCAGGCTTGGAACTCACGGTAACGATTGTCTCGCGCTGCGCCGATGTTCGCCCGGGCCGTGCAAGAATGCATCGGAATTTCAATCCCCCGCGAGGACAACGGAAAGGAATGCGCCATGGGTGACGACGAGGAAGGCGGCCTCTCGGTCGCGCTGACGCCGGTGCAGATGGCGGCGGTGCTCGGTGGCGAGGACGTGCCCGAGTCGGCGAGCCTCAGCAACCGGCTCTGGGGCACCGCGGCGCTGGTCGGCGGCGTGCTCGAGCTGGTCGGCGCGGGCGTGCTGTGCGTCGCGCCCGAACCCACGATGGCGAGCAAGGTCGGCTGCGTGGTGCTCGGCGCCCACGGCAGCGACGTCACCGCCACCGCCGCGCGCCAGGTCTGGACCGGCCGCTCGCAGCGCACCGCCACCTCCATGACGGCCGATGCCGCCGCGCAGGCCATGGGCGCCTCGCCCGAGACCGGCGCGCAGGTGGGGCTCGCGGTCGACGTCGCGGTGCCGCTGTTCGTGGCCGGCGGCCTGGCCGCGTCGCGCGTCATCGCGGTGCGCGCGAGCCGCTTCAAGCTCGAGCCGGTGCGCCTCATCGAGCACGAGGGCGTGGCCGGTTCCAAGGCCGGCGGCCACACCATCCGCGAGCACGTCGGCAAGTCGGCGCAGGACCTGTTCGACCGCTTCGCGAAGAAGCCCAGCCTGCAGAAGTCCTCGTCCTTCTTCGATCTCGCCACCGCCGAGTCGGCCATCAGCCAGACCGTGCGCGTCAATGCGCGCGCGATCCGCGCCTGGTCGCGCTCGGCGCAGGTGGGCTCCAAGCCGGTGGCCTTCGAGCACGACATCGGCACCGTGGTCGGCATCGGCGTGCAGCGCGGCAGCACGGCCGTGAGCCAGCTCACCAAGGTGCGCGTGACCCTCAACATGAAGGCCTACAACGGCAAGCCCTTCTACATCCTCACCGCCCATCCGTTCTGACAGCCAGTACAACGAAACCACGATGCGATTCGAACTGATCGACCACTTGACCAAGGTCTATTTCGGCCAGGACGCCGACATCCTCTTCGGCGAGACCGGCGCCGAGATCATGGCCTCGTACCGCGAATCGAGCACCCCGGCCGAACTGGCCGCGCTGCGTGCCGAGATCGCCGACTACCGGGGCTCGCACGACGACGTCGAGGCCGCGTTCGCGCGCGACTTCGAGCGCGACTACCTGCCCGAGGATTTCGGCCGTACGGCGGCGGAGTTCTTCGACAAGGTGCTGGCGGCGGTGCAGTAGGCACGGCCTCCCATCGCGGCATAAGGCCAAGGCTTGCGTGGGTCCACGGCCGGAGCCATCATCCGCCCCATGCAAACCGTCGCTTCCATCCTCTGGCGCAGGCTCGACGTTCCGGGCCACGATGCCTGCCGTCTCGAACGCAACGCCAGCGCCTGGCAGCTTGACGGCGCCTCGGCCTTCCGCGCCGAGGACGGCCGCGTGGCGCAGCTGCACTACCGCGTGCGCTGCGACCTGCATTGGCATGCGCAATGGGGCACGGTGCGCGGCTGGCTCGGCGACAGCACGGTCGACCTCTCGATCACGCGCGACGCGCAGGGCCGCTGGAAGCTCAACGACGAGCCGGTGCCCGATCTCTCGCACTGCGTCGACCTCGACCTGGGCTTCACGCCCGCGACCAACCTGCTGCAGCTGCGCCGCCTCAGCCTGTCGGACGGCGAAGGCGCGGACGCGCCCGCGGCCTGGATCGACCTCGATGGCGGCGGGCTGGGCGAGCTGATGCAGCGCTACGAGCGCCGCGGCGACAACGCCTACCGCTACGTGGCGAAGCGCTTCGACTACGAGGCGGTGCTGGGCGTCACGGCCGATGGCTTCGTGCACGACTATCCGGGGCTCTGGGTCGCCGAAGCCTGAGCTGCGCCCCGGCCGCGCGATGCGGCCTCAATCGAACTGCGAGCGATCCCCCGCCACCAGCGCCCGGTTGCGCCGCCGGTCCTGCGCGATCTCGCGCGCGAAGTCCTCGCTGCTGCCGCCGGCCGGCAGGTTGTAGGCCTCGCGCAGCCGAAGCCGCAGCGTCTCGCCGCGCAGCAGGCGCTGGATCTCGGCATTGAGCCGCTGCACCACGGGCTGCGGCGTGTGCGCGGGCGCGAACAGGCCGAACAGCGAATCGCGGTTGGCGCGTTCGTAGCCGAGCTCGGCGAGCGTCGGCACATCGGGCAGGGCCTCGATGCGGCGCGGCGCGCCGACCGCGAGCGCCTGGAAGCGGCCGTTCTCGATGTACTGCAGCTGCTGCGCCGCGACGTTGGTCGACAGCACCTCGAACTGGCCGCTCAGCGCGTCGTTGAGCTGCGGCCCGCCGCCCTGGTAGGGGATGTGGGTGATGTCGGTGCGGCTCTGCACCCGCACCTGCGCGAGCACCAGGTGGCCGATGGTGGCCACGCCCGAGCTGGCCCAGCGCACCGCGCCCGGATGGGCGCGCGCCTGCGCGATCAGGTCGCCGAAGCCGCGGCCGGTGAAGGCCTGGGTGCCGACCACCAGCACGGGCGTGCGCATCAGGCTGGCCACCGGCACGAAGGCGCGCAGCGGGTCGTAGGCCACGCGCGCGAGCAGCGGATGCAGGGTGAGCGGGCTGATGGCCGAGAAGGCCAGTGTGTGGCCGTCGGGCACGGCGCGCGCGAGCGCGTCCATGCCCACGCTGCCGCCGGCGCCGGGCCGGTTCTCGATCAGCACCGGCACGCCGAGCGACTGCGCCAGCGGCTCGGCCAGCACGCGCGCCATGCCGTCGCTGACGCCGCCCGGCGGGTAGACCACGATCAGCCGCACCGGCCGGCTGGGCCAGGCCGATGCCGCGCCGGCGCGCGACAGGCCCAGCGCGGCGAGCCCGACGAAGGACGCGCCCGCGCCCAGCAGCAGGCGGCGATGCAGCGCCCGCGTCATGGCCGGCCCTTCGCGTCGCCGGCCGCGAGGCCGCGCAGCAGCGCGGCGAAGCGGCGCGCGGGCAGGTTGTCCTCGTCGGCGCGCGACACCAGCGTGAGCGGCGCGTCGAGCGCGCCGCCATCGGCCAGCGGCGCATAGGCGATCGCGTGCGCGTGCACGCCGGTCATCGAGGCCGGCACCACCGACAGCCCGACGCCCGCGGCCACGAGGTTGAGGTTGGTCATCATGCGTTCGACCTCGGCCACCACGCGCGGCCGCAGGCCCTTGGCATGGCACAGCGCGAGCAGCTCGGCATAGAGGCCGGGCGCGCCGGGGCGCCGCACCAGGATCAGGTCTTCCTCGCAGAGCTTCGCCAGCGGCAGCGGGCGGGAAGCCGTGCGCTGGCTGCGCGCGGTGGCGAAGCGGTGGTCGCTGGGCATCGCCACCAGCACCGGCTCGCGCAGCAAAGTCTCGAACGCCAGGCCCGCGGGCCGGTCGACCGGCACGCGCAGCAGGCCGCAATGCACGCGGCCCGCGGCCAGCGCCTCGGTGATCTCGGCGGCGTTGTTCTCGCTGAGCTGCAGCTCGACGTCGGGGTACTCGCGCCGGAACGCGCGCAGCGCCTCGGGCACGAAGCGGTGCGCGGCGGCCGAACTGGTGAAGCCCACGGCCAGGCTGCCGGCCTGGCCGCTGGCCACGCGCGCCATGCGCTGCCGCATCGCGTCCATGTCCTGCAGCATGCGCAGCGCCTCGGCCTGGAACTGGCGGCCGGCGTCGGTCAGCGCCACGCCGCGCGGATGGCGCTTGAACAGCAGCACGCCGAGTTCGCGTTCCAGCGCCTTGATGGCTTGGCTCAGCGGCGGCTGCTGGATGCCCAGGCGCTCGGCGGCGCGCGTCATGTGGCCGGTCTCGGCGACGGCCACGAAGTAGCGCAGCGGTCTTATCTCCATATTTTTTTCATATCGAAAGTGCCTTTTTATTTTATTTGACCCCAGGTCAGGCTGCTTCTATCGTCCGGCCGCCCCTTCGAGCCGATGCGTTTTTTGTCGCGGCCGCGGGGCAACTTTCAATGAACGGCCCCGCGAGGCCGTGTTCCGGAGACAAAGACCATGCGCCCATCGCGCCCCTTGCCGACATCCGTGCCGACCCGACCCGGCCTTCCCTCCATGCTGCGCGCCGGTGCCACCGCGCTGGGCCTCTCGCTGATCCTGGCCGCCTGCGGTGGCGGCGGAGGAGGGGGCGGCGGCTTTCCGTTCCTGCCCGTCAACCCGCCGGCGAATGGCGGCGACGGCGGCAACCCGCCCGTCAACCCGCCGCCGGCACAAACCGCGAAGGCTTGCGCCGAACTCGCCGGCATGACCCTGGCCGCCTCGCAGATCAGCCTGCCCACGCAGGGCGCCACCGTGACCAGCGCCACCGCGGTGGCCGCGGGCGATGCCGGCAACAACTACGGCGACTACTGCCGCGTGCGCGGCACCATCCAGCCGGTGGACCCGAACTCGCAGCTGATCAACTTCGCGCTGAACCTGCCCGAGAAGTGGAACCAGAAGACCATCCACTTCGGCGGCGGTGGTTTCGATGGCGTGCTGATCGACGGCACCGAGGTGATCCGCTTCGGCCCGCGCGAAAAGCCCGCGCCGCTCGCGCTCGGCTATGCCACCTATGGCGACGATTCGGGCCATCAGGCCAGCAGCATCACCGACGGCCGCTTCGCCGCCAACGACGAGCAGCTCGCCAACTACGGCGGCCAGTCGCTCAAGAAGACGCGCGACGTGGCGCAGGCGCTGGTGCTCGCGCGCTACGGCAGCAAGCCGAAGAAGGCCTACTTCCTCGGCACCTCGACCGGCGGGCGCGACGCGCTGAGCTACATCCAGCGCTGGCCGCTCGACTACGACGGCGTGATCGCCAACGAGCCCGCGCTCAACTACACGGGCACGCGGCTGTCGAATGTGGCCGTGGGCCGGGCGCTCTACAACAACGGCGGCGCGGGCTGGATGAACGTGGCCAAGACGCTGCTGGTGCAGCGGACCGTGCTGCAGGCCTGCGACAAGCTCGACGGCGCGGCCGACGGCATCGTGAGCAACGTCGAGAGCTGCCGCCAGCTCAACACGCAGATCCTCGCCTCGCTGCGCTGCACCGGCGGCACCGACACCGGCGACGGCTGCCTGTCCGACGCGCAGCTCGATACCGTGCGCACCATCGAGTCGCCGCTCGAGTTCACGAGCTACGCACTGGGCAACGGCGTGAAGCGCGCGGGCGGCTACAACCTGCTCGAAGGCGCGCTGGTGGCGGGCCCGTACACCACGCGCGACCTCGGCACGCGCAAGGTGCCGGCCAACCCGGCCACCTCGGCCGACGCCAACATGTACGTCACCGGCGACCAGTGGGTGAAGTACTTCGTGACGCGCATCGAGGGCTTCGACACGCTGACCTTCGATCCGCTGAACCCCGGCGCCTACGCCGCGCGCGTGACCGAGGTGTCGAATCTCACCGACGCCACCAACCCGGACCTCGCGCCCTTCTTCGCGCACGGCGGCAAGCTGATCATGCTGCACGGCCTGGCCGACGAGGTGATCAGCCCGAACTCGACCATCGACTACTACAAGCAGCTGATCGCCACCGTGGGCCAGGCCTCGGTCGACCAGAACGTGCGCTTCTACACCGTGCCCGGCATGGGCCACGGCACCGGCGTGTTCATCCCGAACTGGGATTCGCTCGCGGCGCTCGAGGGCTGGGTCGAGGGCGGCCTCGCGCCCGCCACCGGCGTGGCGGTGGACGCGGTGGCCGGCACCTACGGCCGCACCCGCCCGCTGTGCCAGTTCCCGGCCTGGCCCAAGTACCGAGGCAGCGGCAGCCTCGACGCGGCCGTCAACTACAGCTGCGTGACCGAGGTCGGCGATCCGCTGGCCTGCCCGAACCTGCCCGCGGCCGTCGCCACCTACAAGGGCGGCGACAGCTTCGGCGAGGAACTCAGCGTGAAGATCGACCCGGCCGCCATGGCCTACACCATCACCGTCGATGCCAGCCTGCAGCGCACCGCCGGCACCACGCGCAGCGGCACGCTGGTGTCGCAGGGGCAGTGCAGCTACACCAGCGGCGAGAGCGGCGCGGCGTTCGCGTTCGCGCCGGGCGGCGTGCTGCTGGGCGGCGTGAACGCGCCGAGCGGCGGCGGCTTCGCACCGCTGCTCGCGTTCCAGAACACCTTCGAGAACTCGGCCTCGCCCGCGGTGTTCAACCCGGTCGCGAACATCTTCAACACGGTCGGCGTGCAGCAGGGCAGCGGCAGCGCCGTGGCCTATGCCGGCGCGGTGCGGCTGCGCAACGCGGGCACCTTCCAGTACTGCCGCAGCGCGGCCGGCAATGCCGGCAGCTTCATGGTCTACGACGCCAACTGCACCGAGACCGAGAAGGGCTACATCACCTGGAACGGCACGCGCAATGCCTTCGACCTGCGCACCACCGCGCCGACCGGCGGCGCCACCACCACCGGCGGCACGCTCACCGGCTCGATGGTGATCGGCCTGGTGAACGGCGCCGCGGTGCCGATGCACCTGGTGCGCGAATCGGCCACCAGCTTCGGCCTGCGCCTGCATGCGACGCAGCTGAGCCTGACCGCGGGCGCGGCCGACGGCAGCTACGTGATGGCCAGCGTGAAGGGCGAGAACGCCGCCGCCACCGTGGCCGGCACCGGCTTCAATCTCGCGGGCACGACCGCGACGCTGAGCTACGACAAGCCGGTGCCGGGCGTGGTGGAATCCAGCCTCGGTGCGCCGGACCACTTCCTCTTCAACAGCGGCGTGCTCGGCTTCGTGTCCGGCGCGGGCACGAGCGCGGCGCTGCAACTCGGAGTACGCCATTGACGATGCATCTCGAGCGGCGGGCACGCCCCGCCTTCGCGGCGGCGCTGACCGCGGCCGCCGCCCTGTTCGCCACGCTGCCGGCGCAGGCCGCGCGCGTCGAAGGACCGCGCGCCGCCATCTGCCCGGCCCCGGTCCCCGAGGGCGCGCGCTGCTACACCGGTGCCGACGGCACGGGCGCGCTCTACTGGATCGCGATCCCCAGGGACTGGAACCGCGGCGTGCTCGTGATGCACGCGCACGGCGGCCCTGAAACCGGGCCCCCCAAGCTCGAGCGCAGCGAGGAGGACCTCAAGCGCTGGGCCGTCACCGTGAAGGCCGGCTATGCCTGGGCCGGTTCCACCTACCGGCGCGGCGGCTACGGCGTGACCATGGCGGCCGAAGACACCGAGCGCCTGCGCCAGCTCTTCGTGCGCCATTTCGGCGAGCCGCGCCGCACGCTGCTGCACGGCCAGAGCTATGGCGCGGGCGTGGCGGCGAAGGCGGCCGAGCTCTATGCGCCGGCCGGCGGCGCCAAGGGGCCCTACGACGGCCTGCTGCTGACCAGCGGCGTGCTCGGCGGCGGCAACAGCGCCTACGACTTCCGGCTCGACCTGCGTGTGGTCTACCAGTACGTCTGCCGCAACCATCCGAAGCCCGACGAGCCGCAGTACCCGCTGTGGCAGGGCCTGCCGCTCGACGCGAAGCTCACGCGCAAGGAGCTGGCCGAGCGCGTGCGCGAGTGCACCGGCGTGGGCCTGCCCGCGGCGCAGCGCACGCCCGAGCAGGCCGCGCGGCTCAAGACCATCCTCACCGCGGTGAAGATTCCCGAGCGCTCGCTGGTCGGCCACCTGAACTGGGCCACCTGGCTGTTCCAGGACCTGACGCAGCTGCGGCTGCAGGGCCGCAATCCCTTCGGCAATGTCGGCGTGAGCTATGCCGCGGCGCCGGCCGAGGCGGCCGCGCTCAACGCCGGCGTGCCGCGCTACGCGGCCGATCCGCAGGCCCAGGGCGCGCTCGCGGCCGACAGCCAGCCCACGGGCCGCACCGCGCTGCCCACCGTGGGGCTGCATGCCATCCACGACCCGACCGCCTTCGTCGAGCTCGAGAACGCCTACCGCCGCATCCGCGACGCGGCCGGCACCGGCGACCTGCTGGTGCAGAGCTTCAGCGACGAGCGCGAGCACAGCTACCTCAGCGATTCGGAGTACCCGGCGCTGTTCGCCGCGCTGCTCGACTGGATCGACAAGGGCGAGAAGCCCACGCCCGCGGGCCTCGCGCAGCGCTGCGCCGCACTGATGCCGCGCTACGACACCGACGGCAGGAACGGCTGCCACATCCAGCCGGCCTGGCAGCCGCCGCCGCTCGAGAGCCGCGTGCCGGCGCGCGCGCCCTGATCCTCTTTTCGCATTCGACCTTTCAATACCCGGAGACTCCATGACCCAGCGTTTCGCTTTCGCCTTCGCCCTCGCCACGGTGGCCGCCGCCTGTGCCTTCCCCGCTCAGGCGCAGGACTTCCCGGCGGGCAAGCCCGTCACCATCGTCGTGCCCTTCGCGGCCGGCGGCCCCACCGACCGCGTCGCGCGCGACCTCGCCGAGGCGCTGCGCAAGCCGCTGGGCGGCGCGAGCGTGATCATCGACAACGTGCCCGGCGCGGGCAGCTCGATCGGCGCGGCCAAGGTGGCGCGCGCGGCACCCGACGGCTACACGCTGCTGCTCAACCACATCGCCATGGCCACCGTGCCGACGCTGGTGCGCAACGTGCCGTTCAAGGTCGAGACCGACTTCGAGTACCTGGGCATCGTCAACGACGTGCCGATGACCCTGATCGCCAAGCCCAGCCTGCCGGCCAACAACTACGCCGAGCTGTCCTCGTGGGTGTCGGCCAACAAGGGAAAGATCAACATCGGCAACGCCGGCGTGGGCTCGGCCTCGCACCTGTGCGGCCTGCTCTACCAGAGCGCCACCAAGACCGAGATGACGACCGTGCCCTACAAGGGCACGGCGCCGGCCATCACCGACCTGATCGGCGGCCAGATCGACCTGCTGTGCGACCAGACCACCAACACCTCGCCGCAGATCGAGGCCAAGAAGGTCAAGGCCTATGCCGTGACCTCGCCCAAGCGCCTGACCACGCCGCTGCTCAAGGACCTGCCCACCTTGCAGGAGTCGGGCCTGAAGGACTTCCAGGTCACGATCTGGCACGGCCTCTACGCGCCCAAGGGCACGCCGGCGGCGATCCAGAAGAAGCTCAACGAAGCCCTGAAGGCCGCGTTGAAGGACGCCGACTTCATCAAGCGCGAGGAAGCGCTGGGCGCCGTGGTCGCGACCGACGGGCGCATCGAGCCCGAGGGCCACAAGAAGTTCGTGGCGGCCGAGATCGCGAAGTGGAGCCCGATCATCAAGGCCGCGGGGGTGTACGCGGACTGAGCGCCGCGGGCTGTGGGCGGTGCGTCAGAGGTGCTGCGAGATCAGCACCGCGGCGCCCGCGAGCGAGATGGCGCCGCCGACGAGTTTTCTGAGGTTCCTGATGAGCGTCATGGTGGTTCTCCTGGCTGAGGCTCCATGGTGCCGTGCATCGCCTCGGCGCGGGTTTGGAAATCCTCATGCCGGGGATAGCCGGGACCCTCAGGACCCGCGCCGCAGCCACCGGTAGACGCGGCTGCCGAGCCAGCCGCCCATGACGATCGACACGCACTGCACGCCAAGCGCGACCATGTAGAGCGTGCCCAGGTCGCCGTCATTGCGTGCGTGATGGAGTTCGTACCACAGGCCCACAGGCCCGATGAGCTTGTAGAACAGGAAGCCGACGATGAGCGCGCCGGCCACGATGGCTGCGGGATGCTTGAGGCGGTTCATGGCACCTACCAGAACCAGATGGCCGAGTCGTGTGCCGCGCGCCGCCGGATCGCGCAAGCAGGTCAATGGTCGTGGTGCAGATAGCTGGCCTGTCTCGGCAGCCGCAGGCTCACGAGGAAGGCGATCACCATCATCGCGCTCACGTACCAGAAGAAGGCCGACTCGTGGCCCAGTGACTTGAGCCCCAGCGCCACGTACTCGGCCGAGCCGCCGAAGATCGCGTTGGCCACCGCGTAGGCCAGGCCCACGCCGAGCGCGCGCACCTCGGGCGGGAACATCTCGGCCTTCACGATGCCGCTGATCGAGGTGTAGAAGCTCACGATGGCCAGTGCCACGATGATCAGCACGAAGGCCAGCAGCGGGCTGGTGGTGTGCTGCAGCGCGGTGAGGATCGGCACGGTGGCGATCGCGCCCAGGCCGCCGAACAGCAGCATGTTGTTGCGCCGGCCGATGCGGTCCGACAGCGCGCCGAACAGCGGCTGCATGCACATGTAGATGAACAGGCAGGCGGTCATCACGTTGCTGGCGGTCTTGATCGACATGCCGGCCGAGTTCACCAGGTACTTCTGCATGTAGGTGGTGAAGGTGTAGAAGATCAGCGAGCCGCCGGCCGTGTAGCCCAGCACGGTGAGGAAGGCCGGCGTGTGGTGCCTGAACAGGCCGCCGATGCTGCCGGCCTCCTTGTTCTTCTTCGCTTCGTCGCTCTGCGTCTCGTGCAGCGTGCGGCGCAGCAGCAGCGCGACCACCGCGGCGATGGCGCCGATCACGAACGGGATGCGCCAGCCCCAGGCCTTGAGCTCGGCCTCGCTGAGCAGCTGCTCGAGCACCACGATCACCAGCACCGCGAGCAACTGGCCGCCGATCAGCGTGACGTACTGGAATGAGGAGAAGAAGCCGCGCTGCCCGCGCAGCGCGACCTCGCTCATGTAGGTGGCGGTGGTGCCGTATTCGCCGCCCACCGACAGGCCCTGGAACAGCCGGCACATCAACAGCAGGAACGGCGCCCAGGCGCCGATGGCCGCGTAGGTCGGCAGGCAGGCGATGACCAGCGAGCCGCCGCACATCATCGTGACCGAGATCAGCATCGAGGTCTTGCGCCCGAGCCGGTCGGCGATGCGGCCGAACAGCCAGCCGCCGATCGGCCGCATCAGGAAGCCGGCCGCGAACACGCCGGCGGTGTTGAGCAGCTGCGCGGTGGGATCGGACTTGGGGAAGAAGGCCGGCGCGAAATAGAGCGCCGAGAACGCGTAGACGTAGAAGTCGAACCACTCGACCAGGTTGCCCGAGGAGGCCGCCATGATCGCGAACACGCGGTGGCGCTTCTCTTCCGCGCTGTAGTGGGGTGGGGATGCGGAGGCCGCCGGGCTTGCCGGGCCGGCCTGGAGGGGCGTGGTCGCGCTCATGGTGCCTGTGGGCCACCGAACGGGCCGGCGGCCGTGTTGTTGTTGCCGGACCATTCTGCGCCGCACGACGGCCGGGTCGTGTCAGCGGGTGCCGCATCGGCCTATCGCCGACGTGGCCTTGCGCGCGGCCCGTGCCCCTGGCGCGGACCTGCTAGAACGTGCCCGGCAGCAGGATCCCCGAATCCACCGTGTCGATGCTCGTGTGGCCGCAGAACGCCATGGTCACGTCGAGTTCCTTGTGGATGATCTGCAGCGCGCGCGTCACGCCGGCCTGGCCGTAGGCGCCCAGGCCGTAGAGGAAGCTGCGGCCGATCAGCGTGCCGCGGGCACCGAGGGCGCGTGCCTTGAGCACGTCCTGGCCGCTGCGGATGCCGCCGTCCATCCAGACCTCGATGTCGCGGCCCACGGCATCGACGATGGCCGGCAGCGCGCTGATCGAGGAGGGCGCGCCGTCGAGCTGGCGTCCGCCGTGGTTCGACACGATCAGCGCGTCGGCGCCGCTGTTCGCAGCCAGCCGCGCGTCTTCCGCGTCGAGGATGCCCTTGAGGATCAGCTTGCCGCCCCAGCGCTTCTTGATCCACTCGATGTCGCCCCAGTTCAGCGCCGGGTCGAACTGCTCGGCGGTCCACGAGGACAGCGAGGACAGGTCCTTCACGCCCTTGGCATGGCCCGCGATGTTGCGGAAGGTGCGGCGCTTGGTGCCCAGCATGCCCAGGCACCAGTGCGGCTTGGTCGCGAGGTTCAGCAGGTTCTTGATGGTGGGCTTGGGCGGCGTGGTCAGGCCGTTCTTGATGTCCTTGTGGCGCTGGCCGAGGATCTGCAGGTCGAGCGTGAGCTGCAGCGCCGACACGTTGGCCGCGCGCGCGCGGTCGATCAGGCGCTCGATGAAGTCGCGGTCCTTCATCACGTAGAGCTGGAACCAGAACGGATGGCGGCCGGTGTTCTCGGCGATGTCCTCGAGCGAGCAGATGCTCATGGTCGAGAGCGTGAACGGGATGCCGAAGGCCTTGGCCGCGAGCGCGCCCAGGATCTCGCCGTCGGCGTGCTGCATGCCCGTGAGGCCCGTGGGCGCGATCGCCACCGGCATCGCCACGTCCTGCCCGATCATGGTGGTGCGGGTGGAGCGGCCCTCCATGTTGACCGCCACGCGCTGGCGCAGCTTGATCTTCTGGAAGTCGCTCTCGTTGGCGCGGTAGGTGCCCTCGGTCCATGCGCCGGAGTCGGCGTAGTCGTAGAACATCTTCGGCACGCGCCGCTTGGCGACCACCCGCAGGTCTTCGATGCAGGTGATCTTGGAAAGGTCGGGCACGGGGAGTCTCCTGTGGAACGGGTTGTTGTCGTGGGCGGGCCTGGGGGCCGGGCCGCCGCCATTATTGGGCAGCAGCCCCTCCCGCAGCGCAACGCGCGGCGCCGTGAGTGTGGCTTCGGCGGGGCCCGGCCGGGCTGAAAAACGCTGGCCGGCGATCTGAAAAGAATTCAGGCGACCACTTCACACCTCGTCAGCCTTCGAGCGACTGCCGCGCCCAGGCCACGAACGCGGCGCATTCGGGCCGCTCCAGCGCACCCGGCCGCCAGCACAGGAAGTAGTGGTTGGGCGAGGGTACGCTGACCGGCGACAGCCGCACCAGCCGGCCGCCGTCGATCCAGGCGCGGCCCAGGTGCAGCCGCATCAGCGCCACGCCCAGGCCTTCGGCCGCCGCCTCGAGCAGCAGGCCCAGGTCGGTGAACTGGGCGCCGCTGGCGGGCTCGGGCAGGCCGATGCCGTGGGCCGCGAACCAGATGCGCCAGTTCTCGAGCGGGGTGCGCAGCAGCTGGGCGCGCTCCACCTCGGCCCGGGTGGCGAAGCCTTCGAACGGACCGTGGCGCTTCAGGTAGGCCGGGCTGCACACGGGCGTGAGCGCATCGGCCGGGAACTGCAGGAACTCGCGCTGGCGGAACGGTCCGGCGCCGAAACGCAACTCGATGTCGGCCTCGTCGAGCGCGTTCTCGCGCATCGGCGCCGTCACCTGCATCACCAGCTCGACCTCGGGATGGGCCTCGCAGAAGCGCGCGAGCTGCGGCATCAGGATCTGGCGCGAGAAGGTGGGCGTGACGGCCACGCGCAGCCGCCGGGTGTTGGGCGCGGCCTCGCGGCCGGGCACCTGCTCGAGCGCGAAGATGGCCTCGCGCACCCGCGCCAGGTAGACGATGCCGTCGGCGCTGAGGCTGAAGTCGCTGCCCGCGAAGAAGCGCAGGCCGAGCTGCGACTCGAGCTGGCGGATGCGGTGGCTCACGGCGCTGGGCGTCACGCTGAGCTCCTCGGCCGCCAGGTTCACGCTGCGCAGGCGCGCGACGGCCTCGAAGGCGAGCAGGCCCTGGGTCGAGGGAAGGCGCGTGGAAGCCATGAAGGTGCGAAGGCAGTGCGTAGAAGGAGGTTGTACCCGAGGGGGCGGGCCGGCCCACGGTTGTCCGCAGGTGGTGCGCCGCGGGGGTTGCGGGCGTACGATGGTATCGAAGCGCCGCGGGCCCGACCGCCCCGGCGCTTCGTTTCGCCGCGCCGCAGTGCAGTGCAGAGGAGAGAAACGGCAAAGGAGGCTTGAGCGATCGCAGTGTGTTGCAGCGCATCCGTCACATCGAATACCAACAGTACGGAGACAGACACATGGTTTGGCAGCAGGTTTACAACCCGTTCGGGAACATGGTGGTATCGACGGCGCTCGCCGCGATACCGGTGGTGGTGATGCTGGTGTGCCTCGGCCTCCTGCACGTCAAGGCCCACTTCGCGGCCGGGCTCGGCCTCCTCAGCGCGCTGGCGATCGCGGTCTTCGCCTTCGGTATGCCGGCCGACATGGCGGGCAAGGCCGCCTTCCTCGGCGGCATCACCGGGCTGCTGCCGATCGGCTGGATCGTGCTCAACATCATCTTCCTGCAGCAGCTCACGCAGCAGAACGGCAGCTTCCAGGTGCTGCAGGACTCCATCGCCGGCATCACCGAGGACCGGCGGCTGCAGCTGCTCTTGATCGCCTTCGCCTTCGGCGCCTTCTTCGAGGGCGCGGCCGGCTTCGGCACGCCGGTGGCGGTCACGGCCGCCATCCTGATCGGGCTGGGCTTCTCGCCGCTCGCGGCCTCGGGGCTCTCGCTGATCGCCAACACCGCGCCGGTGGCCTTCGGCGCGCTCGGCACGCCGGTGATCACGCTGGCCAAGGTGCACGGCTACGACCTGATGGCCGTCACCGCGATGATCGGCCGGCAGTTGCCCTTCTTCTCGGTGCTGGTGCCGTTCTGGCTGATCTGGGCCTTCGCGGGCCGCAAGGGCATGTGGGAGATCTGGCCGGCGATCCTGGTCACCGGTGTGTCGTTCGCGATCCCGCAGTACCTGGTGTCGAACTTCATCGGTCCCGAGCTGGTGGACATCATCGCGGCCATCGTCTCGATGGTCTGCCTGGTGCTGTTCCTGCGCGTGTGGAGGCCTGCCAAGGTCTGGACCTCGGTCTCGCTCAAGGGCCACGAGGCCGACGGCGGCGAGGCCGCGCCGGTGGGCGCGCCCACCAGGCATCCCACCGCCGCGGTGGTGCGCGCCTGGACCCCGTGGCTGATCCTCACGGTGTTCGTGTTCATCTGGGGCCTGCCCGCGGTCAAGACCTGGCTCAACGGCATCTTCGCGCCCAACTTCCCGATCGAGGGGCTGCACAACATGATCGAGAAGGTGGCGCCGGTGGTGCCCAAGCCGACCAAGGAAGGCGCGGTCTACCAGCTGCTGCTGCTCTCGGCCACCGGCACCGGCATCCTGGTGTCGGCGCTCGTGGGCGGGCTGGTCATGAAGTACAACCCGGTCCAGCTCGTGGCCGCCTACGGCCGCACGCTGTGGCTGGTGAAGTTCTCGCTGCTCACCATCGTGCTGATGCTCGCGCTGGGCACGCTCACGCGCTACTCGGGGCTCGACACCACCCTGGGCCTGGCCTTCGCCAACACGGGCGTGCTGTATCCCTTCTTCGGCACCCTGATGGGCTGGCTGGGCGTGGCGCTCACGGGGTCCGACACGGCCTCGAACGTGCTGTTCGGCGGCATGCAGAAGGTGGCGGCCGACCAGCTCGGGCTGAGCCCCAACCTCATGGGCGCGGCCAACAGCTCGGGTGGCGTGATGGGCAAGATGATCGATGCGCAGTCGATCGTGGTGGCCTCGACCGCCACGCGCTGGTTCAACCACGAGGGCGAGATCCTGCGCTACGTGTTCTTCCACTCGATCGCGCTGGCCTGCCTGGTCGGCATCCTCGTGACCCTGCAGGCCTATGTGTGGCCGTTCACCGCGATGGTGGTGAAGTAGGCGCCGCGGCGTCGGCCAGCGCGCGCAGCAGCCGGCGCAGGTCCTCGACCGCCTCGCGCACCAGCTCGGCGCCGCCCATCTGCGCCTTGACGATCGCGCCGTCGATGCCGATGGCGGCGGCCTGCGCGAGCGCCGTGCGCTGCGGCAGCGTGGCGGGGAGCAGGTCGGCGATCACCTCGACCATCTCGCGCTTGTGATCGCGCGCGCGCTCGGCCGCGCCTTCGACGCTGCCGCCGACCTCGGCCACGGCATTGATGAAGGCACAGCCGCGGAACACCGGGTCGGCGAACCATTCGGCCATCACGTCGGCCAGCAGCAGCAGGGCCTGCGCGTCGCCGCTGCGCTCGTGCGCGCCGCGCCGCCCCAGCGCATCGACGAACCAGGCCATCCAGCGCGCATGCCGGTGGTCGAGGAAGGCGCGCACCAGGTCGTCCTTCGAGGGGAAGTGGCGGTAGAAGGTGACCTTGGTCACGGCCGAGGCCGCGATCACGCGGTCGATGCCGGTGGCGCGGATGCCGTCGGCATAGAAGAGGTCGTGCGCCGTGAGCAGGATGCGCTCGCGCGCGGGCAGGGCGGAAAGGTCCAGGTCCATGGCGCGATTGTAGGCACTCCCGCCGCCATGTAGACAGGTCTGTCTACATATGGCACATTGCGGCCGGGCTACACCGCCTCTGCCTTTTTCCAACCTTCTCCTCTTCACCGAAAGACCGCCATGGAATCCGAATCCCGCCCGCCGCTGCCCCCGTTCACGCTCGAGACCGCGCTCAAGAAGGTCCAGGCCGCCGAAGACGCCTGGAACACGCGCGACCCGGTGCGCGTGAGCCTGGCCTACACGCCCGACACCGAATGGCGCAACCGCGCCGACTTCGTCAACGGCCGCGAGCAGGTGGTGCAGTTCCTGCAGCGCAAGTGGGTGCGCGAGCTCGACTACCGCCTGAAGAAGACGCTCTGGGCCTTCATGGACAACCGCATCGCGGTGCGCTTCGAGTACGAATGGCACGACGACTCGGGCCACTGGTTCCGCAGCCACGGCAACGAGAACTGGGAGTTCGCGCCCAACGGCCTGATGCAGCGGCGCTACGCGAGCATCAACGACCAGCCCATCGCGGAGTCGGAGCGCAAGTTCCGCTGGGAACGCGCCTGATGGCGCCGGGCCGGGCGGCGGCACGCCTGTTGCTTGCCCGTGTCCGGCACTCAAGGAGCACCTGAACATGAACCGCAACGACGTCACCGAGAAGATCATCGCCACCAAGGTGGCCAAGGGCCTGCAGTGGGCCGATGTCGCGAAGAAGCTCGGCCTCTCGAAGGAATGGACCACCGCCGCCTGTCTCGGCCAGATGACGCTCGACGAGAAGCAGGCCAAGATCGTCGGGCGCATCTTCGGCCTCAACGCCGAGGAGCAGAAGTGGCTGCAGGTGGTGCCGTACAAGGGCTCGCTGCCCTCGGCGGTGCCGACCGATCCGCTGATCTACCGCTGGTACGAGATCGTCAGCGTCTACGGCACCACCATCAAGGAACTGATCCACGAGGAGTTCGGCGACGGCATCATGAGCGCCATTGACTTCAGCATGGACATCCAGCGCGAGCCCGATCCCAAGGGCGACCGCGTGAACGTGGTGCTCTCGGGCAAGTTCCTGCCCTACAAGACTTACTGAATCAGAAGGCGTACTCGGCCGGCTCCTCGGGCGCGCTGTCCGAGCGGCCGCCCGGCGAGCGCAGCAGCGCGGGCACGGGATGCGCCGCGTAGTAGCCGCCCTCGATCGCGCCGGCGATCGAACGCGCCACCGCGTCGGCCGGCGCCAGCAGGCGCCGCCGCGTCGACATGCGTTCGCCCGCCAGGCCCGCCGCGATGCGCTCCAGGCGCGGATCGCCCGGCGGCGCGAGTTCGGGATGGAGCACGCTCACGCGCACGCGGCCCGCATGCTCCTGGCGCAGGCCCTCGGAGATCGCGTCCACCGCGTACTGCGTGCCGTGGTAGACGGCCGACTCGGCCGTCACGCCCGTGACCGACACCGGCGCGAGGTTCACGATGTGGCCCCAGCCCTGTTCCTGCATGGTCGGCAGCACGGCCGCGATGCCGAGCAGCACGCCGCGCAGGTTGACGTCGATCATGAGCTCCCACTCCTCGATCTTGCGCATCCACAGCGGCGAGCGCGGCATCACGCCCGCGGCATTGACCAGCGCGTCGATGCGGTCGTGGCGCTCGAGCGCCAGTTCGGCGAAGGCCTCCATCTCGGGGCGCAGCGTGACGTCGAGCCGCTGGAAGCTCGCCGAGCCGCCGGTGGCCCGGATCTCGGCCGCGAGCGCCGCGAGCCGGTCGGTGCGGCGCGCACCGAGCACCACATGCGCGCCGCGACGCGCGAGCAGCCGCGCGGTCGCTTCGCCGATGCCGCTGCTCGCGCCGGTGATGAGAACGACTTTGTCCTGGATTGCGGTCATGGATAACTCCTCATGCTTGGGGGATGCACGGTTGCCAAGGGGCTCCCGGCATGCTTGGAAGTGTCGCGCCGCTGCCGCCTCGGGCGTTATCCGGATCGAACGCGGTTCTTGCCTTTTTCTCCGAAACAAGGGCGTCGCGCCGGCGACACCGGCTGGCAGGCGAACTTTCTTCTCGCATGGGCCCATCTTCGGTGCGCGGGCGCTTCGGGGCTGGCCGTTTCCGGCCCTGCGTTTGCCGGTTCTTGCCCGATCCTTCGCGGCCGCGGTGGCGGCCTCAGCGCGCCAGCAGCTTCAGCATGCGCTCGAAGGTCTTGCCGTAGGGCGGCTTGAACAGGCCGAGGCCGTTGAGGCCCGACTGGTGGAACACCGGCTTCATCTTCGAGAAGGTCTGGAAGCCGAACTCGCCGTGGTAGGCACCCATGCCGCTCGCGCCGACGCCGCCGAAGGGCAGGTCGTCCTGCGCGATGTGCAACAGCGTGTCGTTGACGGTCACGCCGCCGGCCACGGTCCGGGCCAGCACGCGGTCGATGTCCGCGCGCTGCTTCTCGAACAGGTAGAGCGCGAGCGGCCGCGGCCGGGCGTTGACGTAGCCGATGGCCTCCTCGAGCGTGTCGTAGGGCACGAGCGGCAGCACGGGGCCGAAGATCTCCTCCTGCATCACGCGCATGCCGTCGTCCACGCCGGTGAGCAGCACCGGCGGCAGCCGCCGCGACGCGGCATCGGCCGGCGCGTCGCCCAGCCGTTCCACCGCGGCCCCCTGCGCCCGGGCCTCGTCCACCAGCGACGCGAGCCGCGCGAAATGGCGCGGGCTCACGATGCTGGTGTAGTCGGTGTTGCGCCCCAGGTCGGGGTAGAGCGAGGCGAACACGCGCCGCGCGGTCTCGACGAAGCGCGCCTGCTGCTCGCGCGGCACCAGCACGTAGTCGGGCGCGATGCAGGTCTGGCCGGCGTTGAGCGTCTTGCCCACGAGGATGCGCTCCACCGCCTTGTCGAAGGCGGCGCCGCGGCCCACGATGGCCGGCGACTTGCCGCCGAGCTCGAGCGTGACCGGCGTCAGGTGTTCGCTCGCGGCGCGCATCACGTGGCGGCCGACCTCGGTCGAGCCGGTGAACAGCAGGTGGTCGAAGGGCAGGCTCGCGAATGCGCGCGCGATCTCGGCGTCGCCGTTGACCACCGCGATCTCGTCGGGCGCGAAGGCCTCGCCCACGAGCCGCGCGAACAGTTCGGCGAAGCGCGGCGTGTACTCCGACTGCTTGAGCATCGCGCGGTTGCCCGCGGCCAGCGCGGCCGTGAGCGGCCCGGCCGCGAGGTACAGCGGGTAGTTCCAGGGCACGACGATGCCGACCACGCCGAGCGGCTGCGGCATCAGCCGCGAGGACGCGGGCTTGAACCACAGCCCGGTGCTGCGGCGGCGCACGCGCATCCAGCGCTTGCCGTGGCGCAGCGCATGGTCGATGCCCTCGAGCGTGGGGAAGACCTCGGCCAGCTCGGTCTCCTGGCGCGGCCGGTTCGAGAAGTCGGCGCTGATCGCGGCCGCGATCGCGGCGCGGTGCTCGCGCACCAGCGCGCGCAGCCGGCGCAGGCGGTCGGCGCGCACGCTCCAGGGCGGGGCCTGGTCGCGCAGGCTGGCGGCGCGCTGGGCGTCGAAGAGGGGGCGCAGCTCTGGGGTCATGGAGGCCTCGGCGTGTCGGGGAAGGGCGGCGGCAAGTATGCCGGTCGTCGAACCGCCCGCATCCCGAACCGCAGCAAGCCCGCCCTAAGATCCCGCCATGCCCTTCATCCGTCCCGCCATCGCCGCGCTCTCGTTCCTCGCCGCAACGGCAGCGATCGCCGCCCCCACAGCCCAGGTCTTCGACCGCGTCGCCAAGCCGGAATCGGTCGACGCCCAATGGCGCCCCGCGTTGTGCGCGTTGCTCTCGACGTCCTGCAACGCCGGCGAGCTCGGCCTCTACCGGCCGCGCGGCAGTGCCGAGGGCGAGTACGTGGTGCTGTCGGTGAAGCCGCTCGCCATGGCGCGTGTCCAGAGAAATGCGGACGGAAGCTGGCGCCTGCAGCGGCTGCATGACTTCTCGGCCTACCAGGGCACGCCCTCGAAGCTCGGTGGCGGCCGCGAGGCGCAGCGCTCGCTCGCGCCCGCGCTCTATCCGCTGGCCGACGGCCGCTGGGCGGTCGCGGTGCAGAGCGCCTTCAGCGACATGTATTCGGGCGGTGGCGCCAGCTTCGTGGTGGCCGACTTCGTGCCGATCGACGGCGACCCGGCCGGCGCCAGGGCCGCCTACGAGGACATCCCGTTCTGGTGCTCGCAGATGATCCGCGCCTGCTTCTCCGAGAAGGAATACAAGACCTCGCCGCATTGCCACGACGAGACCGCCGGCAGCCTGCGCATCGCCTATGCCGACGCCGCGCGGCCCGGCGCCGCCTATGGCTGGAGCTTCAGCTGGACCGAGAGCGAATGGCCCGCGAACAAGCCGCGCAGCGCGCGGCGCGCCAGCACGATGCGCTTCACCGCGGCCGACACCTCGGCCGTGCCCTTCTGCGGCGGTCCGCAGTAGCGGGGCGGCTCAGTCCGCGGGCGGCGGTGCTTCCCACGCGAAGCCCACGCCGTACACCGAGCGGATCCAGTCGTGCCCGGGCGTCACCGCGCCGAGCTTGCGGCGCAGGTTCTTCACGTGGCTGTCGATCGCGCGCTCGGTCACGTCCACCGTGTCGTCGTAGGCCAGCTCGAGCAGCCGCGCGCGCGAGAAGATGCGCCCCGGATGGCGCGACAGCACCTGCAGCAGCCCGAACTCGCGCCGCGTGAGGTTCAGCGGCGTGCCCTCGAGCGAGGCGCGCCAGTGCACGTCGTCGAGCACCAGCCCGGGCGCCGCGTCGGTCGCGGCGCGGCCCGGTGCTCCCGGGTCGGACAGGCCCGGCGCGGCGCGGCGCAGCACCGCGCGCACGCGCGCCACCAGCTCGCGCGGCGAGAAGGGCTTGCAGACGTAGTCGTCGGCGCCGAGCTCCAGGCCCAGCAGCCGGTCGACCTCCTCGATGCGCGCCGTCAGCATGATGATCGGATGGGCCGTGTGCTCGCGCGCGCGCCGCAGCACCTCGATGCCGTCGAGCCGCGGCAGCATGATGTCGAGCAGGGTCAGGTCGGGCGGCGCGGCCACGATGCTCTCGAGGGCGCTCTGGCCATCGGCGAAATGCGTGGTCTCGTAGCCCGCGTGGCGCAGGTAGTCCTGCACCACCGAGGCGATGTCGGCTTCGTCCTCGACGATCACGATGCGGGTCATGGGCGGCTCATGGTGAAGTGGCCAGCGGCAGGGTGAGGGTGACGCGCAGCCCGCCCATCGGCGAGGGCGAGGCGTCGATGGTGCCGCCGTGCGCCTCGATGGTGGTGCGGCAGATCGACAGGCCCAGGCCCGAGCCGCCGTGCTCGCGGCTGCGCGAGGTCTCGCCGCGGAACAGGCGGTCGAACAGGCGTGGCAATTCGCTCTCGGGCACGCCCGGTGCGCTGTCGTCGAACAGCAGCGTGAGGCTGTGGCCGGTCCACGGCCCCTCCACCGTGACGTCGATGCGCAGCACGCCGCCGGGGTCGGTGTAGGCCAGCGTGTTCTCGAGCAGGTTCATGAAGACCTGGTGCAGCCGGTGCGCGTCGCCCTCGATCGCCGGCTGCTTGCGTGCCGCGATCAGGTCGATGGCGCGCCGGTCGACCGCGATGCCGCGCTGCGCGAAGCGGTCGCGCGTGTGGTCCAGCGCCTCCTTGAGCAGCGACAGCGGATACACCGTCGTGGTCGGCAGGTCGCTCTGCGGCGCGCGCATGCTGCTGCGCAGGTCGTCCACCAGCTGGCCGAGCCGGATCACCTGGCGGTGCAGCCGCAGCGCCGTGCGTTCGTCGAAGGTGCGCACGCCGTCCTGCAGCGCCTCGATCTCGGCGCGCATCGCGGCCAGCGGCGTGCGCAGCTCGTGCGCGGCGTCGGCCAGCCAGGCGCGGCGCGAGGCCTCCACCGTGTCGAGCCGCTGCGCCATGTCGTTGAAGGTCTTGCCCAGCAGCGCGAGCTCGTCCGAGCCCTGCACCACCACGCGCGTCGACAGCCGGCCGCGCGCCACGTCCTGCGCCGCCTGCGTCAGGTCGTCGACCGGCTTGAACCAGCGCCGCGCCAGCAGGTAGGAGAGCGCCAGCGCGAACACCAGGCCCGCGAGGCCCGTGAGCACGATCACGCCCGACTGCCGCGCCAGGAAGGCGCGGTCGGCCTCGCTCTCCAGGCCCTGCAGCGGCGCCAGCGCGAGGTAGCCGATGACGGCCCGGCCGCGCCGTATCGGCAGGCGCGCCGCGTTCTCGGGGTCGATGGTCGCGCCCACCACGCGCGCGCCCTGCGCGTCGAGCACCGCGAGCCGCTGGTAGATCGAGTCGGCCATCGCGCGCGGATCGGCGAAGAAGAAGGGCGGCGGCATCGCCGGCGCCGCGCGCCGCGGCAGCAGCTCGAGCTGGCCCGGCGGCATCGGCGGCGGGCCGTTGTCGGCCGAGCCCTCGGGCGGAGCGCCGCGCGTGCGGTACTCGTACCAGGGCGGCAGCCGCCGGTCGTCGGGCGTGCTCGCGTTGTCGAGCACCGTCGCCACGCGGCCCATCTGCAGCCGGTGCCAGGCCTCGTCGTTGTCGCGCAGGCTCTTCCAGTCGCCATTGAGCACGTAGTGCTTGAGCACCAGCTGCGAGAGCCAGTCCATGCGGCGGATCTCGATCTCGGCCACGTAGGCGCCGAGGCCGCGCTGCAGCGCGAGGATCGACAGCCCCGCGAAGCTCAGCAGCAGCACGATCAGCAGCGCGGCGAGCGCGAGGAAGATCTTGCGGGAGAGGGTCAGGCGCAGGCGCGGCATGGTCTCGGGAGGTGAGGGCCGCATTCTGCGACAGGCGACGCGGGTGGCGCGGGCAGGGCGGACGGGGGCGTCATCGGCAAGCCGCCGATCATGACCGCCAAATGTGGAGGAATCTGGGAGGGCCCATCTCCCATTTTTCTCCCGAATCGGCACGCACGATGGCTGCCATGACACCGTGCATCGACCTCCTGTGGCCCGCGCTCCTCGCGCTGTTCGGGCTGTTCGCCCCCGCCTGGATCTTCGCGATCCACTGGGCCGAGGGCCGCACCACGCGGCCCTGCGTGGTCGGCGGCACGGCCCTCGGGGAGGAGTCGACGTGAGCCTTGCCGCGCCCGCCGAGCGCCGCGGCAAGCGCATGCAGCGCCTGGCGGGCGCGCTGGCCTTCTGCGGCCTCGCGGCCGGCACGGTGGTCGCGGTGCGCGACGAGTGCCCGCCCGAGACCGGCGGGCGCGGCACGGTGCGCCGCACGCCGGTCTCCACGCTCGCGCCGATCATGGAGATCGAGCGCGCGGCACTGCCGCAGCAGGCCCGTCCCCGGCCCGGCCAGCCCTTCGACAGCTACAGTCCCGCCGCGCCGAAGCCGGGCGCGCGCCGCGGCGCGGGGGCCTGCCGCTACCAGGCCCGTTGAAGTTCAGGCCGGCCGCTCCGCGAAGCTGAAGCCCACGCCGTAGATCGAGCGGATCCAGTCGTGCGCGGGCGCCGCGGCCGAGAGCTTGCGGCGCAGGTTCTTGATGTGGCCGTCGACCGCGCGCTCGTTCACCTCGAGCGCCTCGGGGAACGCGGCCTCGAGCAGCGTCGAACGGCTGAACACCCGGCCCGGGTCGCCCGAGAGCGCGCGCAGCAGCAGCAGCTCGCGCCGCGTCAGCGCCAGCGGCCGGCCCTCGAGCCGCGCCCCGCCCCCGGCGTCATCGAAGGCCACGGCCGCCGAGGGCCGCGCCGCGTGCCGGCGCTGCGCATGGCGGCGCAGCACCGTGTTCACGCGCGCCACCACCTCGCGCGGCGAGAAGGGCTTGCAGACGTAGTCGTCGGCCCCGAGGTCGAGCCCGCGCAGCCGGTCGGCCTCGCGCGTGCGCGCCGTCAGCATGATGATCGGATGGTCGCTCAGCGAACGCACGGCCTCCAGCACCCGCAGGCCGTCGATGCGCGGCAGCGCCACCTCGAGCAGCGTGAGCGCGGGCGGCGCCTGCAGGATGCGCTCGAGCGCGGCCGCGCCGTCGCCGATCCGCTCGACCTCGTGGCCGGCCGCGTGCAGCAGGCCGTGCAGCGCGGCGGCGCTGTCGTGGCGCGCGTCTTCCACCAGCAGGATGCGGGCCATGGCGCTCAGAACGCGGTGCCGATCTGGAACTGCAGCCGCTGCGTGCGGTCGGCCGCGATGCCGTTGGCCGTGTCCTCCTTCTGGTAGCGCAGCGGCACCGCATAGGCCAGTCGCAACGGCCCGAGCGGCGAGATCCAGCTGATGCCCAGGCCGGCCGAGGCACGCAACCTGTTCTGCGCCTTCCATTGCGCATCGCTCATGCTGGCCGTGCGGCTCGCGAACACGTTGCCCGTGTCGAGGAAGCTGTACAGCCGCAGCGAGCGGTCGTTGCCCGCGCCCGGGAACGGCGTGCTGAACTCGAGGTTGAAGATCGCCTTGCGCGTGCCGCCCAGCGCGCCTTCGGTCACCGCGTCGCGCGGCCCCAGCGAGTTCTGCTCGAAGCCGCGGATCGAGCCCAGCCCGCCCGCGTAGAAGTTCTTGAAGATCGGAAAGGCCGAGTCGCCGAGCGCGCGCGCATAGCCGAGCTCGCCGTTGAAGGCCAGCGTGTACTGCTTGGACAGCGGGAAGTACTGCTGGTACTGGTAGTTGCTCTTGAGGTAGCGCAGCGCGCCGCCCACGCCGACCTCGAGGTTCGCGCTCTGCAGCCGGCCCCGGGTCGGGATCAGCGCGCTGTCGCGGTCGTCGCGCGACCAGCCCAGCGTGGCCGGAAAGGCCACCACGTTGCGGTTGGCGCAGCTCACGCTCGGCGCCGTGCCGGTGCACTGGAAGTAGTCGAGGTAGGCCTGCGGCGTCGCGGTGTAGACATAGGAGCCGTCGACCAGCGTGTAGCTGCCGTTGCTGCCGGGCGTGAACGCATAGCGCTCCACGCCGATGCCCAGGTAGATCCGGTCGAGCTCGCCGACCGGGATGCCGAAGCGCACCGAGCCGCCGTCGCTCGCGAGCTTGTAGTTGCCGTCGGCCTCGTAGTAGGGGCGGGTGGTGGTGTGGAACAGGTTGAAGGTGCGCGAGATCCCGTCCTTGCTGAAGTAGGGATCGGTGGCGGTCACCGAGATCGTGCGGTTGTAGGAGCTCGTGTTGACCTGCAGGCCCAGGTAGTTGCCCGAGCCGAACACGTTCTCCTGCGTGATGCCGAAGCTCAGCGAGATCTTGTCGGTGGACGAATAGCCGGCGCCGAGCTGCAACGAGCCCGTGGGCTTCTCGGCCACCGTCACCGCGATGTCGACCTGGTCGGGCGAGCCGGGGATCTCCTGCGTCTCGACGTTCACGTCGGTGAAGAAGCCCAGCCGGTCCACGCGGTCGCGCGAGAGCTTGATCCTGTTGCCGTCGTACCAGGCGCCCTCGTATTGGCGGAACTCGCGGCGGATCACCTCGTCGCGCGTGCGCGCGTTGCCGCCGATGTGGATGCGCCGCACATAGGCGCGGCGCGCGGGCTCGGCGCGCAGCACCATGGTCACGCGGTGGCGTGCGCGGTCGATCTCGGGCTCGGCCTTCACGCGCGCGAAGGCATAGCCGAAGGTGCCGAAGTAGTCGGTGAAGGCCTTGGTGGTGGCCGCGACCTGCTCGCCGTTGTAGGGCTCGCCGGGCCGGACCGTGACCAGGGTCTTGAATTCATCGTCGCGGCCCAGGTAGTCGCCCGCGAGCTTCACGCCGGCCACCGTGAACTTCTCGCCTTCGGTGATGTTGACGGTGATCGCGAGGTCCTGGCGGTCGGGCGAGATCGCGACCTGGGTGGAGTCGACGCGGAACTCGAGGTAGCCGCGCGTGATGTAGTAGCTCTTGAGGGTCTCGAGGTCGGCGTCGAGCTTGGCGCGCGAGTACTGGTTCGACTTGGTGTACCAGCTGAGCCAGCCGCCGCTGTCCTGGTCGAACAGGTCGAGCAGCGTGCTCTCGCTGAAATCCCTGCCGCCGACGATGCGGACCTCGCGGATGCGCGCGGGCTCGCCCTCGGTCACGCCGAAGCTCAGGTTCACGCGGTTGCGCTCGGTGGGCGTGGCGGTGGTGACGACCTGCGCGTTGTAGAGGCCGCGGCCCAGGTACTGGCGCTTGAGCTCCTGCTCGGCGCGGTCGGCCAGCGCCTTGTCGTAGGGCCGGCCCTCGGCCAGCCCGACCTCGCGCAGCGCCTTCTGCAGCGCCGCCTTGTCGAATTCCTTGGTGCCGGTGAAGTCGACGTCGGCGATGGTCGGGCGTTCCTCGACGATCACCACCAGCACGCGGCCGCTGACGTCGATGCGCACGTCCTTGAATAGGCCCAGCGCGAATAAAGCGCGGATCGCTTCGCTGCCGCGTTCGTCGCTGTAGGTGTCGCCGGCGCGCAGGCCGAGGGTCGCGAAGACGGTGCCCGCCTCCACGCGCTGCAGGCCTTCCAGGCGGATGTCCTGCACGGCGAAGGGCTCGGCGGCCCGGGTGGAAGGTGCGATCAGCGCGGCGAGCAGCGCCAGGCCCGCGAGGGACTTCGGAGATTTCATCGGCGCATGGTTTCGTCCAATGTCGGAGAAATTTGGGACGCCGCGCCGAGTTCACTTTCTCTCCTTTATTGCAGTCCGATGGCGTTGGCGGACAGCCAGCCCGGGGCCGCGAGCGAGGCCCGCATGCCGGGGCCGGTGCAGGCGCGGCAGTTGCGCAGGTGCTCCTCCAGGTCGAGGTCGCCCTGGATCTCGAGCAGCCGCTGCACCGTGCGCTCGACCGCCTGCGCATCGAGCAGCGGATAGCTGCGCGCGGTGCGGCCGTTGTTGCGCACCAGCCGCGCGATGTAGGGCAGGTCCTGCTGCGTGATGACGGCCGCGGGCATCACGCCCTCGAGCTCCACGCCCTCGCAGGGCAGCAGCACGAAGTACTGCAGCCGCAGGTCGTCGGGCAGCAGGCTGCGCAGCTGCGTGGTCTTGCGCCCGCCCTGCCAGGCCGGGTCCTTCACCTCGCGCGCGCGGTTGCAGCCCTGCAGCCGCAGGAACCAGCGCGGCGGCGCCTGGTCCGACTTCTTGCGGTAGACGAAGGCGTTGCGCCAGGCCTTGATCTCGAACAGGTAGATGCCGGTCTCGCAGACCACCACCGCGTCGATGCGCGCGGTGCGCACCGCGCAGCCCTCGGGCATCGGGATGATCAGGTTGCGAAGAATGCGCAGGTGCTCGAACGCGGGGCGGAATGCGTTGGCGAGCTGTTGCACGCCGAGCGAGGCGGCGAGGTTGCTTTGCAATGCGATGGTCATGGTGGCTCCTTCAGAGCGCGAGCATTGCCTGGCTTTTGGGAGACTTCTGGTAAGGCGAGCGATCGGGGATTGCGCGCAAAAACAACATTCGCCCCCATGCACCAGATTCCTCCGAATTTGGACGGGAGCATCCGTTCCGGCCGCTCGATGAAGAGCGCCGAAACCGGAGAAACCTGAATGAAGAAATCCCTCACGGCCCTGGCCGCGCTGACCGTCACCGGCCTGGCCTGTGCCCAATCGTCCGTCACCCTGTTCGGCGTCGTCGACGCCGGCGTGAGCTACCAGTCGGCCACCTCGCGCAACGCGATCACCGGCATCACCAGCAAGCAGAGCCAATGGAGCCTGGCCAACTCGGGCTACAACTCCAGTCGCATCGGCTTCAGGGGCACCGAGGACCTGGGCGGCGGGCTGGCCGCGAGCTTCTGGCTCGAGGCACCGATCACCAACGACGACGGCGCGACCGGCATCGCCAACTTCAACCGGCGCTCCACCGTGAGCCTCTCGGGCGGCTTCGGCGAAGTGCGGCTGGGCCGCGACTACACGGCCACCTTCTGGAACGACACCGTGTTCGATCCCTTCGGCACCAACGGCTCGGGCACCAACGTGATCAGCACCGTGGGCGGCAGCACGGGCATCGGCAACAGCAACTATGCGCGCGCCAGCAACATGGTCGCGTACTTCCTGCCGCCCAACCTCGGCGGCTTCTACGGCCAGGTGCAGTACAGCCTGAACGAGAACGTGCGCACCAGCGCCACCGACCTCACGGCCGCCACCAGCAGCAGCGCGGGCCGCTACATCGGCGGGCGCTTCGGCTATGCCAACGGGCCGCTCGACGTCGCGCTGGCCGCGGGCCAGAACGTGGCGGTCGACACCACCGCGCTCACGCGCAAGGTGCAGACCGTGAACCTCGGCGCCTCGTACGACTTCGGCCCGGTCAAGCTGTTCGGCGAGCTCTCGAACGTGCAGAACAAGTTCGACACCGGCTTGACCAACACGCACGACAGCTACAAGGGCTACCTGATCGGCGCCACCGTGCCGGTGGGCCCGGGCCTGATCCGCGCCTCGTATTCGGCGGTGCGCTACAACGAGGGCGCCACCGGCCTCTACGGCGAGGATCCGCGCGTCAACAAGCTCGCGCTGGGCTACGTGCACAACCTGTCGAAGCGCACCGCGCTCTACGCCACCGTGGCACGCGTGAGCAACCGCAACGACGCGGCCTACACCGGCAGCCTCACGGCCGCCAGCACCACCGGCTACGGCAGCACGGGCGTGGGCTACACCGGCCTGCCCAAGTCCTCGACCGGCTACGACTTCGGTATCCGCCACGCGTTCTGACGCCGCCGCGCGCCCGCATGCCTCGCGGCGCGCGGGCCCTGCGCGAATGCAGAAAAAGAAGAGGAGAAGCTTTCATGACCTTGCGTATCAAGCACCTGGCCGGCGCGCTCGCCGTGGCCAGCCTCGGCGGCTGCATCGTGCTGCCGCCGCCCATGCCCTACGGCCCGCCGCCGGCCTTTCGGGGCGAAGGTCCGCCGCCGCCGATGCCGCTGCACATGGCGCTGCCCGGCGCGATGAACACGCGCGCGCTGCCTGCCTGGGACATGTGCGAGGGCGAGCCCGAGGGCGCGCGGCCGGTGCCGCCGGGCCCGCGCGGCGACGCGCTCGCGGGCCGCTGCGAGCGCACGCCCTCGGGCTCGCTCGAATACCGGCCGGGCGCGCCGCGCTGAAACCGGCATGGCCATGCAGACCGGCAACCTCGGCTTCGCCATCGCGAGCGTCATCGGGCTCGGCTTCGCGGGCGTGTTCGGCCTCATGGGCTCGCTGCTGGTCGCGAACCTGCGCGACGGTGCGCGGGCGCGCGAGGCCGCGGCACGCGCGCGCGACGAGGCCCTGCAGCGGTTCGGCCGCAGCGCGGTGCACGACTTGCGCGCGCTGCTCGGCGCGGCGCTGCCGCGCGCCGCCGTCGAACTGCCGTCGCAGGCCGTACCCGTGCTGGCGGTGGAGAGCGAGCTGCGCGAGCTGCTCGCGCAAGTGGCTGCGCAGGCCGCCTCGGCCTCGACGGGCGCCGCGCCGCGCGTGCATGCGCGCATCGAGGGCACGCAGGCGGTGGTGCACTGGCGCGATGTCGGCGCGGCGCCGCTGCGGGCCTGCGAGCGCATCGCGGCCGGCCTGGGCGGGCGGCTCTATGCGGCCTCGCACGCGGGCGGTCCGCTCGGACTCACCTTGCGGCTGCCGCTGCACGGCGGCCCGGCCTCGCGCTGAGGCTCAGCCCGGCAGGCGCCGGGCCCAGGGCACGATCACGTCGAGCGGTCCGGGCCGCGCGAGGTGGTAGCCCTGCATCAGAGGACAGCCGAGCGCATTGAGCGCCTCGAGCTCCTCGACGGTCTCCACGCCCTCGGCCACCACGTCGATGCGCAGCGAATGGCCGAGGCGGATCACCGATTCGACCAGCACGCGGTTGCCCGGCGAGGCGGCCAGCCCGAAGATGAAGCTGCGGTCGATCTTGACCTGCCGCACGTACTTGCTGCGCAGCGAGGCCAGCGAGGAATAGCCGACGCCGAAATCGTCCACCACGATCGCCACGCCCGCGTCGGCCAGCGCATGCAGCCGCGCGCTGGCGGCGAAGGTGTCGAGCGCGATCTCCTCGGTGATCTCGATCTGGATGCGGTGCGGCCCGATGCCGTGGCGCGCAATCTCGCCGAGCACGATGCGGTCGAGCGCGAGCTGCGACATCTCGCGCGGCGACACGTTCATCGCCACCGGCACGGCCTCGAAGCGCGGGTCGGCCGCGGCGAGCTCCTGCAGCCCGACGCAGATCTCGGCCAGGATGTGGCGCAGCAGCGATTCGGCCAGGCCGGTGCTCGCGGCCGCGCGGATCACGTCCTCGGGCGGGATCCAGCCATGGCGCGGATGCTGCCAGCGCAGCAGCGCCTCGAGGCTGTGCAGCCGGCGGCCGCCGTCGGCCAGGATCGGCTGGTACCAGACGCCGATGGCGCGCGAGGCGACCGCGGCGGGCAGGTCGCGCTCCACGTCGCGCCGCGTCACCAGGCGTTCGCGCAGGGCCTCGTCGAAGCGGCGGCAGCGGCTGCGGCCCGCGCGCTTGGCCTCGTGCAGCGCCTCGTCGGCCGAGCTCAGCATGTCGGCGATCGGCACGCCGCGCTCGACGCACAGGCCCACGCTCGCGCTCAGCTTGCCGCCGTACTGCGCGGTGGCCGAGGCGATCGATTCGATCAGCGCCTGCGCCACCTGCTCGGGCGAGGGGCCGCCATCTTCGGCGACGAACAGGGCCGCGAACTCGTCGCCGCCCCAGCGGCCCAGGATGGCGTCGCGGCCGGCCAGCTCGCGCTGCAGCCACTGCGCCACGTCCTGCAGCACGCGGTCGCCCATCTTGTGGCCGAAGGCGTCGTTGACGGCCTTGAAGCCGTCGATGCCGAGGATCAGCAGGCCGTGCTCGCGCTCCTTGCCGCCGGCATCGATGCGCAGGCTCGAGGCCTGCGTGAAGCCCTCGCGGTTGAGCAGGCCCGTGAGCGCGTCGTGCGCGACGCGGAAGGCGAGCTGGCGCGTCGATTCGAGCGACAGCGCATGCGACTGCCGCAGGCGCGCGGCCATCGACACGGCCTCGTTCTTGAGCCGGCTGCCTTCGCGGAAGCCGCGTGCGCTCTGCAGCGCCGCGCGCATCAGCGCCGCGAGATAGACCAGCACCATCGCGGCCAGCATCAGGCGGTCGAAGCCGCCGGCCCAGACCAGGCAGCCCATCACCGACAGCAGGGCCGGTGTGATGAAGCTGACCGGCACTGGCGCGTAGGCGATGCCGTAGGTGACCGAGCCGGCGCAGATGCCGCAGACCACGGTCAGGTAGAACAGGGTCTCGGGCGAGGTGTAGCCCTCGCAGAGGATCGGGATCAGGGCCCAGACCGAGCCCGACAGCAGCGCGAACAGCCAGGCCAGCCGCAGCTCGTGGTCGACCGAGGGATCGGTGCCGTCGGCGTTGGGCGCGGGCACGAAGGGCCGGCGGCAGACGAAGATGCGCGTGACGTTGACGGCCAGCGAGAGCGCGAGCCAGGCCAGGCCGAGCGCGGTCAGCTCCGAGTGGTGGGCCAGCAGCGCCACCGTGAGGCTCAGCACCAGGTTGACCGGGATCGCTGCGAGCACGCTGCGGCGCACCGCCAGCATCTGCTCGGTGCGCACCATGCGCGACAGCGCGAGGCCGTCGGGCGAGCCGGCGGTTTCTTCTTCCTGCGGAGGGGAGGAGGCGTTCATGGAATGGATCGGCGACGCATCATGCACCGGTCCGCCGCATCGCGCAGCGCGGCACGGCCGCCGCGGGCGGCCTGCGCGGTCCCCTCGGGGTCACCGCGCGCGGGAAAGCAAGCGCAACGGCACGCTTTTTCAGCGCACCGTCGACATCACGGTCGCGCGGCACCGCGGCTGGTCGCGCGGTGCGAGCAGGACGCAGTTGTCGAGCGCGCGCTGCTGCATGTCGCTGAGCTTCGGCGGTTCGCCGCGGTAGACCGGCGGGGGCGGCGGCGCGGCATAGCGCTGGCGCTGCTCGTATTCCCAGCGGCTGCGGTCGTCGCGGCTGCGTTCCCAGCGCTCGCGTTCCCAGCGGTCGCGGTCGCGCTGGCGGTCGAAGCGCAGCCGGTCCATGCAGGAGTGGAAGTCCATGCCCGAGCGGCCGCTCGCGCAGTAGCGGCGGTCGGCTTCATAGACGTCCATGTCGCGCTGGGCCAGCGCGGGGGCGGTCTGGATCAGGCCCAGCAAGGCCAGGGCGGCAAGTTTCTTCATGGTGCGCTCGTCGAAGAGAAGCCGTGAGGCGGGTGGATCGGGGCGGTGCCTGCTTGGGGCCGCAGTCTGACCGTCGGCATGGGACGAAGTTTCTCATGCTCCGGACCCATCGCCCTTCGGACGCGCGAGCTTCTTGCTGTAGGCGCGCGCGGACCCGGGTACCGCGTCGCGCCAGCACCACGCTAGCGTGGCACCGTGACCGCGCCCACGTGCAGGGTGCGGCCCGCGCCGATGCCCGCGATCACCAGCGCGACACCGACCCCGACGAACAGCCACGAGGCGGCGCCGAAGCTGCCGGTCCAGCCGTGCAGCAGCCCGGCCAGCAGCGGGCCGAAGGCCGCGATGACGTAGCCCACGCCCTGCGCCATGCCCGACAGGTGCGCCGCCACGTGCGAATCGGGCGAGCGCAGCACGATCATGGTGAGCGCCAGCGCGAAGGTGCCGCCCTGCGCGATGCCCAGCAGCACGGCCCAGACCCATACGCCGCCGAGCGGGGCGAACAGCTGGGCCAGCATGGCGGCCACGGTGAGCAGCGCGAGCGCCACGGCCAGGCCGATCTGGTTGCGCAGCCGGACCGCGAGCGCGGGGACCACGAGGCAGGTCACGACCTGCGTGATGACCGAGACCGAGACCACGTAGCCCGCGACGTCGCTGGCCAGGCCGCGCTCGCGCAGGATGGGCGCGAGCCAGCCCATGACGATGTAGGCCAGCGCGGACTGCAGCCCCATGAAGCAGGTGACCTGCCAGGCCAGCCGGTCGCGCCACAGGCCGCGCACGGTGAAGCCCGATTCGCTGGCGATCGGCTTGCGCGCCAGCGCCTGCGGCGCCCACAGCAGCGTGACCAGCGCGGCCGGCAGCGCCCAGACCGCGAGCGCCGCGGTCCAGCCGCCGCCCAGCGCATGCTCGATCGGCACCGTGAGGCCGGCCGCGCTCGCGGCGCCGCCGCACACGGCCATGGTGTAGAGGCCCATCATCAGCGCCGCCTGTCCGGCGAAGTCGCGCTTGACCAGCCCCGACAGCAGCACGTTGGCGACCGCGATGCCGCTGCCGGCGATCGCCGAGGCGAGGAACAGCAGCGGCACGTTGCCGGTGCCGCGCAGCAGCGTGCCGACCAGGATCAGCGCCATGCAGCCCAGCAGCGTGCGCTCGGTGCCGAAGCGCCGGCCGAGGCCGGGCGCGAGCGGCGCGAACAGGCCCAGGCACAGCACGGGCAGGGTGGTCAACAGGCTGGCGGCGGTGGCCGACAGGCCGGTGGCGCGGACGATCTCGGGCAACACCACCGAGAGGCTGGCGAACACCGGCCGCAGGTTGAAGGCGATCAGCACCACGCTGGCGCCCAGCAGGATGCGGCGGCCGCGGCTCGGTGCCGGGGTGGGCGGCGGCGCGGGCTGGCTGTCGACCTCGGCGTCGATCAGCAGCTGGCCGGCCTCGGCGGCGGGCGCGTGGCGCAGGGTGGCCGTGGCGGCGGAAGGGAAGGTGCTGGTGGCGGTCATGGACGGGACGGCGCGCGCGGGTCGCCGGTGGGGGTGTCGGAGCCGGCGGCGAGGGCCGCGATCATGGGCGTCATGAAGGCGCGCACGGCGGCGTCGGCGCGCTCGGGGTCGCGGCTGGCGATGGCCTCGACCACGGCGCGGTGCGCGGCGTCGTCGGGCTCGGGCAGCAGCGTGCCCATGGTGCTGGCGATCGTGTCCTTGATGTAGCCGCCGATGAAGCGCACCGTCTCGGCGAGCGCGAGGTTGCCCGCGATGTCGACGATGGCCAGGTGGAAGGCGAGGTCGCGCTCGATGAAGGCCTTGCCGCCGTCGTCGGGCGCGGGCGTGCCGCGGCGGTCGAGCAGGGCGTGGAGCTGGCGCAGGTCCTCGGGCGTGTGGCGCAGCGCGGCCAGCCGCGCGGCCTGCACCTCGAGCGCGCAGCGCACCTCGAACTGGTCGAGCAGGCTGGCCAGGCGCAGCTTCTGCAGGCTGGCGCCGGGATCGAAGCCCGAGCGCACATAGGTGCCCGAGCCCTGGCGCACCTCGAGCAGGCCACGCGAGACCAGCGTCTTGACGGCCTCGCGCACGGTGCCGCGGCTCACGCCGAGCAACTGGGCGAGCTGCGGCTCGATGGGGATGCGCGCGCCGACGGGCCAGCGGCCGGCGGAGATCTCCGCGCGGATGCCGTTGGCGGCGGCTTCGACCAGGGAGGTGCGGGGGGCTTGGGCTAGCATGAGGTGCTAATTCATTGAATCATCGGATGAATTGTGGCCGGGGGTCGGTAGGCCTTGTGGCGGGAGGGGCTTGGGCCGGGGCGTTCCCCCGGGCCGTCCGCTACCAGCTTCCCGAGGCGCCGCCGCCGCTGCTCGAGCCGCCCGAGTCCGACGAGGACGACGACGAATCCGACGACGAGGAGGACGAGGACTCGTACGAAGAGGAGGACGAGGAACTGCTGCTGCCCCATCCGCTGTCGCCGTAGTCGTTGCCGTGCCCGCCGCCCCCGCCGCCATCGGCCGGGAAGAAGGCCACGAGCAGCGCCACCACCGTGACGGCCGCCAGCACGAGCAGGAACAGCTGCGGCTCGAGCTCGTCGTGCGCCATCCCGACGAACAGGCCCACCACCACGCACACCACGATCCAGCGCGAGACGAAGCTGCGCACGCCCTTGCGCCAGGCCTTGCGCATGCCGGTCACGATCAGCAGCCCGACCAGCACCGCCGCGCCCAGCGCCAGCATGCCGAGCAGCGACCAGCCCACGCGCTCCCAGCCCAGCTGCTGGCCCGCGACCGCCACGCCCGCGATCAGCAGCGCGATGCCGGCGACGACGAGGCGCATGGTGCGCCACAGGCCGCAGCCATAGCCGATGCCGAAGCCCATCGGCACCGGCATCATCGCGAGCGCGATCGCGAACATCGGCTCGCCGAGCGTGGCGGCCGCGGCGACCGGCGCGACCGCGAGCGCGCCGAAGGCCCAGGGCCAGCGCCGCAGGGTCTTGCCGGGCGCGGCCGCGGCAAGGGCCGAGGCGCTTTCCAGCTCGGCCGCGACGCCGGCCTGCGCGCGGCGTGCGCGCTTCGACGAGCGGCGCGCGCTGCTGCGGGCCTGCCGTGCGCGCCGCCGGGCGAGCCAGTCGGCGTCGGTGCGCAGCTCGGCCGCGCTCTTCTTCTGCCGGCTCTGCCAGAGCCCGACCAGCGCCGACCAGCCGATCACGGCGAAGAAGGCCCAGCCCTCGGGCGTGACGTGCCATCCGCGCGGCTCGGGCGGCGTCGATTCGACGGGCTCGCCCGGATCGATCAGCGGCAGCTCCTGGGCCATGGCCATCGGCTCGCCGCGGATCAGTTGCGCGATGCCGTCGACCGCGGCACCCAGGCCGCCATCGAAATCGCCGGCGCGAAAGCGCGGCGTCATCTCCTGGTCGATGATGCGCGCGGCCTGGATGTCGGTGATGCGGCCCTCGAGGCCGCGGCCGACCTCGATGCGCATGCGCCGGTCGCGGATCGCCACCAGCAGCAGCACGCCGTCGTCCTCGTCCTTGCGCCCGAGCTTCCACTGCGCGAACACGCGCGTGGCGTATTGCTCGATGCTGTCCTCGCCGGTGGTCGGCACGATCAGCACCGCGAGCTGGGCCCGGGTCTCGCGCTCGATGTCGGCGATGCGCTCGCGCAGCGCCTCGGCCTGCGCGGCGTCGAGCGTCTTGTTCTGGTCGATCACGCGCGACTTCATCGCCGGCACGGGCACGGGTTTGGCCTGCGCGCCGAATACCGCGGCGAACAGCAGCACCAGACACAGCCAGAGGTGCAGGCCGGGTCGGGAGTTCGGGGTCGTCGCCTTCATCGCTGGGCGCTCTTCGTCACGACGCCCGCGCCGCGCACCTCGAGCCGGCGCTGGTCCACCACCTTGCCGCCGGCATCGACCAGCTCGATCAGGTGGCGGCCCGGCCAGGGCAGCCACTGCGCGCTGTTGCCGCGCGCGAAGTGCTTGCCGTCGATGCGCCATTGCACGCCGCGGCCTTCCGATTCGAAGCGCACGCGCTGGCGCAGCGGCGGGATGTCGGGATCGAGCGCGATGATCGTGCCGTCGGCCGGCGCGGTGATGCGCGCGATGGCGGCCGTGCCCGCGGCGCCGGGTTCGTTCGCGAGCGCGAACAGCGGCTGCTCCGTGCCCTGCACGAACCATTCGTCGCGCGCGGCCTCGAGCGCATTGCCGTCGGGACCGGGGCCGAAGTCGATGTGCGTGCGCACCAGGCCCGGCGGCGGCGCGGGCGCCCGGCTCGGCTCGCGCGCGTGCAGGAAGCGCATGACCTCGGCCCAGACCGGCGCCGCGCCGCTGGTGCCGCTCACGTCCCACATCGACTCGCCGCTCGCGTTGCCGACCCACACGCCGACCGTGTAGCGCTGCGACCAGCCCACCGCCCAGTTGTCGCGCATGTCCTTGCTGGTGCCGGTCTTCACCGCGCTCCAGAAGCGGGTCGAGAGGATGCTGTCGAGGCCGAAGGTGCGGGTGCGCGCGTTGGGGTCGGACAGGATGTCGCCGACGATGAAGGCGGCGCGCGGGTCGAGCACCGGCGCCGGGGGGCTCTTCGCGGTGGCGGCGGTGGTCTTCCTCGACTTGTCGGGCGCCGCCGGCGCCAGCAGCGTGGTCGTGCCGTAGCGCCCGCCGTTGGCCAGCATGCGGTAGGCATTGGTCAGCGACAGCAGCGTGACCTCGGCGCTGCCGAGCGCGAGGCTGTAGCCGTAGTAGTCGCCGCTCTCGCGCAGCGGCAGGCCGGCCGCGCGCAGCCCGCGCGCGAAGGATTCGGGCGACACCATCACCAGCGTGCGCACGGCCGGCACGTTGAGCGAGGCCGCGAGCGCGGTGCGCGCCGAGACCGGGCCCTTGAAGCGGCGGTCGTAGTTCTGCGGGATGTAGAGGCCGCTCGCGGTGTTGATCTGCGCCGACGAGTCCTCGATCAGCGAAGCCGCGGTGAGCCGCCGTTCGGCGATCGCCTGGCCGTAGAGCAGCGGCTTGAGCGTCGAGCCCGGCTGGCGCATCGCGATCACGCCGTCGACCTCGGCCGCCTGGCTCAGCGGCCCCGAGGAACCGACCCAGGCCAGCACTTCGCCGGTGGCGTTGTCGAGCACCACGAGCGCGCCGTCCTCCACGTGCCGGCCGCGCAGCTCGCGCAGGTGCCGCTGCAGGGTGCCGAGCGCGAAGCGCTGCAGCGGCGCGCGCAGCGTGGTGCGCACGCTGCCGTCGCCGGTGTCCTTCGCCGCCGCCCTGGCTTCGCCCGGCGGCGTGTCTTCCTGCCCGGGCTCGCGGCCCTCGCGCGCCTGGCGCAGCGCGCGCCGCGCGGCATGCGGCGCGATGCCTTCACTGGCCTCGAAGGCGCGCCGCTGCACCGCGGCGCTGGTGAACATGTCGAGCGCCTCGCAGTCGGCCTTGCGCTGCGGCTCCATGGTGCGCAGCACCTCGCAGGCGCGCTGCGCCACCAGGGCCGGCCGCGCGTTGGGCGCGCGCACCAGCGCGGCGGCCACGGCGGCCTCGCGCGCGTCGAGGCCGCTCGGCGCCTTGCCGAACAGCGTGCGCGAGAGCGCGTCGATGCCCACGATCTCGCCGCGGAACGGCACGCTGTTGAGGTAGGCCTCGAGGATCTGGTCCTTGCGCCACTGGCGCTCGAGCTGGGTCGCGGCCACGGTCTGGCCGAGCTTCTGCGTCAGGCTGCGGCCGCCGCCGCCGCGCCGCAGGTCCTCGTCGAGCAGGCCCGAGAGCTGCATCGTGATGGTCGAGGCGCCGCGCGTGCGCGTGTTCCAGAGGTTGCCCCAGGCCGCGGCCGAGACCGCGCGCCAGTCGACGCCGCTGTGCTCGTAGAAGCGCCGGTCCTCGCTGAGCACCATCGCCGTGCGCAAGGCCGGCGAGATATCGGCCAGCGCCGTCCACTGGCCGCGCCGCACGCTGGCGTCCGTGCGCACGCGCTGCAGCAGCTCGCCGTTGCGGTCGAGCACCGCGGTGTCGGACGAGCGGAAGTCGCGCTTCACCTCCTCGAAGCTCGGCACGGCCCGTGCGGCCTGCGCCGTCAGCATCAGCGCGGCGAGCGCCAGCGTGAGACGCGGGAGCGCGGGGGAATGAAACAGGGCGATGGGCGTCGGCATCAGGGCAGGGGTGCGCGCGGGGAATGCGCGGGGCTGGAAAGCGGCAGCCATTCTCGGCCATGCGCATCGGGCTGCCGTCCTGCCGAAAGATGTAGACGGAAGTTCGAACCCGTGCCGCGCGGCATGCGCCTACCCACGGACGCGGGGCGCGCCGCCACGCGGTGGGCGGGTGGGTCGTTCACAGTCTGCGGCAGCGGCCACATCCGGTCACACAACTTCACCGTGGCGCAGCCATCGCGACACCGCGGCTCGACCGGCGTGACCTTCAATGCGCTACCGCCCCGGTGCCCAGAGGCGAGCCGGCGCGGTGTTCCACCATCATTCCAAGGAGAAGCTTCATGAAGAACAACAGACTCGCCACCCTGGCCGTCGTGCTGTCGGCCTCGGCCGTGCTGGCCGGCTGCGTCGTCGCCCCCGGCTACGACCGTCCGCCGCCGCCGCGCGCCGGCTATGGCGACCGTGACCGCGACGGCGTGCCCAATCGCTACGACCGCGATCGCGACGGCGATGGCGTGCCGAACCGCTACGACCGCCGCCCTGGCGATCCGACGCGCAACTGAGCGATCAGGCCGGCCGGCGCGCCATCAGCGCCCACAGGCCCGCGGCGCTCAGCAATGCGCCGCCGCCGAGGTTGAAGCGGCGCTGCGCGCGCGGCGACGACAGGAGGCGCCGCGCCGAGCCCGCGAACACCGCGTAGAGCGTGGCGTTGAGCGTGGCCATCGCGACGAAGGTCAGCGCCAGCACCCACATCTGCGGCGCGACCTCGGCCTTCTGGCTGATGAACTGCGGCAGGAAGGCCACGAAGAACACGATGCCTTTCGGGTTGAGCGCCGTCACCAGGTAGGTGTTGGCGAACAGCCGCCAGCGCGAGGCGGGTGCTTCCGGTGTCGCGATCTCGGCGCTCGACACGCCCGCGCGCAGCAGCTTGATGCCCAGGTACAGCAGGTACAGCCCGCCCACCCATTTCACCGCGTTGAACCAGAAGGCCGAGGCCGCGAGCAGCGTGCCCAGGCCCAGCAGCGACACCACCAGCGCGGTCGAGTCGCCGAGCGCCACCGCGGCCACCAGCGGCACGTTGGCGCGGCGGCCGTGCGACATCGAGTAGCTGATCACCGTGAGGATGGTCGGACCTGGAATGACCAGCAGCACGGCCGAGGCGGCCACGAAGGCGAGCCAGAGTTCGAAAGGCATGAGGGTGTCTCCTGTGGATTGTGGTTGTCTGTCTGTTGATCGTCGTCTCAGGGATCGATGGCCGTGCGCGCCACGTGCCAGGTGCCGCGGTGGCCGTCCACGTACTGCAGCGGCGAGTTGACGAGGTCGTCGAGGTCCACGTCGTCGAGGCAGGTCACGTTCACGCCGTAGGCATGGGCGCCGGTCTCGGGCGAATGCCCCACGCCGAAGGAGCGCACGCCGCAGAGCTTGCAGACGATGTAGTGGCTGTTGCGGGTGTCGAGCATCTGCTCGCTGAGCTCGGATTCGCCCTCGAGCAGGCGGAAGGCCCCGGGCTCGACGATGGCTGGCCAGAAGCGCGTGCGGGTGCAGATCGCGCAGTTGCAGCGCAGCGTGCCCAGGCTCAGGTCGATGTCGGCTTCGAAGCGCACGGCGCCGCAGTGGCAGCCTCCGATATAGGTCTTTCTCATTCGGTCGATGTCCGCGTCTTCTGGAATGTGTTTCGGCTTGCAAGGCACGATACCAAAGGCCTTTTGGACCTGCGCCGCGGCAGGCGCAAAAACCGTGCGCGGCGAAGGCCGAACGCGGCGGGCTCGGGCGCGTGCGCCGGTGGCGGTCAGGAAAGCTGCGTGCCGAAGCGCGCGGCCGAGCGGGCCCTGGCGCGCTCGGCCTCGATCTCGCGGTCGCGCGGCTCGGCCGTGGTCACCAGCGATTCGAGCAGCCGCGCGGCGCTGGCACTGACTTCCTCGACGGCGCGTTCGAACGCGGCCTCGTTGGCGCGCGAGGGGACGTTGAAGCCGCTGAGCTTGCGCACGAACTGCAGGGCCGCGGCGCGGATCTCCTGCTCGGTGGCGGGCGGCTCGAAGTTGTAGAGGGTCTTGATGCTCCTGCACATGGTGTCGTGTCTCCGGGCTCTTGTCGGGTACGGAGCAGTCTAGTGGGGCGCGGTGGCCGCGGTGGCGAGCAGGGCCATGGCGTGGACGTCGTGGTAGATGCCGTCGACGCGCATCGCCTGGCGTTGCAGGCCTTCGTGCTGGAAGCCGAAGCGTTCGTAGAGGGCCTTGGCGGGGAGGTTGTCGTCGCGCACCGTGAGTTCGATGCGGGTGAGGCCCCTGAGCCAGGCGGCTTCGATGGCGGTGCGCAGCAGCTGCGGACCGAGTCCGCGGCCGCGTGCCTGGGGGTGCATCGCGATGCCGAGGGTGCCTGCGTGGGCGCGGGTCTGGCCGAAGGTGGGGGCGATGTCGCACCAGCCTATGACCTGGTTGTTTTCTACGGCTACGAAGTGAGGGGAGTGGGTGGCGCGCAGGTGGCGGTAGAAGTCGGTGGTCGAGTCGTAGGGCGGGGCCTCGGTGAGGGCCAAGTACTTTTTTTCTCGGGCCACCGTGTCGAGGGTCTGGTGGAGGGAAGGGTAGTGATGCGCTTCTGCGGGGAGGATGACGGCTTGAGGCATGGTGTGGGGCAGTTTGCCAGCGGTCTTGGTTGTGTGACGGTGCTCTTCTTGTTGAGGTTGTCGGCCGGGACTCGCCCCGGCGGGCGACTCACTTTTCTTGTCTCGCCAAGAAA
>NZ_JAHUTH010000035.1:0-98293 GCF_025376855.1 Variovorax endophyticus
CAGCGCCTTCATGCGCGCGAGGAAGGCCTCGGCGCGCTTCTGTTCCTTGAACGGCGGCGCCTCGATCTCGGTCAGCAGCTTCAGGTCCTCGACCGAGCGCTCGTGGTCGGCCTTCACCGCCTCGAGCAGCTTCTGGACCGCGGGCGCTGCCATCAGCTGCGTGTAGGCCTTGTCGACCTCGGGCCGCACCTGCGGCGGGTTGGCGATGGCGCCGCCCTGGGCGAGGGCCGCGCCGGCGGCGCAGAGCAGGGCGAGGGCGATGGGGGCGAGGCGAAACGAGGAGCGGGGCATGCGGGAGATCCGGGCGGTGGAAGTCTGGGTTGAAAGAAAAACCGTCGCGCCATGGATTCGCCGCGACGGGCCGCCGGCGATTCTTATCGGGGGATGAGCATCGCGCTCGGGTTTAATCTTCGTTGCTGTCAGTTTTTCTAACGATGACGATGAAACGCCACATCCCGAGCACGCGCGCGCTGCTGGTCTTCGACGCGGTCGCGCGCCACCACGGCGTGAGCCGCGCCGCCGAGGAGCTGTGCCTCACGCACAGCGCCGTGAGCCAGCAGCTGCGGCTGCTCGAGACCCAGATCGGCGTGCGGCTGGTGCAGCGTTCGGCGCGCGGCACCACGCTGACCGAGGCCGGCCGCCGCTACCACGGCCAGATCGCGGGCGACCTGCTGCGGCTGCAGGACCACACGCTCGAGGCCATGGCCCGGCGCACCGATGGCCTGCGGCTGATCGTGGGCGCGGTGCCGGTGCTGGCCGAGGGCTGGCTGCTGCCGCGGCTGCCGGGCTTCACCGCGCGCCAGCCGGGCTGCAGCCTGCACCTGCAGGTGTTCCCGACGCTGCTCTACATGGAGGACATGCCCTTCGACGTCGGCGTGCAGTACGACGACGCCGTGTGGCCGGGCGCCGAGGCGCGGCCGCTGATGCCCGAGGCCTGCGTGGCGGTCTGCGCGCCCGGCGCGGCCGGCCGGGCCCGGATGGCGCGCGGCGATTTCCGCGAGGCGCGGCTGCTGCACCTGCGCACCCGGCTCGGCGCCTGGGAGGAGTGGTTCGCGCAGGCGCCGGCCGCGACACAGGCGCCCGACAACCTCGTCGCCGGCCATCGCTTCGACCTGTTCTCGATGCTGCTCGAGGCGGTGCGCGCCGACCTCGGCGTGGGCCTGGTGCCGCGCTATTTCGTGGAGCGCGCGCTGCGTTCGGGCGAACTGGCGCTGGCCTGCGCGCACGAGGCGCCGTCGCGCCGCGGCTACAGCGTGTTCGTGCCGCCGAACCGGGCGGCCGATCCGCTGGTGACGGCCTTCGTCGAATGGATCTGCGAGCTGCCCACTGCCTGAGCGGGCCGGGCCTCAGGCGCGGCGGAACAGCAGCACGGAGTTGGTGCCGCCGAAGGCGAAGGAATTGCTGATCGCCGCCTCGAGCGCGGGCGCCTCGGCGTCGCCGGGCGCCACCAGGTTCAGCGCGCAGTCGGGATCGATTTGGCCGCCGTTCACGTTGGGCGGCAGCCGGCGTTCGCGCAGCGCGAGGATGGTGATGACCGCCTCGAGCGCGCCGGCGCCGCCGAGCAGGTGGCCGTGCAGCGCCTTGGTCGAGCTGGTGCGCAGGCCGTCGAGATCGTCGCCCCAGACCGCGGCCAGCGCATTGCGCTCCACCACGTCGCCGATGCGGGTGGCGGTGCCGTGCGCGTTGCAATAGCCCACGTCGCGCGGCGCCAGATCCGCCTGGCGCAGGGCCGAGCGCAATGCGCGCGCCTGGCCGGGCGCGTCGGGCTTGGTGAGATGGGTGGCGTCGCTGCTCAGGCCCCAGCCGGCGAGCAGCGCATGGATGCGCGCGCCGCGCCGGCGCGCGCGCTCGGCCGACTCGAGCACCACGAAGGCCGCGCCCTCGCCGAGCGCGAAGCCGCTGCGGTCGGCCGCGAAGGGCCTGACCGCCTGCGCCGCTTCGCCGCTCTGGAAGCCGGCCAGCGTCATCATGGCCTGCCAGGCCAGCACCACGCCGGGCACGATCAGCGCTTCGCTGCCGCCCGCGATGGCGAGATCGACCTCGCCGCGCTGGATCGCCTTGGCGGCCTCGGCGATCGCCACCGACGACGAGGCGCAGGCCACCGAATAGGTGAGCACCGGGCCCTGCACGCCCTGGCGCATCGACACGTGGGCCGCCGGCGCATTGGGCATGAAGGCCGGAATGGTCAGCGGCGACACGCGGCCGTTGCCGCGGTAGGCGGCCTCGAGCGCCGCCGCGCCGCCCATGCCGCAGCCGCCGTAGACGCCCACGCGCTCGGCATCGAGGCCGCTGTCGGCGAGGGTGGGAATGCCGGCATCGCGCATCGCGAGGTCGGCGGCAGCCACCGCGAGCTGGCTCACGCGGTCGACGCCCGCGAGCTGCAGCTTGGTGAACCAGCGGCTCTCGTCGAAGGCGACGGTGGCGGCGGCGGCCGGCTTGGGGAGTTCGGGGAACACCGGCGCGATGGCCGAGCGGCCCTGCAGCAGGGCCTCGAACAGGGTGTCGGGATGGTCGCCGTGCGGGGCGACCACGCCCAGCCCGGTGACGGCGACCTCCGAGGGCGTGTTCACGCTGGCTTGGCGGCGCGGACCTTGTCGACCAGCACGGCCAGTTCGGCCAGCGTGTCGATGTTGGCGTCCTCGTCGGGCATGGTGATGCCGAAGTGGTCTTCGATGGCGAACAGGAATTCGGCCAGCGCCAGCGAATCGAGCCCGCCTTTCTCCCGCATGGAGGCATGGGGGTCGAGCGTCGACGGTTCGATGCCGTACTTCTCTTGGATCAGGTCCTGCAATTCCTTCAGCGAACTCATCGTGCGATGCCTGTGGTCTCTCTTGCCAGCCGCTGATCGATTGCAATCGATCCCTTCCTCGCTCGGCGTATGTCTAGGGTCGGTGAGCGCCAATGATATCCGCTCCCACCGCAGGGACATGCCGGCCGTAAGGGGGAGTCAGCGTGCTCGATAACCCGGACGCCAGCGCAGCGAGGGCAGCGCGAAGGCCAGTCCGAGCAACGCGCCGGCCAGCGCGTCGAGCGCCACGTGCTGCTTGACCGCCAGCGTCGACCACGCGATGGCCGCGAACCAGAGCCAGTTCAAGAGCCGCGGCCACAGCGGCGTGCGGGCTTCGCGCAACACGTGCTCGAGCCGCACCGCGGTGAAGATCGCCACCGCCACGTGCATCGAGGGGCAGGCATTGCCGGCGGCGTCCACGCCTTGCAGCATCTCGAAGCCCGCATAGCCCGAAACGTCGATGGCCAGAGGAGGTATCTGCGTCGGCCACAGGTAGAACAGGCCCAGCCCCGTGAGGCACAGCCCGCCGACCCAGAAGCCGTAGACCAGCAGCTCGCGGAAGTTCGGCTGCAGCCCGGGCGCCACGCCCACGTAGAGCCACAGCGACAGGTAGGCGCCCAGGAAGTGGGGCTGGAACGGGATCAGTGCGTCGAGCGCGGTCAGCGGCATCACCGTGACCGGGAAGGCCGGGTTGCGCAGCAGGTGGAAGTAGCCGATGAAGAACAGCCAGGTGAAGACCGTGGTGCCGACCGCCTTCAGCAGGAACAGGCAGCGCACGCGGCGCCCGATCTCGGCGCCCCAGGTGGGCGTGGCCGGCGCGGCGGGCAGGGGCAGGGGGAGCGGTCGGTTCATGGCGGGGTGGCGGCCGATCTTGCCAGAGCCCCGTGACCGCCCCCGAAAAGCACCTCAGGCGTGGGCGGACGAGGGACCGCGCTTGCGGTGCTGGAACGAGGTCGGCGAGCGCCCGGTGGCGGCCTTGAACATGGCGCAGAAGGCGCTGTCGGTGGCGTAGCCGCTGGCGGCCGCCACCTGGCTCACGGCCATGCCGCGCGCCAGCAGCGGCAACGCATGCGCCATCACCGCCTGCTGGCGCCACTGCTGCCAGCTCATGCCGAGCTGGTCGCGGAACATGCGCGCCACCGTGTGCTCGCTCGCGCCGATGCTGGCGGCGCGCTCGGCCAGGGTGGCGCGGTCGGCCGGGTTGCGCAGCAGCGCCTCGCAGAGCTGGCGCAGCCGCTTGTCGGCGGGCAGCGGCACGTCGATGCGGATCTGCGTGGCGCGCTCGAGTTCGTCGACCAGGAGCGGCGCGATCATGCGTTCGCGCTGCGGCGCATGCGCGTCGGTGGGTGGCAGGCCGTCGGGCGTGGTGTCCAGCGCCAGCATCAGCGCGCGCAGCAGCGGGCTGATCTCGAGCACCTCGCATTTCTCCCACGCCGGGCCCAGCCAGGCATGCAGGTAGATGGTGCGCAGCTCCGCGTCCTCGATCAGCATGATGCTGTGCGGCATGTCGGCCGGCACCCAGACCGCGCGCGAGGGCGGCACGATGTAGCTGCCGTCCTGGGTGTTGAGGCGGATCACGCCGCGGGTGGAGAAGGTCAGCTGCGGCCACGGATGCTGGTGCAGCTCGACGAAGGTGTCGGCGCTCAGGAAGTGCTCCTTGGCGCGCAGCGGCCGCACCGCGTCGGGCGCGTACAGGTGCGGCGTGAGCGAGGCCACGCTGGTGACCGGCGCGGGCACCGGGGCCGCGCGCGGCTTGTCGGGGCGCGGAACGCCGTCCGCGGGAGTGGGGAGCTCGCTTGGCATAGTTTCGACAAATGTTGTCGCGGTATCGCCATTCTGCCGCCGAGCCCGGACATAGCATCGGGGCTTGCCCCGGTTTTTTGTAGCAATCCATGTCTTCCTCCGCCTCGACCCCTCCCAACGCCACCTCCCCGACCACCCTGCGCAGCGACGCCCAACTGATCGGCCTGGTCGGGCTGGCGCATGCGATCAGCCACTTCAGCCAGCTGATCCTGGCGCCGCTGTTTCCGTGGCTCAAGGACGCTTTCGGCGTGAGCTACACCGAGCTGGGCGCGGTGCTGACGGTGTTCTTCGTGGTCTCGTGCATCGTGCAGGCGGCCTCGGGCTTCATCGTCGACAAGCTGGGCCCGCGGCCGGTGCTGTTCGTGGGCCTGGGCGCGCTGGGGCTGGCGGCCTTCGGCTACGCGGCGGCGCAGAGCTACTGGATGCTGCTGCTGTGCGCCGTGGTCGGCGGCATCGGCAACGGCGTGTTCCACCCGGTCGACTACACGCTGTTCAACCGCAAGGTCGCGCCCACGCGCCTGGGCCATGCCTACAGCGTGCACGGCATCACCGGCAGCCTGGGCTGGGCGCTGGCGCCGGCCTTCGTGGTGCCGATCGCCATCGCCACCTCGTGGCGCGTGGCGCTGGCCTCGGCCGGCGCGCTCGCGATCGTGGTGCTGCTGGTGCTGTGGGCCTACCGCCGCGTGCTCGACCTCGACGTGAAGGCGGTGCACAAGGCCACCGGCCAGGGCGAGGCCGCGGTGGGCGGGCAGTTCGACTTCCTGCGCATCCCGGCGGTGTGGATGTGCTTCGGTTTCTTCTTCTTCTATGCGGCCGTGATCAGCGTGGTCCAGACCTTCGCGCCGGTCGCGGCCGGCCACCTGCACGCGGTGCCGGTCGGTATCGTGGCGGTGTGCCTCACGGTCTACATGGTGGCGAGCTCGGCCGGCATGGTGGCGGGCGGCTTCCTGGCCTCCGATCCCTCGCGCTGCGAGCGCATCGTGGGCCTGGGCTTCGGCATCGCCGCCGCGCTGGCGCTGGTGCTGGCCTTCGCCGACTTCCCGCCGCTGGTGGTGCCGGTGCTGTTCGGTGCCATGGGCTTCGTCTCGGGCGTGGCCGGTCCCTCGCGCGACCTGCTGGTCAAGCGCTCGACGCCGCCCAATGCCACCGGCCGCGTCTACGGCGTGGTCTACGCCGGCCTCGACATCGGGCAGGCCGTGGCGCCGCTGATCTTCGGCCGCCTCATGGACCATGGCCAGTACGTGGCCGTGATCGTGGGCCTGGCGCTCGTGCAGGGCGTGCTGATCGCGAGCGCCTTCAACGTGACGCGCGTGCGCCGCACGGCACTGGTGCCGGCCTCGGCCTGATCCCTGCAGCGCCGCGCGGCCGCCGATATCATCGGCCGCCATGCAGGCCTTGTATCTCTATGTGATCGTCGGCGCGGTGCTGGCGGGATTCGTGCAGGGCCTGTCCGGCTTTGCGTTCAGCATGGTGTCGATGTCGGTCTGGGCCTGGACGCTCGACCCGCAGCTCGCGGCCATCCTCGCGCTGTTCGGCGGCATGACCGGGCAGCTGATCACCGCCTTCAGCGTGCGCCGCCGCTTCGACCGCCAACTGCTCTGGCCCTTCGTCGCCGGCGGCCTCGCGGGCATTCCCTTCGGCGTCTGGCTGCTGCCGCACCTGGACGTCGAGCTGTTCAAGGTCTGCCTCGGCGCGGTGCTGGTGCTGTGGTGCCCCGCGATGCTGATGTCGCAGCGGCTGCCGCGCGTGCGCTTCGGCGGCCGGGTGGCCGACGGCGTGGCCGGTGCCATCGGCGGCGCGATGGCCGGCATCGGCGGCTTCTCGGGCGTGGTGCCCACGCTGTGGTGCACCCTGCGCGGCTTCGAGCGCGACACCCAGCGCGCGGTGATCCAGAACTTCAACCTCACGATGCTGGTGGTGGCCTTCTCGCTGCACGTGGCGCGCGGCGGCGTCGCCGTGTCGACGATCCCGCTGCTGGGCCTGGTCGCGGTGGCCGTGTTCGTGCCGGTGCGGCTCGGCGCGCGGCTGTACATCGGCATCAGCGAAGCCACCTTCCGCAAGATCGTGCTGGGCCTGCTGACGGCCTCGGGCGTGGCGATGCTGGCCTCGGCGCTGCCGGTGCTGCTGCGGCGCTGAAGAAGAGAGAAGAAAAGTCGCGGAACCTTCGCGCGAGGCCCGCCTCCAAAACGGCCCGGGGCCTTTCGCGGCCCTTCGTTTTTTCCGGAGCGTCCCCCCGAAATGCGCCTTTGAGCCTTCCTTGATCGCCGCGATGCATGACCACCGTGCATCGCCTTGCCAACGATTCATCGGAGGGCCGGCATGGCTCATCGCACGCACGCACCGCGCCCGGGTTCAGGGCCGGACGCTTCCTTTTCTCTTTCTTCCACCGCCGGCTTCGAGCTGCGCCACGCCAGCCTCGCGCTGCCGGGCGGGCATCTGTTGTTCGACGATCTCTGCGCGACCTTCCAGCCCGGGCGCATCGGGCTGGTCGGGCGCAATGGCGCCGGCAAGTCGATGCTGCTCGACCTGCTCGCGGGCCGGCGCGAACCCACGGCAGGCGCGATCGTGCGGCCCTCGCGCCGCGTGCACGTGGCGCAGAACGCCGGCGCCGCGCCGGATGCGGACCTGGCCGCGCTCGCGGGCCTCGCGCGTCCCTTCGCCGCGCTCGCGCGCATCGAGGCCGGTCATGCCACGCCCGCCGATTTCGATGACGCCGAAGGCTGCTGGGACCTGCCCGCGCGCTTCGCGGCCGCGCTCGCCGACGCGGGCCTGCCCTGCGCCATCGACCGGCGCGCCGACAGCCTGAGCGGCGGCGAGCGCACCCGCGTCGCGCTGGCCGGCGCCTTCCTCTCGGGCGCCGATGCGCTGCTGCTCGACGAGCCCAGCAACCATCTCGATGTCGATGCACGGCGCTGGCTGCGCGAGCGGCTCGCGGCCTGGCGCGGCGTGGTGGTGGTCGCGAGCCACGACCGCGAACTGCTCGAGGGCATGGACCGCATCGTCGAGATCGCGCCGGCCGGCGGCCTGCGCGGCTGCACCGGCGGCTGGCAGGCCTACAGCGCCTGGCGCGAGCGCGAGGCCGACGCCGCGCAGGCCCGGCTCGCGCACGCGCGCCACGAGCGCGACGCCGCCTTGCGCGAACTGCGCCGGCAGCACGACGCGCAGCAACGCCGTGCCGCGCGCGGCGCGGCCTGGGCGCGCGATGCCAATCTAGGCGGGCTCTACCTGGGCCGCCTCAAGGGCAATGCCGAGGCCCACGCGGGACGCGAGCACGAGCGGCAGCGCGAGAGTCGCGCGGCGCTCGATGCCGCCGTGCGCGAGGCAGCGGCCGGCGTGGCGCCTGCGTCCGCGGTCGCACTCGCGCTGCCGGGCTCGGTGGTTCCCGCCGGGCGCCGCGTCCTGTGGCTCGAGGGCGCGGTGCCCGCACGGCCGGCCGGCGCGAAACCGCTGGACCTGTGCCTGCATGGCCCCGTGCGCATCGGCCTCGGCGGCCCCAATGGCTGCGGCAAGACCAGCCTGCTGCGCATGCTCGCGGGACAGCAGGCGCCGATCGCCGGGCGTTGCGAAGCACCGCTGCGCTCGGCATGGCTCGATCAGGACGGCGGCGCCGCGATGCCGCTCGATAGGTCATTGCTGCGGCAGCTCGATGCGCTGTATTCGCCGCTGCCCGAAGGCGAGCTGCGCACCCGGCTCGCGCTGCTGGGGCTCGGTGCGGCCGAAGTGCTGCGGCCGCTGGCGCAACTGAGCGGCGGCGAACGGCTCAAGGCCGCGCTTGCCTGCGCGCTGTGGAGCGGCGAACCGGCCGAGATGCTGCTGCTCGACGAGCCCACGAACCACCTCGACATCGCCTCGGTGCTCGCGCTCGAGCAGGCGCTCAGGGGCTTTCCGGGCGTGCTCGTCGTGGCCTCGCACGATGCGCGCTTCCTCGACGCGCTCGCGCCGACCCATCGGCTGGTGTCCCGCGATCGAAGCTGGGTGCTGCGCGAGACGGACGGCCCTTAGACGGCCGGCAAAATCTCGCGCACCCGTTCCCAGGGCCGGCACATCAGCGTGCCGCGCGGCGACACCACGATCGGGCGCTGCAGCAGGATCGGATGCTCGACGATGAAGCCGAGGATCTGGTCGTCGCTCCACTTCGGGTCGTCGAGCTTCAGCGCGGCGTACGGTTCTTCCTTGGTGCGCAGCAGTTCGCGCGCCTTCAGGCCCATCGCGTCGGCGAGCTCGCGCAGCTTCTTCTTCGACGGCGGCGTCTTCAGGTACTCGACGATCTCGGGCTCCACGCCGCTTTCGCGGATCAACGACAGCACGTTGCGCGAGGTGCTGCAGTTGGGCTTGTGGTAGATCGTCATCGGGTAGTCGGTGGTGGCTTCTTTGCGGGTCATGACGCGATTATCGGAAGCCGCGGCCCGACGCGCGTCACTCGCCACGTTCCCAGCCCGGCGTGAACGGAAAGCGCTCGGCCCAGAACGCGGCCAGCCGCGGCTCGGCGTCAACGCGCTTCACCACCTCGGCCATGCGCGGCGCCTCGCGGTAGAAGCGCTCGCGGCAGGGCGTCCAGCGCGACATCACGGCCACGTAGAGATCGAGCATGCCGATGCGCTCGCCGAGCAGATAAGGCGAGGGCTCGGCGATCTGCGTGTCCATCAGGTGCCAGCAATGGGCCACGCGCTCGGCCGAGCGCTCGAGCATCGCGGGCTGCGCCGCCTGGTCGGGCACCAGCCGCGCGGGATCGTCGCGCACCCAGAACATCGAATAGATGGCGGCCGGCAGGTAGACCATCCAGCGCAGGTACTGCGCGCGCAGCGCATCGCCGGGTGCGGGACAGAGGCCGGCCTCGGGATGGCGGTCGCCGAGCCAGAGCAGGATCGCCGCGCTCTCGGTCATCAGCTCGCCCGAGGGCAGCACCAGCGCCGGCACCTGGCGCATCGGGTTGAGGCTGGCGATGCGATCGCGCTCGGCATCGCCTTCCCAGGTCGCGATGTCGACCGTGTCGACCTGGTCGCCGAGGCCGATCAGCGTGAGCGCCGCATGCACGGGCGTCGCGCCCGAGCCGGGCGCGCCGTAGAGCGTGTAGCGACCGGGCGCGGCGGAAGGTGGGGTGGTGGGGGATGACGGGGAAGCCATCCACCCAGACTAGCGCGCCCGCGTTCAGGCCGCCAGCAGCGTTTCGACCTCTTGCAGACCTTTCAGCGTCTTGACGCAGGCCTCGGCCACCTCGGTGCCCTTGACCGCGAAGTGGCGGTGGAAGTACTTGCGGTGCTCCACGTGCTCGTGGAAGTGGTGCGGCGTGAGCACGGCCGAGAAGATCGGCACATTGGTCTCGAGTTGCAGCGACATCAGCGTGCTGACCACCGTGCTGGCCACGAACTCGTGGCGGTAGATGCCGCCGTCCACCACCAGCGCGCAGGCCACGATGCCCGCGTAGCGGCCCGACAGCGCGAGCCGCTTGGCATGCAGCGGGATCTCGAAGGCGCCGGGCACGTCGAAGACGTCGATGCGATCGCGCGGCACGCCCAGGCGCTCCATCTCCTCGAGGAAGGCGTCGCGTGCCTGGTGGACGATGTCGGAATGCCACTGCGCCTCGACGAAGGCGATGCGCTGGCCGCGCGGTGCGTCCGTCGCGGCGATGGCGGAAAGGGGAAGGTCGTTGATCTGACTCATGGTGTGCCTCTTCGAAAGCAGGTTTCCTGAATCAGGGCGCACGAAACCACGGAGCAGACCGCACGCTCCATGGCAGAAGCGCGCGGGCCGGCCCGCATTTCGCGCTCTCTTTCATCCGGACTGTGACCGTCGGCCCCGGGATCGCACCGGGTCTGCTGACCCCGCGGCTCGTTGCAAGCCACGGGCGCTCGCGGGCTCATGCAGTACCTTCCTTCGAAGAACACCGCCATCACCGCCGGTGGGGAATTGCACCCCGCCCTGAGAACGCTTGCCCCGGCTCGCACCGGGGCGAGGGCGATTCTAGGCAGGCGGCGCGCCCGGCCCTGTCGCGCACGGGCCAAGACCCCAGGCCGCCGGGGGTGGCCCGCGGCCGGCTCAGCGCGCCGCGAGGAACTCGGCCATGCGCCCGAGCTCGTCGTCGAGCGCTGCGCGGAAGGCCGCGCCGTGCGGCTTGCGGCCCTCGACGTAGCCGAAGGCGGGCTGGGGCCGTCCCTCGGGCGCGCTCACGTTGGCCCAGCCGATCACGCGGTCGTGCCATAGCAGCGGCAACGCGTAGTAGCCGAACTGGCGCTGCGGCGCGGGCGTGTAGGCCTCGAACTTGTAGGTCCAGCCCCAGAGCAGCTCGAAGCGGCGGCGGTCCCACACCACGGGGTCGAAGGGCGCGAGCAGGCGCACCGCGTCGTCGGGTGCATGGCGGCGCGAGGCCGGGTTCTCGTCGGCCGGCCAGTACCAGGTGGTGCCGTCGATGCGCAGGCTCGCGAGCTCCTCGCGCGCGAGGCGCAGCGCGGCCTGCGTCTGCGCCGACAGGTGCGGCGCGCCGTAGCCGAGCAGCCGCACCAGGTAGGTCAGGCTGCCGGCCGGCAGCGGCGCGTACTTGCGCACGATCAGTTCGATCAGCGCGGCCGCGCGGCGCGCGCGACCGGCCGGGCTCTCGTCGGCCGGCGCATGCTCGACCGCCTCGTAGATGCGCGTGCCGCTGTCGCGCCGCACGACGCGCAGCAGGCCGCGGTAGTGCATGCCGTCGAGCAGGTGCGTCGACGCATTGCCCGAGCCGCCCCAGTAGTTGCGCATGCGACCGTGCGCGAAGTGCTGCTCGACCTCGCGCGGATGCACGCGGCCGCGCTCGCGCACGAAGGCCAGCACGTCGGCCGCCTTGCGCCGCGTCTCGGCGTCCCAGGGCTTGGCGGCCTCGCGCGGATGCATCAGCGCCAGGTGCTCGCGCGGCAGGAAGCCGTAGTTGACCAGGCAGTCCTCCTCGATCGCGAGCCGCGTGTAGCGCCGCTCGAGGTCGCCCGCGCGGTAGTCGTTGACACGGTGGCGCAGCGTCAGGTCCTGCGCGCGCGCCGGGGCGCGGATCGGATCGGCCTGCACGAAGCCGAGCTTCCTGATCGCGCTGGGGAGCGTGGTGGGCTTGAACAGGGTGCGCGCCACGGCGTAGCGGCGCAGGTCGTCGAGGCTGGGGGCGGGCATGGGCGCATTGCAGCACAGGCCGCCATGGCCTGCTTGCCCCCGCGCCGGGGTCAGACCGCGCTGCGATGCCGCTCGATGCAGACGTCGAGCGTCTCGGCCCCCGGTCGCTGCCACCAGTCGAGGTTCGAGAAGATCTCGACCTCGCTGAAGCCCGCGAAGCCGGCTTCTTCGACCCAGCCGCGGATCTTCTTCAGCTCGACCACGCCGTCGCCCATCATCCCGCGGTCGGACAGCAGGTCGCGCGTGGGCGTGAGCCAGTCGCAGACGTGGTAGGCCAGGAGGCGCTCGCGGCCCGCGCGCGCGATCTGCTGCTGCAGCTTCGGGTCCCACCACACATGGTAGATGTCGAGCGCCACGCCGAGCATGCCGCTCCTGCCCGCATCGAGCTCGTCGCAGAGGTCGAGCGCGTGCTCCAGCGTGTTGATGCAGGCGCGGTCGGCCGCCTGCATGGGGTGCAGGGGCTCGATGGCCAGCGGCATGCCGACTTCGCGTGCGTATTCGAGCGAGGCCGCGATGCCGTCGCGCACTTCGCCACGTGCGCGGGCGATGTCCTTGTAGGCCGCCTTGCCGTCGAGCGCGCCGGGCAGCGCGCCGACCACCAGCACGAGGCAGGGCGCATCGAGCGTCTTCGCTTCGTCGATGGCGCGGCGGTTGTCGTCGAGCGCGGCCTTCAGGCCCGCGGCATCGGGTGCCGGGAAGAAGCCGCCGCGGCAGTAGCCCGAGAGGCCGATGCCGTGCGTCTTCAACTGCCGCGCGATCTTGTCGATGCCGACGGCCGCGACCTGGTCGCGCCAGGGGCTGATGGCGCGGATGCCGCGCTCGGCGCACTGGTCGACGATGCGGTCGAGCGGCACTTCGGCGCCCGACTGCTTGCGCACCGTGGCGGTGTTGATCGAGAGCCAGTCGTGGTTCTGCGAGAAGTCGCGCATGGACGGGCTCACTCCACGCCGTGCAGCGACAGCAGCGTCTTCATGCGCCGCACCGCGAGCTCGGGCTGCTCGAACAGGTGGGCCGCGTCGGCCAGCCGGAACAGCTCGGCGAAGTGCTGCAGCGAGCGCGTGCTCTGCTGGCCGCCGACCATGGTGAAGTGCTTCTGGTGGCCGTTGAGCCAGGCCATGAAGACCACGCCGGTCTTGTAGAAGCGCGTGGGCGCGGCAAAGATGTGGCGCGACAGCGGCACGGTGGGGCCGAGGATCTCGTGGAAGCGCTCGACGCGGCCCGCGGCCAGTTCGCCGAGGGCGGCGCTGGCGGCCGGCGCGATGGCGTCGAAGATGCCCAGCAGCGCATCGCTCTTGCCGTGCGTGGGGTGGCTGCCGTGGCCGTCGCCCGCGATCAGCTCGGCGTAGTTGAAGTCGTCGCCGGTGTACATGCGCACGCCCTGGCCGTCGGGGCCGCCGGTGGCCGGCAGGCGGCGGCGCATCGCGATCTCCTTATCCTTGTCGAGCAGCGAGATCTTGATGCCGTCGACCTTGTCGGGATGGGCCGCGATCACGCCGAGCGCGGTTTCCATCGCGGCATCGACGTCGGTCGTGCCCCAGTAGCCGGCCAGCGCGGGGTCGAACATCTCGCCGAGCCAGTGCAGCACCACGGGCTGCTTCGCCTGGCTCAGGATGCGGTCGTACACGCGCTCGTAGTCGGCCGGGCCCTTCGCCACGCGCACCAGCGCGCGGCTGCACATCACGATCAGCTTGCCGCCGAGCTTCTCGATGGCGGCCATCTGTTCCTCGTAGCCGCGGATCACGTCGTCCACGCTCTTCACCGCATCGAGGTCGAGGTGGTCGGTGCCGCAGCCCGAGGCCACGAGCGCGCCGGGAATGTCGCTGGCGGCATCGATCGAGCGGCGGATCAGCTCGAGCGAGGTCGGCCAGTCCAGGCCCATGCCGCGCTGCGCGGTGTCCATGGCCTCGGCCACGCCCAGCCCGAGCGCGTAGAGGTGGCGCCGGTAGGCGAGGGTGGCGTCCCAGTCGACCGCGCATTGCAGCCAGGGATCGATGGCGGCCAGCGGGTCGGCCACGACGTGCGCGGCCGAGTAGGCGATGCGGTCGAAGCGCACGCCCGCGGGCGGCTTCGGCGGCGTGCTGCCGCGCAGCGCGTAGTCGGCGAGCGCGCCGCCGGCGGTGGGGAGCTTGAGCGAGAGGGCCATGCGGTCGGGTCTCCGGGTCTCAGACCTTCAGCGCGGGCACGTCGACCCAGCGGCGGTCCTGCCACGATTCGAGCGCGGCCTCGACCAGCTGCACGCCCTTGGCGCCTTCGGGCAGGGTCCACTTGTAGGGCGCGTCCTCCACCACGTGGCGGATGAAGTGCTCCCACTGGATCTTGAAGCCGTTGTCGTAGACCTGCGAGTCAGGGATCTCCTGCCACTGGTCGAAGAAGTTCATGGTCTGCTTCTCGTCGGGGTTCCACACCGGGCGTGGCGTGGCGACGCGCGACTGGGCCCGGCAGCTCGACAGGCCGGCCACGGCCGAGCCGTCGGTGCCGTCGACGTGGAAGGTCACGAGGTCGTCGCGGCGCACGCGCGTGACCCAGCTCATGTTGATCTGCGCGATCACCGGCTCGCCGTTGTGGCCGGTGAGTTCGCAGGTGGCGTAGGCGGCGTCGTCGGCCGTGGCCTCGTAGGGCTGGCCGGCCTCGTCCCAGCGCTTCGGGATGTGGGTGGTGCCCAGGCAGCTCACCGACTTCACCTCGCCGAACAGGTTGTCGAGCACATAGCGCCAGTGGCACATCATGTCGAGGATCATCCCGCCGCCGTCTTCCTTGCGGTAGTTCCAGCTCGGGCGCTGGATCGGCTGCAGGTCGCCCTCGAACACCCAGTAGCCGAACTCCAGGCGCACGCTCAGCATGCGGCCGAAGAAGCCGGCGCGGCGCAGCATGTCGAGCTTGCGCAGGCCGGGCAGGAACAGCTTGTCCTGCACCGCGCCGTGCTTGAGGCCGTGCTTCTCCTTGGCTTCCTCGGCCAGGCGCGCGATCTCCACCGCCTCGTTGAGGTTGGTCGCGATCGGCTTCTCGCAATAGACGTGCTTGCCGGCGCGGATCGCCTTGGCCAGCAGGGTGGGGCGCATCTGCGTGGTGCCGGCGTCGAAGAAGACGGTGTCGTCCTTGTTCTCGAGCGCCTTGTCGAGGTCGGTGCCCCAGCGCTGGATGCCGTGGGCCTTGGCCAGCGCCTCGATCTTCTCGGCGTTGCGGCCGATCAGGATCGGGTCGGGCATCACCTTGTCGCCGTTCGACAGCGTCACGCCGCCCTGGGCGCGAATGGCGCAGATCGAGCGGATCAGGTGCTGGTTCATGCCCATGCGGCCTGTGACGCCGTGCATGATGATTCCTAGACGTTGGGTGGGCATGTTCTTTCCTTGAGTGAGAGAGGGGACGGAGAAGCGCTGCTTCAGTAGACGGAACGCATGGCGTCCCACGAGATGCCCGCGCCGGGCTGGCCGGTGGCGAAGCCGGGCGCGGAAGCGAGCGAGGACAGGGCGAGCTGTCCGCCGCGGATCGCGAGGCGCACCGCGCCATCGCTGGATTCGTAGAGGTCGGGGTGGGCGCGCAGCAGCGCCTGCTGCTCGGCCACGGGCACGGCCGCGAGGCCGTTGACGTAGTGGTGGCCGTTGCGCTCGACGTGCGAGAGGCCGAGCCAGCTCACCAGCGCCAGGTCCTGCTGCACGCCGAGGCCGGCCTGCATGGTCAGGTCCTCGCCCGAGAGGAAGTGGCGCGTGCCGTCGTCGGCCGCGTTCCAGCGCGCGCAGCGCGCCGCGTTGACGACCGACTTGTAGAAGCCCTTGCAGCTCTTGCTCGACACGCCGGTGTAGCCGAGTTCGCGCGCCCGCACGAAGGCATCGAGCGTGGCATCGGATTCGTCGATGAGCAGCGGGATGCGCCGGCCGAGCGAGCGCACGTCGCGCTCGAGTGCGGCGTCGCGCCGGATCGGCTGCTCGACGAACACCGTCTTCTTCGCGAGCGCCCACAGCGCGGGCGTGGACAGCAGGCGGTCGAGGAAGGCGCCGAAGGCATCGGCATCGGCGTACTGCTCGTTGCCGTCGAGCGTGACCAGCTGCGCATGGCCGTCGATGGCGTGCGCGATGCGCTCGAGCCGGTCGATGTCGCGCGCGGTGTCGCCGCAGAGCTTGAGCTTGAAGTGCGTGAGGCCGTAGCGGCGCACGGCGGCCACGAGCGTGGTGGGCAGGCCGTCGTCGGGTGCGTCGGGCAGGGCATCGCCGTCGTCGATCGCGTCGGCCAGGCCCACGGTGTGGCGCGCGGCGATGCGGTCCGAGGGGCGCTGCCGCGCGAGGAAGCCGGGCATGTCGAAGCCGGCGAGGTCGTCGGCCAGGCCGCTGCCCGCGATGTCGATGCCGCCGAGGTTGGCGCTCATCGCGGCGGCGAAGCCGGTGCCGGCGTGCAGGCACAGCGCATCGAAGATCGCGCGGTCGACCAGGGCCGGCCCATAGCCCGCCACCAGCGGCTGCAGACCCTTGGCGCGGGCGCGCGCCATCAGCGCGGCGTAGTTGGCGGCGAAATGGGTCCACGCGGTCTGGGCATCGGCCTCGCCGGTGTAGGCCTCGCGCGCGTCGCGCAGCGCGAAGCGCAACTGCTCGAAGTTCTGTTCGTTGGTGAGCGCCGGGTTCTTGTCGAACCACTTGGGCACCATCATCTCGGCCGCGCAGCCGCTGGCCGTGCGGCCGTCCTCGAAGCGGATGCGCGCGCGCACGTAGATCTGCGGGCAGGCGGTGACGGTGGCGGCGCCGAAGCGGAACGGCAGCCGCAGCGCGACGTCGCGCTCGGCGAAGCGGATCTCCTCGACGTGGAAACGGGGCGCGTCCATGGCTTGGCTCTCAGTGGTCCAGGATGCCCTGCGAGAAGAAATGCGCGCGCACCAGCTTCGTGTAGTGGCCGAACTCGCTCGAGGCCATCATGTCGAGCGTGCGGGCGCGCGGCAGCTCGATGTCGTAGACCGCCGCGATCGAGCCGGGGCGCTCGCTCATCACGATCACGCGGTCCGACAGGAAGATGGCCTCGGGGATGCTGTGGGTGATCAGCATCACGGTCTTCTTCGAGGCCATCCAGATGCGCTGCAGCTCGAGGTTCATCTTCTCGCGCGTCATCGCGTCGAGCGCGCCGAAGGGCTCGTCCATCAGCAGCACCGACGGGTCGTGCAGCAGCGCGCGGCAGATCGAGGCGCGCTGCTGCATGCCGCCCGAGAGCTGCCACGGGTACTTCTTCTCGAAACCCGTGAGGCCAGCCATCTGCATCAGCTCGCGCGCCTTGGTGCGTGCGGCCTCGAGCGGCAGGTGGCGCATCTCGGCCTGCAGCAGGATGTTGTCCTCCACGCTGCGCCAGGGCAGCAGCACCGCGCTCTGGAACACGATGCCCACGTCCTTCTGCGGCCCCTGGATCGGCTTGCCCGCCAGCGTGAGGCTGCCGCCGCTGATCGGCAGCAGGCCCGCCACCATCTTGAGCAGGGTGCTCTTGCCGCAGCCCGAGGGGCCGACGACCGAGACGAACTCGCCCTCGCGGATCGCGAAGTCGAGCGGCTTCAGCGATTCGACCGGGCCGTCCTTGCTCTGGTAGGTTTTCGAGACGCCGCGCGCTTCGATCAGGTTGACTTGGGACATGGGTGCGTGAGGGAGGTCGGGATGCGGGCGCGCGGGCGAAGGGAGATCAGTTCGGCAGGAAATCGAGCGTCACGTAGTCCTCGGGCTTGCCGCGCGTCGAGGCGTCCATGCCGCCGTACTGCACCAGCAGGTCCAGCGAGTCGTTGACGTTCTTCATCGCCACGCGGAAGGGGCGCTGGTTCGCCGTGTCCTTGGTGTGATAGAGCGCCACGCTCTGCTTCATGCCCACGATCAGCGTGTCGCGCACGCCGGCCTTGGGGTTGGCCTTGAGCATCGCGTCGACCGCGGCCTCGGGGCTCTTCTCGGCGGCTTCGGCGGCCTTGGTCGAGGCGCGCATGAAGCGCTTCACCAGGTCGGGGTTCTCGGTCAGCAGGTTCTTGTTGGCGATGATCCCCGAGCTGATCTGGTTCACGCCCGAGTCGGCGAAGCGGATCGGCGACACCGGCTTGCCGGTGGCGTCCTGCAGCTTGATGGCCTGGTCCATCACGTAGCCCAGCAGCATGTCGGCCTGGCCATTGATCACCGCATTGAGCTTGGTCTGGCCGTCGCCCGAGACGATCTTCACCTGGTCGGCCTTGATGTCGTTGACCTTGAGGAACAGCGGCCACATCTGCGACATCGAGTCGCCCGGCGTCACGGCCACGGTCTTGCCGATGATGTCCTTCGGCGTCTTGATGTTCTTCTCGCTGAAGCCCATGACCGACATCGGGCTGACCTGGAACAGCACGCCGGTGGACTTCAGCGGCGCGCCCTTGGCGGCGGCCTTGATCATGGTCGTGACGTCGATGTAGCCGAAGGTCGCCGACTTGGCGGCCACCGCCTGCGCGGTGACGGCGGAGCCGCGGCCTTCCTGGATGTCGAGGTCGATGCCTTCCTCGGCGTAGAAGCCCTTTTCCTTGCCGAGGAAGAAGGGCGCGTGCTCGCTGTAGAGGTACCAGTTGAGCATCAGCGTGACCTTGTCCTTGGGCTTGTCGCCCTGCGCATGCGCGGGGGCGATGGCGAAGGTGGCGAGCGCGGCGGCGGCGAGCAGCGTGGGAAGCAGTTTCTTCATGTCTTGTCTCCGGGAGAGTTGTTGGCTGGGGCGAAGGAACCAGGGAGGAGGAACTCAGTTGGCGTGGCGCTGCGAGGCGTGCCAGGGAATCATCACGCGCTCGACCAGGTCGACCGCCACGAACAGGACCACGCCGATGCTCGAGAGCACGACCAGCGCGGCGAACATCAGCGGCAGGTCGAAGTTGCCGTTGGCCACCTGCAGCACGTAGCCGATGCCCGAGTTGGAGCCGACGAACTCGCCGACCACCGCGCCGACCACGGCCAGCGTGACCGAGACCTTGAGGCCGCTGAAGATCTGCGGCAGCGCCTGCGGCAGGCTGATCTTGAAGAAGGTCTGCAGCCGGCTCGCGCCCATCGAGCGCGCGAGGTCGAGCATGTCGGGCTCGACCGACTTGAAGCCCATCACGGTGGAGACCACCACCGGGAAGAAGCCCAGCAGGAAGGCCGAGATCACCTTGGGGAAGATGCCGAAGCCGAACCACACCACGAACAGCGGCGCGATCGCGACCTTGGGGATGCTCTGCGAGAACACCAGCAGCGGATAGACGTAGGACTCGACCAGCCGCGAGTAGGCGATGACCATCGCGATCGGAATGCCGATCACGATCGTGAGGCCGAAGCCGCCGAGCGTGGCGAGCGTGGTCTTCCAGCTCTCGGCCAGCAGGCGCGGCCATTCGTTGACCAGCTGCTTGACCACCTCCCAGGGCGGCGGGATCAGGTAGGCCGGAATCTTGAACAGGCGGATCGCGAGGTCCCACAGCACCAGCAGCAGCAGGATCAGCAGGAAGGGGCGCAGCGCCGGGGAGAGCAGGAGTTTGCGGATCATGGAGAGCGCGCCGGTGGCGGCGCGGGGCGTTCGGTCGGAAGTCGGTGGGCTGCGGGAGAGACGGGTGCTGGCGGAAGAGGCGTTACTGCTGGACCGCGAGGCCGGCGGCCTTCACGAGCTCGGCGTTGCTCGCGATCTCCTGCTTGATGTAGGCATCGAACTGCGCGGGCTTGAGCGTCCAGGCATCGGCGCCGAGCTTGAGGAAGCGCTCCTTCACCTCGGGCGTGGCGAGGGCCTTCGCCACTTCGTCGTGCAGGCGGTCGACCACGGCGCGCGGCGTCTTCGCGGGCGCCATCATCCCGATCCAGAAGTTGAACTCGGAGCCGGGCACGCCGGCCTCGGCGGTGGTGGGTACGTCGGGCAGGGCGGCCGCGCGCTTGGGCGAACCCACGGCGAGCGCCAGCAGCTGGCCTTCCTTGATCTGGCCGATGACCGGCGCGATCGGCGAGAAGTAGTAGTCGACGCGGCCCGAGAGCACCTCGGTGACGGCCTCTCCCGATCCCTTGAACGGGATGTTGGTGGCGTCGATCTTGGCGGCCATCTTGAACTTCTCGGCGTTCAGGTGCGTGGCGCTGCCCTGGCCGGCCGAGGCGAAATTCATGCTGCCGGGCTTGGCGCGCGCGGCGGCCAGCAGCTGGGGCAGCGTCTTGATGTTCTTCGAGGGCGCGATCACCAGCGCGTTGGGCAGCGAGGAGATCGGCGTGACGCCGGCGAAGTCGTTCACCGTGTCGAAGGGCAGCTTGGCGAAGGTGGAGGGGCTGACCGTGTGCGACGACGAATGGATCATCACCGTGTAGCCGTCGGCCGCCGCGGTGGCCACCGCCTGCTGGCCGATGGTGCCGCTGGCGCCGCCGCGGTTCTCGATCACCAGCGGCTGGCCCATGCTCGCGCCCATCTTGTCGGCGATGGCGCGCGCAATGATGTCGGTGGTGCTGCCGGCGGCGAAGGGCACGATCACGCGGATCGGCTTGCTGGGGTAGGCGACTTCGGCGCCGGCGAGGGCGGGGAGCAGGGCGCCCAGGCCGACGATCGCGGCCAGCGTGGCGGTGCGTGCGAGTTGCTTCATGGGTCTTTGTCTCCGCGCGGCGGGGCCGCTGGTGTCGTTGCGAGCTCAATTCACCAATAAGTGAATTACCGATTCTAGGAACGCGGGCGCGGCAGCGTCAACGGGTGGACCCTGGTGGATACCCGTAGATCTGGAAAGCGATGGGGGCCGTCTCGCGCGGCGATGGCGCGCGGCCCTGCCGCCGAGGCGGGGGCGGCAGGAAGCGGCGGAAGTGCGGGTCAGTGCAGCACGTAGCCGAGCACGAGGTCGGTCATGTGCGAGAGGCGCTGCGCCATCGCCTTGGGCGCGCGCAGGTCACGGCCGAAGATGGCCGAGAGCGTGTGGTTGTTCGAGAGGTAGAAGTAGCACAGCGAGGCGATCGAGATGTAGAGCTGCACCGGATCGACGCCCGCGCGGAACAGGTTGTCGCGCCGGCCGCGCTCGAGCACCGTGTCGAGCAGCTGCACCAGCGGCGAGTTCATCTCCTGGATGCGTTCCGAGCGCTTGAGGTGCGAGGCCTGGTGCAGGTTCTCGCTGTTGAGCAGCGTGATGAACTCGGGATGCTCGAGGTAGTAGTGCCAGGTGAAGGACACCAGCTGGCGGATCGCCTCGACCGGATCGATCTCGTCGAGGTGCAGCCGCTGCTCGGCCTCGCGGATGTCGGCGTAGGTGCGCTCGAGCACCGCGAGGAACAGGTCGTCCTTGCTGCCGAAGTAGTAGTAGATGAGCCGCTTGTTGAGGCCCGCGCGCTCGGCGATGCTGTCCATGCGCGCGCCCGCGAGGCCGCGCGCCGAGAACTCGTCGCGCGCCGAGGCGAGGATCGCGAGCTGCGAACGGTCGGCATCGCGCGAGCGGGGTTCCAGCGTATCGGGGGCGGTGGCCTTCATGGCGCGAATTTAACCATTTGGGGAATTAAAACAAGGGAGGCGGGGCGGGCGCACATAATCGCCGCGGACAAAGTGTTGGAGTTCTACTGCTCATGAGTACATCACAACCCGCAGGCCACCTGATCGTCGAGTGCCTGCTCGAACAGGGCATGGAGATCGCGTTCGGCGTGCCCGGCGAGAGCTTCCTCGCGGTGCTCGACGGCTTCCATGCCTACGGCGATCGCGCGCGCTTCATCGTCAACCGGCAGGAGGGCGGCGCGGCCTTCATGGCCGAGGCGCACGGCAAGCTCACGGGCCGCCCCGGCATCTGCTTCGTGACGCGCGGCCCGGGCGCGACCAATGCCTCCATCGGCGTGCACAACGCCTTCCAGGATTCCACGCCGATGGTGCTGTTCGTCGGCGACGTGGGCAGCGACTTCCGCGACCGCGAGGCCTTCCAGGAGGTCGACTACGGCAGCTTCTTCGGCCCCAGCACCAAGGGCTTCGCCAAGCGGGTGGAACGCATCGACGATGCGAACCGCATCCCCGAGTACATCGCGCGCGCCTTCTCGACCGCGATGAACGGCCGCCCCGGCCCGGTGGTGCTGGTGCTGCCCGAGGACATGCTGCGCAGCGAGACCGCCGCGCGGCCGCTGCCGCGGGCGGAGGCGGTCGAGCCCTGGAGCGACCCGGGCGCGCTGCGCACCCTGCGCGAGCTGCTGCTGAAGTCGCGCCAGCCGCTGGTGATCGCCGGCGGCGGCGGCTGGACCGCGCAGGCCGCGCAGGCGCTGCAGCGCTTCGCCGAGAACTGGCGCCTGCCGGTGGCCAACGCCTTCCGGTTCCAGGACACCTTCGACAACCACCATCCGCTCTATGCGGGCGACGTCGGCATCGCGATCAATCCGAAGCTGGCGCAGCGCGTGAAGGACGCCGACCTGATCCTCGCCATCGGCCCGCGCCTGGGTGAGATGACGACCGGGGGCTATACGCTGCTCGAAGCGCCGAAGGCGAAGCAGACGCTGGTCCACATCCATGCGAGCGCCGAGGAGCTCAACCGCGTCTACCAGGCCGACCTCGCGATCAACGCCGGCATGAGCGCCGCGGCGCGCAGCCTCGAGGTGCTGAGCGCGCCGCCCACGCTGCCCTGGGAGGACTGGGCGCTGCAGGCGCATGCCGACTACCAGGCCTGGCTCGAGCCGCAGCCGCTGGCCGGCATGCCTGCGGAAACGCCGCGCGGCGCGGTCGACATGGCGGCGGTGGTGGCGACGCTGCAGAAGCATCTGCCGGCCGATGCCACGATCACCAACGGCGCGGGCAACTTCGCGAGCTGGGTGCACCGCTACTTCCGCTACCACGGCCTCGCCAAGGGTCACAAGACGCAGCTGGCGCCCACCAGCGGCGCCATGGGCTATGGCGTGCCGGCCGGCATCGCCACCAGCCTCGCGACCGGCCGGGTGGCCTTCACGATCGCGGGCGACGGCGATTTCCTGATGACGGGCCAGGAGCTGGCCACGGCCGCGCAGCATGGCGGCAAGAGCATCGTCGTGCTGCTGAACAACGGCATGTTCGGCACCATCCGCATGCACCAGGAGCGCGAGTACCCCGAGCGCACCAGCGGCACCGCGCTGCGCAATCCCGACTTCTGCGGGCTGGCGCGCGCCTACGGCTACGCGGCCGAGCGCGTGACCGAGACCGCGCAGTTCGAGGCCGCGCTGCTGCGCGCGCTGGCGGCCGACACGGGCACGCTGATCGAGATTCCGCTCGACCCCGAGGTCATCACCACGCGCGGCACGCTGTCGTCGATCAGGCGCGCGGCGCAGCAGCAGGCGCGGGGCTGAGCGCGGCGCGATGCCTCGCGACCTCCGTGCGCAGGGCTGCGGAGCGCAGTTCGAACACCTCGAACAGGCCGAGCGCCTCGAGCGCGGGGATCAGCGCGACGAGGTCCTCGCGCGCGGCCTGGCGCTGCGCCTCGCCGGCCTGGGTGTCCTCGAGCACGCGCACGTTGGCGAGGAAGGCACCGACCGAGCCCTTGCGCACGGGCTGGCCGTTGAGGACGGCGAAGTTCTGGTCATCGGGCAGGACATCCTGGGCTTTCATGGCGGCTCCTTGAAGAAGAGAGGGAGGGGTGGATCGATGGCTTCGATGCTAGGCAGGCACCGCGTTGCGGGCTTGCGGCGCGGTGCCAATCGGTATCGCCATCGGGCCATGCCGCATCCGGAGCGGCGCGATGGCTGAGCCCGCATTGCGGCTCGACCTCAACGCCTACGAGGCGCCGCGCAGCACGGGCGCGCATGCGCACGAGGAAGGCCAGCTGTTCGCGCTGCGCGCCGGCCTGCAGCTGATCGAGACCAGCGCGGGGCGCTGGGTGCTGCCGCCCGGATGGATCGGCTGGATCGCGCCGCGCTGCGCGCACGCGGCGCAAAGCCACGGCGCAACGGCCGGGTGGAGCCTCTATCTCGATCCGGCGCTGACGACGGCCTTGCCCGCGCAGCCGCATGTGTTCGCGTCGACGCCGCTGATCCGCGAGCTGGTGGGGCGGCTGGTGTCGCTCGGCGAAGAGGGGGCGACGGCGCGCCGCCTGCGGCTGGTGGCGGTGCTGGTCGACGAACTGGCGGCGGGCGCGCGGACCTCGCTGCATCTCGCATTGCCGCAGGAGCGGCGCCTGCTCGCGCTGGCCACCGCGCTGGCCGACGATCCCGCGCGCGACGACACGCTCGAGCAATGGGCCGATCGCATCGGCATGGCGCGCCGCACGCTCACGCGCCGCTTCGCCGCCGAGACCGGCCTGAGCTTCGCGCAGTGGCGCCAGCAGGCGCGGCTGCTCAAGGCGGTGCAGTTGCTGGGCATGGGCGAGCCCGTGACGGCGGTGGCGCTGACGGTGGGCTACAGCTCGGTGAGTGCCTTCATCGAGACCTTCCGGCGCCATTTCGGCTGCACGCCCTCGCGCTTCTTCGCGCAGGGTGCCGAGGCATCGCGCTGAGGCGATCGAAAAAGCACGGACGAAAAAAAGCCGGCTGTCGCCGGCTTTCCTGATCGACCCGGAGGTCGCTCGGATGGTGCGCTTACTTGACGTGCTTGCCGATCAGCGCGGCCAGTTCGAACATCGACACTTGGGCCTTGCCGAAGATTTCCTTCAGCTTGGCGTCGGCGTTGATGTTGCGCTTGTTGGCCTTGTCTTGCAGGTTGTTCTTCTTGATGTAGTCCCACAGCTTGCTCACGACGGCGGTGCGCGGCAGCGGCGTCGAACCGACCACGGCAGCCAGTGCGGGGCTGGGGGTCAGGGCCTTCATGAAGGCGGCGTTCGGGGTGCGCTTCTTGGCGGGAGCCTTTGCAGCAGCCTTCTTCGCGGGAGCAGCCTTCTTGGCGGGAGCGGCCTTCTTTGCCGGTGCAGCCTTCTTCGCAGGAGCAGCAGCCTTCTTCGCCGGTGCTGCGGCCTTCTTCGCGGGAGCAGCCTTCTTCGCGGGAGCAGCGGCCTTCTTAGCCGGAGCTTTCTTGGCCGGAGCCTTCTTTGCAGTTGCCATGGTTGATTTCCTTTTTTGGTTGAACGTCACCAATGAAAAACAGGGTCTCCACTGGCATCGCGGATGCTAAATGAGAAAAAACGCGTTTCCAAGGGAAAAAGCGGTTTTTTCATTGGAGGCTGTTGTTTTTTCAGAGGGGAGAGCGCCCGTTTTGCCTGCGGCGCGCGGGCCAGGTCGCCAGGAAGACGCCTGCGAGAGCGAGCGCGAACGCGAACAGCTGCACCAGGGAGAGGCTTTCCCCGAGCACGAGCACGCCCACGAGGGCCGCGCTCACGGGCAGCATCACGGCGAAAACACCGGCCTGCGCGGCGGGGATGTGGCGCAGTCCGGTCATCCAGAGCCACACGGTCCAGATGCTCGCTGCGAGGGCGTAGGCCACGAGCAGCAGCCAGAGGCCGGGGCGCACCGCTGCGAAGTCGAACTGCAGCGCGAACCAGATGCCCAGCGGCGTGCTGAGCACGAAGCCCCAGAGGTTGATCAGCGAGGAGATTCGCTTGGGGCCGAGCCGACCGGTGAGCGACTTGCCGATCACCGCATAGGCGGCCTCGCAGAGCACCGCGCAGAACACCAGCAGGTTGCCGAGCCACGGCATCGACGAGGACGCGCCCGTGCCCGGGTGCGCGCTCGCATGCGCCGGCGCGAGCGCGAGCAGCCCGATGCCGATCGCCGCGCAGAGGATCGCGAGGCCGATGCGCAGCGTGATGCGCTCGCGCAGGAACAGCCAGCTCGCGACCGCGACCGCGGCAGGGATCGACGCCATGATCACACCCGCCGAGACCGCGCTCGTGAGGCTCACGCCGAACAGCATGCAGATCGAGAACAGGAAGTTGCCGAGGAAGGACTCGAGGAACACCAGCCAGCGCGTGCGCGCCGTCATCGGCGGTTCGTCGGGCGCGCGGCGCAGCCAGTGCGGTATGGCGAGCGCGGCGATGCCGAAGCGCAGCCAGGCCAGCAGCAGCACCGGGAAGGCCGCGACCAGCGGCTTGGAGAGGGCGACGTAGCAGCCCACGAGCGACATGCTCAGCGCGAGGCAGCCGTAGGCCATGAGCCGGCCTGGGGCGGGTGCGGCGGGGTTCAATAGACTGGGGTGATTTGGGGAAAGGAGGCATCGATGATGCCGCAATCGACGTCCGTGCCGGGCGAGCGCCACGTCTTCGTCTACGGCACCTTGCGCGCGGGCGGGCGCAACGACATCGCGCGCTTCGCACCGCCGCCGCGACGCGTGGCCGATGCCGAGGTGGCGGGCACGCTCTACGACCTCGGTGCCTATCCGGGCATGGTGCTTGGCGGCGAAGGGCGCGTGACGGGCGAGGTCTACGCGATCGATGCGCAGGTGGAGGCCGCGCTCGACCGTCTCGAGGAAGTGGCCGACGACGACTCGGGCGAGTACGTCAAGCGCTGGTTGCGCGTGCAGTCCTTCGGTGGCCGCACGTTCGATTGCCTGGTCTACGAGATCCATCCGTCCCGCATCGAGGGTTGCGCGGTGATCGCGGGCGGCGACTGGATCGCGTATTCGCGGCGTTGACGGCGCGCGTTCCGGCCCGCGTTTTTCACAGACGAAAGAGTGATTGCGTATCGTGAAAATCGCCACTGCTGCACCGCAGTATTTTTTCTCAATATGAGAAAGTTGTTTTCTCATTGAGAAATATCTCCGTAAGTTATTGATTTTGTTGATGCAAAAATATGTCTTCTATAAGACATAAGAGTGGATGGCGCGATTACAGTAAGCCCATGGCCGCAGCGCCGAAACGCTCGAAACCAACCCTTCAATCAACTCACGGAGTGACCATGCCCCAGACCCTCACCGAACAACTCAGCCGCGAACAGCAGATTGCCGCCCTCGAGAAAGAATGGGCCACGGATCCTCGCTGGAAGGGCGTGCAGCGCGGCTACAGCGCCGCCGACGTGGTGCGCCTGCGCGGCTCGTTCCCGATCGACTACACGCTCGCCAAGCGCGGTGCCGAGAAGCTCTGGGACAAGATCAACGGCGGCTCGAAGAAGGGCTACGTGAACGCCTTCGGCGCGATCTCCGCCGGCCAGGCCATGCAGCAGGCCAAGGCCGGCCTCGAAGCCGTGTACCTGTCGGGCTGGCAAGTGGCCGCCGACGGCAACAGCTCGGAAACCATGTACCCCGACCAGTCGCTCTACGCGTACGACTCGGTGCCCACCATGGTCCGCCGCATCAACAACACCTTCCGCCGCGCCGATGAAATCCAGTGGGGCCGTGGCGTGAACCCGGGCGACAAGGAGTTCATCGACTACTTCCTGCCGATCGTGGCCGACGCGGAAGCCGGTTTCGGCGGCGTGCTCAACGCCTTCGAACTGATGAAGAACATGATCGCCGCGGGCGCCGCCGGCGTGCACTTCGAAGACCAGCTCGCCGCCGTCAAGAAGTGCGGCCACATGGGCGGCAAGGTGCTGGTGCCGACGCGCGAAGCCTGCGAGAAGCTGATCGCCGCGCGCTTCGCCGCCGACGTGCTGGGCGTGCCCACCATCGTGCTGGCCCGCACCGATGCCGAAGCCGCGAACCTGATCACCTCCGACCACGATGCCAACGACAAGCCCTTCCTGACCGGCGAGCGCACCTCGGAAGGCTTCTACCGCGTGAAGAACGGCCTCGAGCAGGCCATCAGCCGCGGCGTCGCCTACGCGCCCTATGCCGACCTGGTGTGGTGCGAAACCGGCGTGCCCGACATCGGCTTCGCCCGCGAGTTCGCGCAGGCCGTGCATGCCGCCTGCCCGGGCAAGCTGCTGTCGTACAACTGCTCGCCGTCGTTCAACTGGAAGAAGAACCTCGACGACAAGCAGATCGCCACCTTCCAGGAAGACCTCTCGGACCTGGGCTACAAGTACCAGTTCATCACGCTGGCCGGCATCCACGTCAACTGGTACAACACCTTCAAGTTCGCGCACGCCTATGCACGCGGCGAGGGCATGAAGCACTACGTGAACATGGTGCAGGAGCCGGAATTCGCGGCGCGCGAGCAGGGCTACACCTTCGTGTCGCACCAGCAGGAAGTCGGCGCGGGCTACTTCGACGACGTGACCACCGTGATCCAGGGCGGCCAGTCGAGCGTGAAGGCACTGACCGGCTCGACGGAAGAAGAGCAGTTCCACTGAGCAACTGACTCGACATTCGCTGTCACCTTGAAGCCCGGCCGCGCGCCGGGCTTTTTTTCGTGCGTGCGGATGCACGCTCGCTCATGCGGACTTCGTGCGCCGCGGCACGGTCAGCGCGCCGAGCGGCTAGAATCGTAGGCTCCACTGTCAGTCAACAAGGGCGAGAAAGGCACTTTGGTTATGACACCGCGAACTACCCCGCAAGCCATCTGCGGTGTTTTCTTCTTCGAAGGAAGCGCCCGCTAAACCGCGCGCGCTGGTTCGAGCCAGCTTCCCTGCCACAGCAAAGCGCGGTCATCCACCGCGCTTTTTTGTTTTTCGCCCGAGGTTTTTCATGATCCACATCACGCTCCCCGACAACTCGCAGCGCGAGTATCCCGGCCCGGTCTCGGTGGCCGACGTCGCCAAGTCCATCGGCCCCGGCCTCGCCAAGATGACGGTGGCCGGCAAGGTCGACGGTCGCCTGGTCGATGCCAGCGACGTCATCGACCACGATGCCAAGCTTCAGATCATCACGCCCAAGGACGACGAGGGCCTGGAGATCATCCGCCACTCGACGGCCCACCTGGTCGGCCACGCGGTCAAGCAGCTCTACCCGACGGCCAGGATGGTGATCGGCCCGGTGATCGAGGAGGGCTTCTACTACGACATCGCGTTCGAGCGTCCCTTCACGCCCGAGGACATGGCCGCGATCGAGGCGCGCATGCGCGAGCTGATCGCGCAGGACTACGACGTGATCAAGAAGATGACGCCGCGCGCCGAGGTGATCGAGGTCTTCAAGTCGCGCGGCGAGGATTACAAGCTGCGTCTGGTCGAGGACATGCCCGACGAGCAGGCCATGGGCCTGTACTACCACCAGGAATACGTCGACATGTGCCGCGGCCCGCACGTGCCGAACACGCGCTTCCTGAAGGTCTTCAAGCTCACGAAGCTGGCCGGCGCCTACTGGCGCGGCGATGCCAAGAACGAGCAGCTGCAGCGCATCTACGGCACGGCCTGGGCCGACAAGAAGCAGCTCGACCAGTACATCCAGCGCATCGAGGAGGCCGAGAAGCGCGACCACCGCCGCCTCGGCAAGGAACTCGACCTGTTCCACATCGACGAAGTGGCGCCGGGCGTGGTGTTCTGGCATCCCAAGGGCTGGGCGGTCTGGCAGCAGGTCGAGCAGTACATGCGCGGCATCTACCGCGACACGGGCTACTGGGAAGTGAAGGGCCCGCAGATCCTCGACAAGAGCCTGTGGGAGAAGACGGGCCACTGGCAGAACTACCGCGACAACATGTTCACGACGGAGTCGGAGAAGCGCGAGTACGCGCTCAAGCCGATGAACTGCCCGGGCCACGTGCTGATCTTCAAGAGCGACCTGCGCAGCTACCGCGACCTGCCGCTGCGCTACGGCGAGTTCGGCCAGTGCCACCGCAACGAGCCCAGCGGCGCGCTGCACGGGATCATGCGCGTGCGCGGCTTCACGCAGGACGACGGCCACATCTTCTGCACGGAGGACCAGATCCTCGACGAATGCATTGCCTACACGGCGCAGCTGCAGAAGGTGTACGCGGACTTCGGCTTCACGGACATCCTCTACAAGGTCGCGACGCGGCCCGAGAACCGCGTGGGCTCGGACGAGCTCTGGGACAAGGCCGAGCATGCGGTGATGGAATCGCTGCGCCGCTCGGGCGTGGAGTTCGTGATCGCGCCCGGCGACGGCGCCTTCTACGGCCCGAAGATCGAGTACACGCTGCGCGATGCGATCGGCCGTCAGTGGCAGTGCGGCACGATGCAGGTCGACTTCAACACGGCCGAACGCCTGGGCGGCGAGTACGTCACGGAGTCGAGCGGCCGCGCGCACCCCGTGATGCTGCACCGCGCGATCGTCGGCAGCCTCGAGCGATTCATCGGCATGCTGATCGAACACCATGCCGGCGCGATGCCCGCCTGGCTCGCGCCGGTGCAGGTGGCGGTGCTCAATATCAGCGAAGGACAGGCCGACTACGCCGCGCAAGTTGCGAAAACGCTGCAAAATCAAGGGCTTAGGGTCCAGCTCGACCTGCACAACGAGAAGATTACGTATAAAATACGCAAGCATTCGTTGCAAAAGCTCCCTTACATCGTTGTCGTGGGCGACAAGGAAAAGGAAGCTGGCGCCGTCGCAGTGCGCGCCCGGGGCAACCAAGACCTCGGTGCAATGTCCCTCGAATCGTTCGCGCAACGGCTCGTCCAGGATGTTGCTGACAAGCGTTGATTTGTCGTCGAAACACCCCACATGTTTCTGCCAAATGTACCGCTTGTCCGCGAGGACTGAGCGGCTTTCGCTACTTTTTTTGTAGCAAAACTTAGAGGATACCAACCATCGCTACTGCATTTCGCGACCGCCGCCACCGCGAGGAACGCCAACATCGCCTGAACCGGGAAATCATGGCCCCGGAAGTCCGCCTGATCGGCCCGGATAACGAGCAATTGGGTGTTGTGAGTCTTGCGGAGGCCCTGCGCCTCGCCGGTGAGCAGGACGTGGATCTGGTGGAGGTCGTCGCGGCGGCCAATCCACCGGTGTGCCGCCTGATCGAGTACGGCAAGTTCAAGTACCACGAGCAGAAGAAGGCGGCCGAGGCGAAGTCCAAGCAGAAGGTCATCGAGGTCAAGGAAATCAAGTTCCGGCCCGGTACCGACGATGGCGACTACAACATCAAGATGCGCAACATCCGGCGCTTTCTTGAGGATGGCGACAAGTGCAAGATCACGCTGCGCTTCCGGGGCCGTGAGATCACGCACCAGGAACTCGGTCTGGCCTTGCTGCAGCGCATCCGCGACGAGCTCGGCGACACGATCCTTGTCGAGCAGTTTCCGAAGCTCGAGGGCCGGCAGATGATCATGATGATCGCGCCGGGCCGCAAAAAGCCCGGTGGGGCTCCGGCGAAGCCGGCGACGGAAAACGCGGCGGCACCGGCTCCGGCCGGCGCCTGAGCGAAGAAAAACCCGGTCGAATCCGGTGGCGCGAGCCGCCGACTTGATCGGGGATGAGAATCTGAAGGGATTTCGCCGATCGCCGGCGCGTGCCGAAAGGCCAGCGCGGGCGGTGGCGGGATGAAGAAGTGTCTCGGGGCCAACAAGTCCATGGAGTTCATCCAAGGCGCCTCACGAGCACAAATTAAAGGAGCATTCACATGCCCAAAATGAAGACCAAGAGCAGCGCGAAGAAACGTTTCCGCGTTCGTCCCGGTGGCACCGTCAAGCGCGGTCAAGCCTTCAAGCGTCACATCCTGACCAAGAAGACCACCAAGAACAAGCGTCACCTGCGTGGTGCGGTGTCGGTGCACGAAACCAACATGGTTTCGATGGCCGCGATGCTGCCCGGCATGGGCATTTGATCAACTGACGAACAAGGAGTAATCACATGCCTCGCGTCAAACGTGGTGTAACGGCTCGCGCCCGCCACAAGAAAGTTCTCGCACTCGCCAAGGGTTTCCGCGGTCGCCGCGGCAATGTCTTCCGCATCGCCAAACAGGCGGTGATGAAGGCAGGCCAATACGCCTACCGTGACCGCCGCACCAAGAAGCGCGTGTTCCGTCAACTGTGGATCGCGCGTATCAACGCCGCCTCGCGTGAACTGGGCCTGACCTACAGCCAGTTCGCCAACGGCATCCGCAAGGCCGGGATCGAGATCGACCGCAAGATGCTTGCGGACATCGCCGTGCACGACAAGGCCGCTTTTGCGGGCATCGTGGAGCAGGTCAAGGCCAAGCTGGCTGCTTGATTCTGCACAGCGGGAAACCGTCCCCGGACAGTTTCCTGCGCCCACGGCACAAGGGCTGGCGCTTGAAAGAGCACCAGCCCTTTTTTATTTTTCCCCGAAGAAATCTGTTGTTGCTATGAACGAGTTGGACTCCCTGGTCGACACCGCACGTGCCGCCTTCGCGCAGGCGAAGACCCCCGCAGAGCTCGAGAACGCCAAGGCCCAGTTCCTGGGCAAGTCGGGCCGCATCACCGAGCTGATGAAGGGCATGGCCGCGCTGAGCGTCGACGAGAAGAAGTCGCGCGGTGCCGGCATCAACGTGGCCAAGCAGGCGATCGAGTCCGCCCTCAACGAGCGCCGCCAGCAACTGGCCGACGAGGAGCTCTCGCAGCAGCTGCGTGCCGAGGCGCTCGACGTGAGCCTGCCCGGCCGCCGCCGCATCCCGGGCGGCCTGCACCCCGTGAGCCGCACCCTCGAGCGCATCGAGGAGATCTTCTCGAGCATGGGCTTCGACGTGGCCGACGGCCCCGAGATCGAGAGCGACTGGCACAGCTTCACCTCGCTCAACAACCCGCCGAACCATCCGGCGCGCTCGATGCAGGACACCTTCTACGTCGACCTGAACGGCGAGGACGGCATCCCCTACAACCTGCGTCCGCACACCAGCCCGATGCAGGTGCGCTACGCTCACCAGCACATCAAGAAGTACGCGACCGAGTTCGCGGCCGCGGCCGCCGATACCACCGGCACGGTCAAGGCGCCCGAGATCCGCGTGATCGCGCCGGGCCGCACCTACCGCGTCGACAGCGACGCCACCCACTCGCCGATGTTCCACCAGTGCGAAGGCCTGTGGCTCGGCGAGAACGTGAGCTTCAAGGACCTCAAGGTCGTCTTCACCGACTTCTGCCGCACCTTCTTCGAGCGCGACGACCTCGTGCTGCGTTTCCGGCCGAGCTTCTTCCCGTTCACCGAGCCCAGCGCCGAGATCGACATCCAGTTCCAGAGCGGCCCGCTGGCCGGCCGCTGGCTCGAGGTGTCGGGCTCGGGCCAGGTGCATCCGAACGTGGTGCGCAACATGGGCCTCGACCCCGAGCGCTACATCGGCTTCGCCTTCGGCATGGGCCCCGACCGCCTCACGATGCTGCGCTACGGCGTGAACGACCTTCGCCTGTTCTTCGACGGCGACCTGCGCTTCCTCTCGCAATTCCAGTGACCCGCTGACGCGCGAGACGAAACGAGACCTTCCACACCAGAAAAACAGATCGAGATCGAAGAGATGCAATTCCCGGAATCCTGGCTGCGCGAGTTCTGCAACCCGCCCATCGACAGCGCCGAACTGGCCGAGACCCTCACCATGGGCGGCTTCGAGGTCGAGGAGCGCCGGCCGGCGGCGCCGCCCTTCACGCGCATCGTGGTGGGCGAGATCAAGGAAGCCGTCCAGCACCCGAATGCCGACCGCCTGCGTGTCTGCCAGGTCGACGCGGGGCAGGGCGCCTTGCTCAACATCGTGTGCGGCGCGCCCAATGCGCGCGTCGGCATCAAGGTGCCGTGCGCGCTGGTGGGCGCCGAACTGCCGCCCGGCGAGGACGGCAAGCCCTTCCTCATCAAGCTCGGCAAGCTGCGCGGCGTCGAGAGCCAGGGCATGCTGTGCTCGGCGCGCGAACTGCAACTGAGCGAAGACCATGGCGGCTTGCTCGAGCTCGCGGCCGATGCGCCCATCGGCGTCGACGTGCGTGAAGTGCTCAAGCTCGACGACACGCTGCTCACGCTCAAGCTCACGCCCAATCTCGCGCACGGCCTCAGCGTCTACGGCGTGGCGCGCGAACTCGCCGCGCTGACGGGCGCGCCGCTCAAGCCGCGCGCCGCTGCGCCGGTCGAAGTGGCCTTCGCCGACAAGCTGCCGGTGAAGGTCGATGCGCCCGAGCTCTGTGGCCGCTTCTCGGGCCGCATCGTGCGTGGCGTCGACACCAAGGTCAGCACTCCCGCATGGATGGTCGAGCGCCTCGCGCGCTGCGGCCAGCGCAGCGTCACGCCGCTGGTCGACATCTCGAACTACGTGATGTTCGAGTACGGCCAGCCCAGCCACATCTTCGACCTCGACAAGATCCACGGCGGCCTCAACGTGCGCTGGGGCAAGGCCGGCGAACAGCTCAAGCTGCTCAATGGCACCACGATCACGGTCGACGACAAGGTGGGCGTGATCGCCGACGACCGCGAGGTCGAGTCGCTCGCGGGCATCATGGGCGGCGACGCCACCGCGGTCTCGGACGATACGCGCAACATCTACGTCGAGGCCGCGTTCTGGTGGCCCGAGGCCGTGCAGGGCCGTTCGCGCCGCTTCAACTTTTCGACCGACGCCGGCCACCGCTACGAGCGCGGCGTCGACCCGAGCCGCACCGTCGAGATCATCGAGCGCATCACGCAGCTGATCGTCGAGATCTGCGGTGGCCAGGCCGGCGCCATGGACGACCAGATCCTGCGTGTGCCCGAGGCGATGCCCGTGACGCTGCGCGTGGCGCGCGCAGCGCGCGTGATCGGCATGCCGCTGACGCAGGCCCAGTGCGCCGATGCGCTGCGCCGGCTGGGCTTCGCGCTGACCGAAGGCGACGGCACGCTGACCATCGTGCCGCCGCCGCACCGCTTCGATCTGCTGATCGAGGAAGACCTGATCGAGGAGGTCGCGCGCCTGATCGGCTTCAACAACCTGCCGACCACCGCGCCGCTCGCGCCGATCACCGCGCGCGTGCGCCCCGAGGCACAGCGCAGCCGCTTCGCGGTGCGCCGCGGCCTGGCCGCGCTGGGCTACCAGGAAACCATCAACTTCAGCTTCGTCGAAGCCGACTGGGAGAAGGAGCTCGCTGGCAACGACAACCCGGTCAAGCTCCTGAACCCGATCGCGAGCCAGATGAGCGTGATGCGTTCGTCGCTGCTCGGTTCGCTGCTGCAGGTGCTCAAGTTCAACCTCGACCGCAAGGCGCCGCGCGTGCGCGTGTTCGAGGTGGGCCGCGTGTTCCTGCGCGACGACAGCGTGGCCACCACCGACAGCACGGTGCGCGGCGTGCATCAGCCGATGCGCGTGGCCGGCCTCGCCTGGGGCGATGCCGACGAGGCACGCTGGGACGGCAAGTCGCAGCGCGTCGACTTCTACGACGTGAAGGGCGACGTCGAGGCGCTGCTCGCGCCGTTGGTGCCGCGTTTCGAAGCCGCCGAGCATCCGGCGCTGCATCCGGGCCGCTCGGCGCGCGTGATCGTCGAGGGCAAGGCCGTCGGCTTCGTTGGCGAGCTGCATCCGCGCTGGCGCCAGAAATGGGACTTCGCGCAGCCCGCCGTGCTGTTCGAGCTCGACCTCGATGCCGTCACCGCGCGTCCCGTGCCGGTGGCGCAAGCCGTGCCCAAGCACCAGGCGGTCGAACGCGACATCGCGGTGGTGGTGGCGGAAGCCGTCACGCACGATGCGCTGATCGACGCCATCCATTCGACCGGTGCCGCGCAAGGCCTGCTGCGCGACGCGGTGCTGTTCGACATCTACCGTCCGCAGCCCGCGCGCGACGGCACGGTGGCCGCGGCCGGCGGCCTGCAACCCGGCGAGAAGAGCATGGCGGTGCGCCTGCGCTTCCAGGACGACAACGCCACCCTGACCGACGAGCAGGTCGAGCCGGCCGTGCGCGCCATCGTCGATCAACTGGCCGCGAAGGTGGGCGGACGCCTGAGAGGATGACCCGAATGAATGCCGTCGAATTCACGCTCGAAGCACTCGAGACGCCCGCGCTCACCAAGGCGCATCTGGCCGACCTGCTGTTCGAGCAGATCGGCCTGAACAAGCGCGAGTCCAAGGACATGGTCGAGGCTTTCTTCGACCTGGTTGCCAACAGCCTGATCGAAGGCACGGACGTGAAGATCTCGGGCTTCGGCAACTTCCAGATCCGCGTGAAGGCGCCGCGCCCCGGCCGCAACCCGCGCACCGGCGAAGCCATTCCGATCGGCGAGCGCCGCGTCGCGACCTTCCATGCGAGCGCGAAGCTCAAGGAACAGATTCACGGAAACATCGATCCGAACGCCTCCCCCGAGGTCGAGTGGAGCCTGGGTTCCGAATAGGGCTTGTTCGCGCGCGCTCCCGTGGAGTAACCTCTGAGGTTTGCCGCGCGCAGACTTGATTTCAATGGAGAACATGGCCGACAAGGCGCTCCCGCCCATCCCCGTCAAACGCTACTTCACCATCGGTGAGGTCGGCGAACTCTGCGGGGTGAAACCGCATGTGCTGCGCTACTGGGAGCAGGAGTTCACGCAGTTGCGCCCGATGAAGCGGCGCGGCAACCGGCGCTACTACCAGCACCACGAGGTGCTGATGATCCGCCGCATCCGCGACCTGCTGTACGACCAGGGCTTCACGATCAGCGGTGCACGCAACAAGCTGCAGGAACTGGTGCAGCACGAACGCGACCGCCGCAAGGCCGGCGAGGTGCCGCTCGAAGGCATGGAGGCCGTCGAGATCGATCACGAGGAGTTCGAGGCCGCGCTGCACGACGAGGAAGCAGTGCCGAACGCGGCCCGCAGTGTCGACCTGTCGCAGTTGTTGCAGCTTCGCCGCGAGCTTTTTGAAATTCGTGAGTTGCTGACCGTCGGACGCTGAAAAGAGAAGGCTATAATCGAGAGCTTCGGTGTGTGGCGCAGCCTGGTAGCGCACTTGCATGGGGTGCAAGGGGTCGAAGGTTCGAATCCTTTCACACCGACCAACAATCATCGCGAGATGGAACAACGGGTCAGAGCCACAAGCTCTGACCCGTTTTTTTTGTCTGCGCCCGAGGTGTGCGTGGCGTCGCGCCGGAATCAGGCCTGCGATGAATCCGGTGCGCTCAGCTCGCCGTTCCACGAATTGAACAGGTAGCCGCCCGTTGCATCCTGCAGCGTTGCCTGGACCTCGATCAGCGTGTTGATCTCGTCCAGCGTTTCGTCGAGGTCCTCGATGTCGATCTCGAAGCGTGCATCGCATTCGCGCATGGCCGTGGCGTGCATGGTGCCCTTGGCGATGTCGATGGCTTCCGCGCTCACATGCGGCGCGGCGGACAGCCTGATCCGAAGGGCGGGCCCGTCCTCCTCCCACTGGACGACGAGTGCATCGCCATCGGCCGCGACATCCAGGCCTTGAGCGATCAGCAGGCGCGATGCGGCGACGAGATCGGGGCTGTCGGCCTTCGATGCAAAGAAGACCATGGAGACATCGTCGGACATGCGTGAGATTCCTCGTGTGCTGGGTCGGTGGCCATTGTGCCGGGCCGACCGGTCCCGTCCCCTTTTAGGCTAGGCTGTCGCCCGAACCTCGAAGAAGGCCTCGTCGGTATCGCCCAGATCCCGGAAGCCCGCGGTCCTGGCCGTGTCGTAGGCCTTGGCCCAGCGGCGCGCGAGCGCGATGTCGGCCTTCGAGAGTTCGTTCTCGCTCGATTCGCTCGCGTTCTGGAAGGCGCGCAGCGCCGGCAGCACGTCGCTGCCCAGTTGCCGCTCGAGTTCGCGCTGGAAACGCCGCTGCGCCAGGCCGATGGCTTCGTCGCTGGCGTGCGCATAGTCGGCCAGAAGTACCTCGTAGGCGGCGGGAGGCTCGGTCTCCCGTTCCGGGGAAGACGGCGCGGGCCCGGCTTTCTGCCGCACTGGCGGTGCTTCTTCGAAGGGCTCGGGAAGGGCGCCATCGACGATGGCCGGTTGATGGAACAGCTCAACTTGGGTCATGGGAAGAATGGGCGTGGAAATACTGTTTGAATATACAGTTATTTTTCAAAGAACAGGTGACACTTCGACCCCTGCCGCCCGCGGCAGGCCCGCTGCCCGCGATCGCCGCCAGCCCTTTACCGGCCGTCACAACTCCGCCGCGTCATGACATGTTCCTGAGACCTTGTCGCGAGAATAATCCCGCACTCAAGAAAAAAATGGACATCCGATGCCGATGCAGCACATCGAAATCCTCAAGAAAGGCGGCTTCGTCGCACGCCGCCACATCCAGGACCGAGAGAACGGCGAATGGCCCGCATGGGTGACCTTCGAGAAGGAAGGCGAGGCTTCGCGGCGCATCCGCCACGGGATCGGCACCTTCAGGTCCGAGGAAGAATTGCTATCGAACTGCGTCGCTTTCGCTCATCGCATGATCGACGAGGGAAAGACGGGTTTTCGCGCTTGAATCGCGGGGCCTCGACGCGGGGCCCTCGTGTCTTCGGGCGAGGCGCACGCTCGGCGCGCCGCGCCTGACGCCCCGGCGCTTGCCAGGCCTCTCAGAGGCTGCCGAACCCGGTCTGGCCGATGACGACGTGTTCGCGTTCGACCCGGGGCTTCGGCTGTCGTCGCGGCCTTTCCGCCCGCAGGATGGCCAGCATGGCCATCAGGGCGGCGCCCGCGGCAATGCCGGCAAGGAAGACGAAAGCGATAAAGAAAGGGTCGGATGCTCGCATGCGGTCCTAACGTAGTTTTGTGCCCCACGGTTTACAGGGGGTTACACCTACGTGTTGTACCGCAAGCCAGCAGGGATCGAAAGAGCAGTGCTCCGACCCGTGACGGGCTTGCTACAGTGCCCGTGCCTGCTTGGCGCCGCCTTTGCGTGGCGACTTCCTGCTGCCCAGGCTGGCCAAGGCCCGTTCCACGGCCCGTTGCGGCAGAAGCTGCGACTTGCCGCAGTTCCTGCAACGGTAGGGTTTCAACCACGGGAAGAAGCGCATCCAGGCCTGCTGCGGGCTGCTGTCCAGATGCTCGATGCTGCAAGGGCAGGGCGAAAACGGGTTGGCCATGAAACTCCCGGCGAGGGCTCGGTGTCGTGCGGTCCCTGGCGGGCTCTCCGGCCATCGTTCGAGAATTGTTGCAGTGCATTGTTAAACCTCTCTTAGGGGGACGCCGGCATCTCAGGCCTGCTTTTCGCGCTTCCAGCGCGTCGGCGCCAGGCTCTGCCAGGCCCATTCCAGCGGGCCGAGCCTGTAGCGGCGCAGCCACCAGCAGCTCGCGGCCGCTTGCAGTGCCAGGATCGCCATGCAGGCCACGGCGAGGCCCGCCACGCCGAACTTCGGGCACAGGCCCGGGCCGACGCCGTAGAACAGGCTCAGGCCCGCCAGCGCCTGCACGAGGCCGTTGCTCCACGCCATGCGCCCGAGCGGCGCCAGCTTGCGCAACCGGCCCCGCCAGGCGGCGCGCTGGAACAGCAGCACGAAGGCCGCCACGCAGAAAAGCAACTGGGCCAGCACCGCCATCGCACGCAGCGGGCCGGGCGCGGATTGGCCTGCCGGATCGTGCAGCGCGAGCAGCAAGCCCGTCGCGAGGCTCGCCAGCAGCAGCCGGCGCCAGAAGCGCCGATGGGCCACCGACTGCCTCAGCACCTGCGCACGGCCCAGCGCCATGCCGGCCAGCAGTCCGCCGAGCACGAAGAGCGGCCACCAGGCGGCGACGCCCGGGAACTCGATCGGCGCGAAGCCACGCCAGCCCACGAGCGGCATGCCGAACAGCGCGAAGCCGCGCAAGGCATCGACGAGTTCGCGCCGGCGCGGTCGTGCGTCGTCCGCGATGGCGACAGGGCGTGCGAGGAGCCGTGCAGGCGACAGGGAAAGAGGCGGCGTGGCGAGTCCGAGGGTCATCGATGTACGGCAGCGTCTGCGAAGCGATGGAGGGAACCCGGCGTGATGCGGAAGGCGGGCCAGGTGCGGGACGCGGCCACCGCGGGCGAGATGCGCGTCGGCCACCGATGCTAGGGATGCGCATTGCCTCAACATTACGAGCGCCGCATGCGGCGGCCGGCTCGTGGTAGAAACCGCCGCCCGCATCGCCTTCCGGTGCGCCCACTCCCGTGCCACACCGCTTCGCTTCGCCAGTCATGCCCTCCGCAGCCGGCCGTGCATGGCCGGCGCTCGTCCGCTGGCTCACGCTGGCCTGCGTGCTGCTGCTGGCCGGCTGCGCGGGCCTGCCGAGCGACGTCGTTCGCCGGTCGTCGACGACGATCCCGAACGGCGCCGACACCACGCTCGGCCGCCTCGTGGCCGCGACCGCACCGCGCGGCGAAGACGAGCCGCTCAGCGGCTTCCGCCTGCTGCCGATGGCGCAGTTCTCGCTGCATGCGCGCATCGAACTGATCCGCCGCGCCGAGCGTTCGATCGACGTGCAGTACTACCTGGTGCAGAACGACGAGACCGGCCGCTACCTGCTGCGCCACCTGCGCGACGCGGCCGAACGCGGCGTGCGCGTGCGGCTGCTGGTCGACGATCTCTACACGGCCGGCGCCGATCCGCTGTTCCGGGGCCTGGCCGCGTATCCGAACGTCGAAGTGCGGATGTTCAACCCGTTCCCCGCCGGGCGCGAACGCTTCGGTACGCGCTGGACCGCCTCGCTGCTCGACTTCAACCGCGTGCACCGCCGCATGCACAACAAGCTGTTCGTGGTCGACGACACGATGGCGGTCATGGGCGGGCGCAACATCGCCAACGAGTACTTCCTGCGCGACGGCGGCTCGAACTTCATCGACATCGACACGCTGGTGGCCGGGCCCGTGGTCCACAAGCTCTCGTCGCTGTTCGACAGCTACTGGAACAGCCCCTACGTCTACCCGATCGAGTCGCTGGTATCGGCCGACGGCGCCTCGCCGCAATCGCTGCGCTCGCGCTTCGACGAACTCACGAGCGGGCCGGGCACGCCCGAGCCCGAGCAGCCCGGCGCCACCGACCTGCTGGGTCACCATCCGCTGGCCGCCGACCTCGACGCGGGCCAGCTGCAACTGGCCTGGGCGCGCGCCGAGGCCTATGCGGACGCGCCCGCCAAGGCGCTGGCGCCCGAGGAAAGCCGCGGCGCGCCGGCCGATGTCTCGCCCGACAGCGTGCAGTTCAACCTGCAACGCCATCTGCGCGGCGCGCGCACCGAGATCATGCAGACCACGCCCTACCTGATCCCGGGCCGCGGCGGCATGGAGACCATCCGGCATGTGCGCGGCAACGGCGTGGGCTACATCATGGTCACCAACTCGCTGGCGGCCACCGACGAGTCGCTGGTGCACATCGGCTATCGCCGCTACCGCGCCGAGATGCTGCGCCTGGGCGTGGCGCTCTACGAGCTCAGCCCCAAGCGGGTCGAGCAGAGCCGGCGCTTCGGCATGTACGAGACCTCGAGCGGCCGGCTGCACGGCAAGTCGGCGGTGATCGACGGGCGCACGGTCTTCATCGGCTCGATGAACTTCGACCCGCGTTCGGTGCTGCACAACACCGAGATCGGGCTCTTCATCTTCAGCCCGCAGATCGCGCAGCAGCTCAACAGCCTGATCGGCTTCATCCGGCTCGACGGCGCCTACCAGCTGCAGCTCGGGCCGCGCGGTGGCATCGAATGGGTGAGCCCGGCCGCGGGCGATGGTGCCGACACCATCCTGCACACCGAGCCCGAGACGAATTTCTGGGCCCGCTGGCGGCTCGAGCTGCTCGCGCCGCTGGTGCCCGAGAGCCTGCTGTGAGGCCCGCTTACTGCTGCAGCCGGCCGCTCAGGTAGGGCTCGGGATCGACGGCCACGCCGTTCTTGCGGATCTCGAAGCGCAGCTTCACGCGGTTGGCATCGCCGCCCGATCCCATCTCGGCGATCTTCTCGCCCTGGCGCACCACCGCGCCTTCCTTGACGAGGATGGTGCTCGCGTGGGCATAGGCGGTGAGGAAGGTCTCGTTGTGCTTGATGATGACCATGTTGCCGTAGGCGGCCAGTTCGTTGCCCACGTACACCACGCGGCCGTCGGCCGAGGCCACGATCGGGTCGCCGAGGTTGCCGGCGATGTCCACGCCCTTGTTGCGCACGCCGTCGAAGCGGCCGATGGTGGTGCCGGCGGCGGGCCGGATGAACAAGGCCTGGCGCTGCGGCGGCGGGGTCGCGGTGCGGCCGGGCTGTTGCATCGGCGGCAGCGGCGTGGTCGTGCAGGCGGCGATGCCGGCGGCGAGCAGCGCCGCGGCGCCGATTCGGAAAACAAAAGTCTGAAGGTGCATGGCGCTCGGTTGGAACGGGGACGTTCTGAAGGGTTCCCTCGGATCTCGGGGCCGTGCGGCCCGGCCGGTCGATGCTAGCAAAGTCCCCGGCGCGTTCCCTGCGGGCCGGCAGGGACTTGGCGCGCGGGCGGCCGCGCGCCATCGGGCGATCACTTCAGCGGGATCGGCGTGCCGCGGTCGATCGGCACCGCGGTGACGCTGTTCTTCGGCGAGCCGTCGATCAGCAGGTCGGAGTAGGTGAGGTAGACCAGCGTGTTGCGCCGCGCGTCGACCATGCGCACCACGCGCAGCCGCTTGAACAGCACCGACAGCCGCTCGCTGTAGACCTCCTCGCGCTTGGGCAGCGGCTGCGTCACGTTCACCAGGCCGACCTGGCGGCAGGCGATCGAGGCCTCGGCCTTGTCCTCGGCCACGCCGAAGGCGCCCGCGATGCCGCCGGTCTTGGCGCGCGAGACATAGCAGGTCACGCCGCTGACCTTGGGGTCGTCGTAGGCCTCGATCACGATCTTGTGGTCGGGGCCGATCAGCTTGAAGGCGGTGTCGACCTCGCCCACGGTCTCGGCGCGCGCCGCGGTGGCGGCCAGCAGGGCGACGGCGAACGCGAGTGCCGCGCCGCGTCGAAGGGAGATGGCGTGCTTCATCGGGTCAGACGATGTCGATCGTGTGGACGCGGTCGAAGCTGCCGCGGCGCCGGTCCTCGAAGTAGTGCTGCAGCGCCTCGCGCACCGTGCGGAAGGCGATCTCGTCCCAGGGAATCTCCTCCTCGGCGAAGAGCTTCGCCTCGATGGTCTCGTGGCCCGGATCGAAGCGGTCGTTCAGCAGGCGCGCGCGGTAGAACAGGTGCACCTGTCCCACGCGCGGCACGCTCATCACCGCGAACAGGCCCTCGATCTCGAAATGGGCACCGGCTTCCTCGTCGGTCTCGCGCGCCGCGCCCTGGGCCGTGGTCTCCTCGAGCTCCATGAAGCCCGCCGGCAGCGTCCACTTGCCCCAGCGCGGCTCGATGTTGCGCTTGCACAGCAGCACCTTGTCGCCGAGCACGGGGATGGTCCCCACCACGTTGAGCGGGTTCTCGTAGTGGATCGTGTTGCAGGCCGGGCAGACGGCGCGTTCCTTGGTGTCTCCGTCGTCCGGCACGCGGTAGACCACCGCGGTACCGCAGTTCTTGCAATGCTTGATGGGGATGCGCAGCAGCATGGGGCGGGCGTGCTCGCGGCCTCAGACGATCTTGACGGTCAGCACGGGCAGGCCGGCGACCTCGCCCACCAGCGTGTCGCCCGCGACCACCGCCGCCACGCCTTCGGGCGTGCCGCTGTAGATCAGGTCGCCGGGCTGGAGCTCCCAGGCGGCCGACAGGTGCTCGATGGTCTCGGCCACGTTCCAGATCAGCTTGCTCACGTTGCTGCGCTGGCGATCGGTGCCGTTCACCTGCAGCGAGATCTCGGCCTTCTCGGCGTCGCCTGCCTGCGCCACCGGCACGATCGGGCCGATCGGCGCGCTCTGCTCGAAGCCCTTGCCGATGTCCCAGGGGCGGCCCTGCTTCTTCATCTCGTTCTGCAGGTCGCGGCGGGTCATGTCCAGGCCCACGGCGTAGCCGAAGATGTGCTTGTGCGCGTCGGCGGCCGCGATGTTCTTGCCGCCGGTGCCGATCGCCACCACGAGCTCGATCTCGTGGTGCAGGTTCTTGGTCAGGGTGGGGTAGTCCACGGTGCCGGTCTGGCCGGCCTCGACCACCACGGCGGCGTCGGCGGGCTTCATGAAGAAGAACGGCGGTTCGCGGCCGGTGAAGCCCATTTCCTTGGCGTGATCCTCGTAGTTGCGGCCCACGCAGTAGATGCGGTGCACCGGGAAGCGGGCGGTCTGTCCGACGACGGGAACGGAAACGGTCGCGGGCGGGGCGAAGACGAACTCGGAGGCCATGGAAAACGATCCTTTGGGGGCGAAGCGGGAGAGGGGGAAGCCGGCAGTGTGCCAGAGGCGCCGCCCGGGCGCCGGGCGCCGGGGCCGGCCATCGGGGTATGCGAGGGGGCCGTCATGCCAGGGCGCAGAATACGGCCCGTTCCCGTCCCGCCATCTTCGCTCCTCCCCATGCCCCTTCGATTCGGAAAAGCCGGCAAGGCCCAGGCCTGCAACGAGCTCGGCAACACGCGCCAGGACGACGGCGACGAGGAGGGCGCGCTGCGGGCCTATGCCGAGGCCAGCAGCCACCGTCCCGACTGGGCCGTGCCCTGGTACAACGCCGGTCTGATCCACAAGTACCGCGGCGACTGGGCCGCCTCGCTCGAGGCCAATGCGCGCGCCGTGCAGTGCGACCCGGGCAACGAGGGCGCGGTCTGGAACCTCGGCATCGCCGCCACCGCGCTCGGCGACTGGGCCACGGCGCGGCGCGCCTGGCGCCTCTACGGCATTCCGCTGGCCGAGGGCGAGGGCCCGGTCGACCATTTCGCCGGCCTGACGCCGATCCGCGTGCATGGCGACGAGGCCAGCGAGGTGCTGTGGGCCGACCGCATCGATCCCGCGCGCGCCATCCTGCGCAACGTTCCCTTGCCGGGCTCGGGCCACCGCTACGGCGACCTCGTGCTGCACGACGGCGCGCCCAACGGCTACCGGCTGCACCAGGGGCGCGAGGTGGCGGTGTTCGACGCGCTCGCGCTGATCGCGCCTTCCGATTACGCCACCTTCGAACTCTGGATCGAAGGTGTGTCGCAGGAAGAGATCGACAGCCTGATCGCGCGCTTCCATGCAGCGGGAGACGGCGCCGAGAACTGGAGCCTGGGCATCCGCATGCTGTGCGCGGCCTGCTCCGAGGGCCGGCCCTATGGCGAGGGCGAAGGCCACGACCACCCGGCCGACCAGACCGTGGGCCCGCGCGGGCCCTGGCGCCTGGGCCTGGCCGCGCGCGGGGAGGCTGCCGCCCGCGCCCCGCTCGACGCCTGGCAGCGGGAACATCCCGCGGCCATCCTGCGCGAGCTGCGCTGCGTGCTTGCCGCAGCGCCGCGCTCCTGAACCGCATCGACGCTATCCTCGAAACCATGATCATGAAGCTGCACAACTACTTCCGCTCCTCCGCCTCGTTCCGCGTTCGCATCGCGCTCAACCTCAAGGGGCTCGACTACGAATACATCCCCGTGCACATCGCGCGCGGCGAGCACCGCACCGGCCCGTACTCGGCGATCTCGGCCGACATGCTGGTGCCGCTGCTCGAGGACGACGGCGAGCGCTTCTCGCAGTCGATGGCGATCATCGAGTACCTCGACGAGGTGCATCCCGAGCCGGCGCTGCTGCCGAGCGACCCCGCGGGCCGCGCCCACGTGCGCGCGCTGGCGCAGTCGATCGCCTGCGAGATCCATCCGCTGAACAACCTGCGCGTGCTCAAGTATCTGGTGAAGGACCTGAAGCTCGACGAGGAAGCCAAGAACGCCTGGTACCGCCACTGGGTGCGCGAGGGCATGCTGGCCTTCGAGCGCCAGCTCGCGCAGCAGCCCGCCAGCACCTTCTGCTGGGGCGACAAGCCCACCCTGGCCGACTGCTGCCTGGTGCCGCAGATCTTCAACGGCCGCCGCTTCGACTGCGACTTCAGCGGCCTGCCGCGCACCATGGCGGCCTTCGACGCCTGCATGCAGCTCGACGCCTTCCAGCGCGCGCAGCCCTCGCAGTCGCCCGACGCGGAGGCCTGATGGCGCTGCCCTGGCTGGTGCCCGACTGGCCGGCGCCGGCCCATGTGCGCGCGGTCTGCACCACGCGCGAGGGCGGCGTCTCGCAGGGGCCTCAAGGGCGTTACGCCAGCTTGAACCTCGGCGACCACGTCGGCGACGACCCGGCCCATGTCGCGGCCAACCGCGCGCGGCTGCGCGAGGCGATCGGCGCGCGGCCGGTGTTCCTGCAGCAGGTGCACGGCACGGGCGTGGTGTCGCTCGACGCGCCGGGCGTGGCCGACGGCACCGCGGCCGATGCCTGCACCGCCACCGAGCCGGGCACGGCCTGCACGATCATGGTCGCCGACTGCCTGCCGGTGCTGTTCTGCGACACCGCGGGCCACCGCGTGGCGGCCGCGCACGCGGGCTGGCGCGGGCTCGCGGGCGGGGTGCTGGAGCAGGCCTTTCGGTCCTTCGAGGACGAGGCACGGGCCGGTGGCGACGTCATCGCGTGGCTCGGCCCCTGCATCGGCCCCTCGGCCTTCGAGGTCGGCGCCGAGGTCAAGGTCGCCTTCGAGGCCCATGCGCCCGAGGCCGCCGGCTGCTTCCGGCCCGGCGCCGCGCCCGGCAAGTGGCTGGCCGACCTGCCCGCGCTCGCGCGCCAGCGGCTGCGCGCGCTCGGCATCGAGCGGATCCACGGCAACGACGGCGGCGATGCCTGGTGCACCGTGCGCAATGCCTCAAGGTTCTTTTCGCACCGGCGCGATGGGGTCAGCGGGCGCTTCGCCGCGCTGGTCTGGAAGGTCTGAATGCCCGGCCTTCGCCGCCAGTTCCTCGGCGGCCGCGCGCCGCGCCGCCTCCTGCGCGGCCAGTTCCTTTTCCTTCAGCGCCCGGCGCCGCGCGGGCGTGCTCATCAGGTAAACCACCAGTGTCACGGGGGCGAGCCCGTACAGTAGAAAGGTGATGATGGCGCCGAGCACGGTGCCGGTGGTGTTGGTGGCCTCGGCCACCGCCATCATCAGCACCACGTAGAGCCAGCCGATCACGACGAGATGAATGAACATTGGAAAAGGAGAGCGGGGCGAACGAAAGAGGAAGTAAAGCGTGTTTCCACACCGGCCGTGCGATGACGGCCACCGGGGTCCGGACCGCGCCGGCGCGGCGTTGTGAGCGTCTTGCGAATGCAGCATACTCAAACGACGCAAAGCCATCCGGATCGATTTCAGGCGAGGAGCAGGAGACACCATGACGAAAGCAACGGGGGCCGACGCGTTCGAACCCTTTCAACAGGCGCTCACCCAGGGGTGGCGCAAGGCGCTGGAGTCCTTCCAGCAGTCGGCCGGGCAGGGCGCCTGGACCGGCAATGGCAAGCCCCTGTGGCAGATGCCGCAAATGCCCGAAATGCCCGGCATGCCTTCCCTGGGCACCATGCCGGAATTGCCCAAGCTCTCGATCGATCCCGCGGCGCTGCAGGCCATCCAGCAGCAGTACATCGCCGAGGCCACCGCGCTCTGGGGCCAGGGCTTCGGCGCCAAGCCCGAGGGCGACCGGCGCTTCGCCGGCGAGGCCTGGAGCGGCAACCCGCTGTCGGCCTTCTCGGCCGCGATCTACCTGCTCAACGGCCGCACCCTGCTGAAGATGGCCGAGGCCATCGATGCCGACGAGAAGACCAAGGCACGGCTGCGCTTCGCGGTCGAGCAGTGGATGGCGGCCTCGTCGCCGAGCAACTCGCTGGCCTTCAATGCCGAGGCGCAGAAGAAGGCCATCGAGACCCAGGGCGAGAGCATCGCCAAGGGCATCCAGAACCTGCTGCACGACGTGCGCCAGGGCCACCTGAGCATGACCGACGAGAGCGCCTTCGAAGTGGGGCGCAACGTCGCCACCACCGAGGGCGCGGTGGTGTTCGAGAACGCGCTCTTCCAGTTGCTCGAGTACAAGCCGCTGACCGCCAAGGTCTACGAGCGCCCGTTCCTGCTGGTGCCGCCGTGCATCAACAAGTTCTACATCCTCGACCTGCAGCCCGAGAACTCGCTGATCCGCTATGCCAACGAGCAGGGCCACCGCGTGTTCGTGGTGAGCTGGCGCAATCCCGACGAGTCGCTCGCGCAGGCCACCTGGGACGACTACATCGAGCAGGCCGCGATCGAGGCCATCCACCGCGTGCAGGAGATCAGCGGCAGCCCGCAGATCAACACGCTGGGCTTCTGCGTCGGCGGCACCATCCTGTCGACCGCGCTCGCGGTGCTGGCCGCGCGCGGCGAGAAGCCGGCCGCCTCGGTCACGCTGCTGACCACCTTCCTCGACTTCAGCGACACCGGCATCCTCGACATCTTCGTCGACGAGCCCATGGTGCAGTACCGCGAGATGCAGCTCGGCAAGGGCGGCCTGCTGCCCGGCGGCGACCTGGCCTCCACCTTCAGCTTCCTGCGTCCCAACGACCTGGTCTGGAACTACGTGGTGGGCAACTACCTCAAGGGCGAGACCCCGCCGCCCTTCGACCTGCTCTACTGGAACAGCGACGCCACCAACCTGCCGGGCCCGTTCTACGCCTGGTACCTGCGCAACACCTATCACGAGAACAAGCTGGCCGAGCCCGACGCGCTCACGGTCTGCGGCGAGAAGATCGACCTGCGCCGCATCGACATCCCGGCCTATATCTACGGCTCGCGCGAGGATCACATCGTGCCGATCGGCGGCGCCTACGCCTCGACCCAGATCCTGCCGGGCAAGAAGCGTTTCGTGATGGGCGCCTCGGGCCACATCGCGGGCGTGATCAACCCGCCGGCCAAGAACAAGCGCAGCCACTGGATCCGCGCCGACGGCAAGCTGCCGAAGACGCAGGCCGAATGGCTGGCCGGCGCGCAGGAGCATCCGGGCAGCTGGTGGACCGACTGGTCCCAGTGGCTCAAGGGCCACGCGGGCAAGCAGATCCCCGCGCCCAAGACCTACGGCAAGGGCAAGGCCTACCAGGCCATCGAGCCCGCCCCCGGACGCTACGTCAAGGCCCGCGCCTGACGTCCTGCACCCCCGAATTTCAAATCACCTCAACGGAGAACCTCATGGAAGACATCGTCATCGTTTCGGCCGCGCGCACCGCCGTCGGTAAGTTCGGCGGCTCGCTCGCCGGCATCGCGGCCACCGAACTGGGCGCCATCGTCATCAAGGAAGTGATCGCGCGTGCCAACCTCACGCCCGAGCAGGTCGGCGAAGCCATCATGGGCCAGGTGCTCGCGGCCGGCGCCGGCCAGAATCCCGCGCGCCAGGCGTGGCTCAAGAGCGGCGGCGCCAAGGAGACGCCCGCGCTCACGATCAACGCCGTCTGCGGCTCGGGCCTGAAGGCCGTGATGCTCGCGGCCCAGGCCGTGGCCACGGGTGACAGCGACATCGTCGTGGCCGGCGGCCAGGAGAGCATGAGCCTCGCGCCGCACGTGCTGCCGAACTCGCGCAACGGCCAGCGCATGGGCGACTGGAAGCTGGTCGACACCATGATCGTCGACGGCCTGTGGGACGTCTACAACCAGTACCACATGGGCATCACGGCCGAGAACGTGGCCAAGAAGTACGGCATCGACCGCGCCGCGCAGGACGAACTGGCGCTCGCCAGCCAGACCAAGGCCGCCGCCGCGCAGGACGCCGGCAAGTTCAAGGACGAGATCGTTCCCGTCACCATCCCGCAGAAGAAGGGCGACCCGGTCGTCTTCGACAAGGACGAGTTCATCAACCGCAAGACCAGCGCCGAAGGCCTGGCCGGCCTGCGCCCCGCCTTCGACAAGGCCGGCGGCGTGACCGCGGGCAATGCCTCGGGCCTGAACGACGGCGCCGCCGCCGTGCTCGTGATGACCGCCAAGAAGGCGGCCGCCCTCGGCCTCAAGCCGCTGGGCCGCATCGCCAGCTATGCCACCGCCGGCCTCGACCCCGCGATCATGGGCATGGGCCCGGTGCCCGCCTCGACCAAGGCGCTGCAGCGCGCCGGCTGGAAGGCCGCCGACCTCGACCTGCTCGAGATCAACGAAGCCTTCGCCGCGCAGGCCTGCGCCGTGAACAAGGAAATGGGCTGGGACATCAACAAGGTCAACGTCAACGGCGGCGCCATCGCCATCGGCCATCCGATCGGCGCGTCGGGCTGCCGCATCCTGGTGACGCTGCTGCACGAGATGCAGCGCCAGAACGCCAAGAAGGGCATTGCCTCGCTGTGCATCGGCGGCGGCATGGGCGTGGCGCTCACCATCGAGCGTTGATCCCCCGGCAGCCGTCGTCGTCGCTCAGAGCGACATCGACGGCCGCTGCGCCATCGCCGCGCGCCAGCGCACCAGCTCGGGGTGTTGTTCCCCGGGCTTCACGCGCACGATGCGCGCGAAATCCACCGCCACCACGGCGGTGATGTCGGCCAGGCTGAAGCGGTCGGTCGCGATGAACTCGCGGCCGGCCAGCCGGTCGTTCAGGGTCTCGAAGAAATGCTGCACCCGCGCCAGCCCGCGCTGCGCGAGCGCGGGGATCTGCGCGTAGTTCACCGGGCCCGGCAGCGCGCGGTCGGCCATGGCCGGCGAGCCGTTGCGCAGGGTCTCGGCGATCGCCAGCAGGCCCTCGAATTCCACGCGCCAGTGCCAGCTCGCGATCTCGGCCTTCTCGGCCGGCGTGCGGCCCATCAGCGGCGGCTCGGGATGGCGCGCCTCGGCCCAGGCCGCGATGGCGGCGTTGTCGGTCAGCAGGCCGTCTTCGGCGGTGCGCAGCGCGGGCACCGTGCACTGCGGATTGATCGCGCGGTAGGCCGCGCCCATTTGCTCACCACGAACCAGGTCGACCTGCACCGTCTCGTGGGCAATGCCCTTCTCGGCCAGCAGGATGCGCGCGCGGCGCGGACTCGGCGCTGTGGCGCAGTCATAGAGAATGTTCATCGTCTTTCCAACTCCTGGAACTCATTGCATGAATGGCACGACCGCCTACACGCCGCCCACCGTCTGGTCCTGGAACAAGGAAAGCGGCGGCCGCTTCGCGAACATCAATCGCCCGATCGCGGGTGCCACCCATGAGAAGGACCTGCCGGTGGGGCGGCATCCGCTGCAACTCTATTCGCTCGCGACGCCCAATGGCGTGAAAGTGACGGTGATGCTCGAGGAACTGCTGGCGCTGGGCCACGCGGGCGCCGAGTACGACGCCTGGCTGATCCGCATCAGCGAGGGCGACCAGTTCGGCAGCGGCTTCGTGGCCGTCAATCCCAACTCCAAGATCCCCGCGCTGCTGGACCGCAGTGGCGCCACGCCGATCCGCGTGTTCGAGTCGGGCGCGATCCTGCAGTACCTGGCCGAGAAGTTCGGCAATGCCTTCCTGCCGACCGAGCGCGCGGCGCGCGCCGAATGCCTGTCGTGGCTGTTCTGGCAGATGGGCAGCGCGCCCTACCTGGGCGGCGGCTTCGGCCATTTCTATGCCTACGCGCCGACCAAGATCGAGTACGCGATCGACCGCTTCGCGATGGAGGTCAAGCGCCAGCTCGACGTGCTCGACCGCCGGCTGGCCGAGAGCCGCTACCTGGCCGGCGACGACTACACCATCGCCGACATCGCGGTCTGGCCCTGGTACGGCGCGCTCGCCAAGGGGCAGCTCTACGAATCGGGCGAGTTCCTGCAGGTGAGCGAATACAGGAACGTGCTGCGCTGGAACGACGAGATCGCGCAGCGCCCCGCGGCGCAGCGCGGCCGCATGGTCAACCGCGCCTGGGGCCAGCCCGGGAGCCAGCTGCACGAGCGCCACGACGCGGCCGACTTCCAGACCCGCACGCAGGACAAGCTCCAGGCGCAAGGCTGAGGCGGGCGATCTTGTTCACCGCCTGTTTTTTGAGCAAAGTGTGGAATCCCTTTATAAAACAACGACTTAAATTCGTTTTACAAGGCTCCACATGAGTTGCCCCCAAAGTTATGCACAGAAAGTGGGGATGAAGGGGCGGAACTCAGGATTCGCGCGCAAGTAGGCGCAGTCCCACGGAAAAATCCGCTCAGCCACCGGCTGCGTCGATGGCATCGGCCGCGTAGTGGCGGCACAGTGTGTCGACCAGCGCCTGCGCGTACACCGGCAGCGCCGCGCGTTCGCGCACCAGCAGATAGCGCTCGCGCACGCACCAGGCGTCGCTGAGCTCGATCAGCGCGAGCTTCATGCCCTCCTGGTTGCGGCGCGCGGCCGACTCGGGCACGACGCCGATGCCCACGCCGCTGCCGATCATCCGGCACATGGCGTCGAAGCTGCCGAGCTGGATGCGCAGCTTCTGGCGCTTGCCGATGCGGTCCGTGACCTGTCCGAGGAAGGCCTGCAGCGTGCTGCCCTGCTGCATGCCGATGGCGTCCTCGTCTAGCGTCTCGGCGAAGGCGATGGTGCGCAGCTGCGCGAAGCGGTGTTGGCGCGAGGTCACGAGCACCAGCCGGTCGGTGCTGAAGTGGATCGATTCCAGGCCCAGGGTGTCGACGCTGCCCGCGACGATGCCGATGTCGGCGCGCCCGTCGCGCACGCCGCGCGGTATCTGAGCGTTCGGTTTTTCCTGAAGGTCGACGTTGATGCGCGGATTGGCGGCGAGGAAGGCCGGCAGGATCTCGGGCAGGAAGTCGGTCACGGCCGTGGTGTTGGCGAACACGCGCAGGTGGCCGCGCAGGCCGCCGCCGTACTCGAGCAGGTCGCTGCGCAACTGGTCGGTCTGGTTCAGCAGCAGCCGCGCATGGTGCAGGAAGGCCTCGCCCGGCGGCAGCAGGCGCACGCCGCGGGCCTCGCGCTGCAGCAACTGCACGCCGGCCTGGTTCTCGAGCGCCTTGATGCGCGCGCTCGCCGCGGCCAGCGACAGGTGCTGCCGGTCGGCCGCGCGCGTAAGGCTGCCGAGCTCGGCCGTGGCCACGAACAGGCGCAGGTCGGTGAGGTCGAAGAGCATGGCCCGATGGTAGCCGTCGACCGCGAGGCTTCGGTGAAACCGAAGGCTGGGTTCCGAAATCGGAGATTGCGCCGAGGCGGCGGCGCGGCGCACCATGCCGCCATGGCCGGGGAGCACCGCGGCCTTCACATCACATCGGAGACAGGCATGGGTTCTCGCGCAACGGCGCTTTCTTCTTCTCTTTTCTCGTGGTTCGCCGCGGCATCGATCGCCGTGCTGTCGGCCGGCGCCTCGGCGCAGCCGGCGACCGCGTATCCCACGCGCCCCGTCACCCTGATCGTGCCGCAGGCCGCGGGCGGCACCAACGACATCGTCGGCCGGCTGGTCGGCCAGAAGCTCGGCGAACTGCTCGGCGTCGGCGTGGTGGTCGACAACCGGCCCGGCGCGGGCGGCAACATCGGCACGCAGCTCGCGGCCAAGGCGCCGAAGGACGGCCAGACCCTGCTGATGACCATCAGCAGCAGCCAGGCGATCAACCCCGCGCTCTACCGCAACCCCGGCTTCGATCCCGAGAAGGACTTCAAGCCCGTGGGCCTGATCGGCGCCGTGCCCAACGTGCTGCTGGTCAACCCCGGCTTCCCCGCCAAGACCCTGCCCGAACTGCTGGCGCTCGCGCGGCAGAAGGGCGCGCACTACCAGTACGCCTCGGCCGGCAACGGCACGCTCAACCACCTGCTCGGCGAGATGCTCAACAGCATGGCCGGCATCTCGCTCGAGCACGTGCCCTACAAGGGCGTGGCGCCGGCCATCAACGACGTGCTCGGCGGCCAGCTGCCGATCGTGTTCGCCAGCCTGCCCTCGGCGCTGCCGCACATCAAGGCCGGCAAGCTGCGCGCGCTGGCCGTCAGCGGCGCGAAGCGCTCGCCGGCGCTGCCCGACGTGCCCGCCATCGCCGAGGCGGTGCCGGGCTACGACGGCACCCTGTGGATCGGCCTGTTCGCGCCCGCCGGCGTGCCGGGCGAGGTGCTCGCGAAGCTGCAGGACACCATGCACAAGGCGCTGGCCGCGAAGGACCTGCGCGAGAAGCTCGAGCAGCAGGGCGTGGAGGTCGCGCCGCCGACCTCGCCCGAGCAGTTCGCGACGCTGCTGCACGACGATCTCGGCAAGTGGGCGCGCATCGTCAAGCAATCGGGCGCCTCGGTCGATTGACCCGGATTCAGGAGAACGGATGACCCCAGACAACACCCCCGCCATCGACGCCGCCGCGCTCGCCGGCCTGCGGGCCTGGCAGGGCCGCAGCGAAAGCCTGCACGACCAGATCGTCGCGAGCCCGGTGCGCGCGCTGTCGGCCACGCTCGACCGCGACGATCCCGCGCCGGCCGCCGGCACGCCGCTGCCCGCGCTGTGGCACTGGCTCTATTTCCTGCCGCACCACCGGCAGTCCGAGATCGGCCCCGATGGCCATGCGAAGCGCGGCGGCTTCCTGCCGCCGGTGCCGCTGCCGCGCCGCATGTGGGCCGGCGGCCGGCTGCGCTGGGAGGCCGGCAATCCGCTGGTGGTGGGCAACGAGGTGGAGCGGCGCTCGACCATCGTCTCGGTCGAGCACAAGACCGGTCGCAGCGGCGAGCTGGTGTTCGTGCTGGTGCGCCACGAGGTGCACAACGCACGCGGCCTCGCGCTGACCGAGGAGCACGACATCGTCTACCGCGCCGCGCCGCAACCGGGCGAGGCCGCGCCGCCGCCCAAGGCCGCGCCCAGGGACGCCGCCTTCAGCCGCGACATCGTGCCCGACGACGTGCTGCTGTTCCGCTACTCGGCGCTGACCTTCAACGGCCACCGCATCCACTACGACCGGCGCTACGTCACCGAGGTCGAGGGCTATCCGGGCCTGATCGTGCACGGCCCGCTGATCGCGACCCTGCTGGTCGACCTGCTGCGCCGGCACACGGGCGACGCACCGCTCGCGCGCTTCGAGTTCCGCGCCGTGCGGCCCACCTTCGACATCGCGCCGTTCCGCGTGCATGGCAAGCCCGGCGCCGATGGCGGGAGCTTCGCGCTCTGGGGCGAGGACGCCGAGGGCTGGCTCACGATGCAGGCCACCGCGGTGCTGGCCTGAGGACTCTCTTCTTCCAGGAAATCACGCAATGACAAGACCCCTCGACGGGATCACGGTGGTGTCGCTCGAACATGCGATCGCGGCGCCTTTCTGCACCCGCCAGCTCGCCGACCTCGGCGCGCGCGTCATCAAGGTGGAGCGCCCGGGCGTGGGCGACTTCGCGCGTGCCTACGACCAGCGTGTGGCCGGCGAGGCCTCGCACTTCGTCTGGGTCAACCGCTCGAAGGAAAGCATCTCGCTCGACCTCAAGCAGCCCGCCGCGCTCGAGGTGCTGCAGGAACTGGTGGCCGGCGCCGACGTGCTGGTGCAGAACCTCGCGCCGGGCGCCGCGGCACGCATGGGGCTGGGCGCGCAGGCGCTGCAGGCCAAGTACCCGCGGCTGGTCGTCTGCGACATCTCGGGCTATGGCGAGGACGGCCCGTACCGCGACAAGAAGGCCTACGACCTGCTGATCCAGAGCGAGGCCGGCTTCCTCTCGGTCACCGGCACGCCCGAGGAGCCCTGCAAGTCGGGCAACTCGATCGCCGACATCGCCGCTGGCATGTATGCCTACACCGGCATCCTGGCCGCGCTGCTCCAGCGCGGCAAGACCGGGCAGGGCTCGCACATCGACGTCTCGATGCTCGAGTCGCTGGCCGAGTGGATGGGCTTTCCGATGTACTACGCCTACCAGGGCGCGACGCCGCCGCCGCGCAGCGCCGCCTCGCACGCCACCATCTATCCCTATGGCCCGTTCCCCGCGGGCGACGGCGGCACGGTGATGCTCGGGCTGCAGAACGAGCGCGAGTGGAAGCTGTTCTGCGAGAAGGTGCTGCTGCAGCCCGCGCTCGCCACCGACGCGCGCTTCGACAGCAATGCGCGGCGCAACGAACACCGCGAGGAACTGCGCGCCATCATCGTCGGCCTGTTCGGCGCGCTGAGCACCGCCCAGGTGCTCGAGCGCCTCGACGCCGCCCAGATCGCCAATGCGCGCATGAACGACATGGCCGGGCTCTGGGCGCATCCGCAGTTGCAGGCGCGCGAGCGCTGGCGCCAGGTGGACTCGCCAGCCGGGCCCATTCCCGCGCTGCTGCCGGCCGGGCGCCAGAGCGCCTTCGACTACCGCATGGATGCCATCCCCGCCGTGGGCGAGCACACCGACGCGATCCTGCGCGCGCTGGGCCGCAGCGAGGAACAGATCGCGGCGCTGCGCGAGGCCAAGGCGGTATGAGCGCCCAGGCCCTGGGGCTCGCGCGCACCTTCCTGTTCGTGCCGGCCGACCGGCCCGAGCGCCATGCGCGCGCGCTGGCCAGCGGCGCCGGCGCGGTGATCGTCGACCTCGAGGACGCGGTCGCGCCCGAACGCAAGGCCGCCGCGCGCGAGGCCTTGCCCGGGGGTTTCGCCGCGCTGCCCGCGGCCGGCCGCGCGCGCCTGCTGCTGCGCATCAACGCGCCCGGCACGCCCTGGCATGCCGACGACCTCGCGCTGGTCGCGCGGCTCGCGGCGGCGCGCGCCATCGCGGGCGTGGTGCTGCCCAAGGCCGAGAGCGCCGACCAGCTGGCGCGGCTGGCCGAGGCCGCCGGCCCCGAAGCCGTGCTGGTGCCGCTGATCGAATCGGCCGCGGGCCTCGCGGCCCTCGATGCGATCGCCGCCGCGCCCCAGGTGCTGCGGCTGGCCTTCGGGCACCTCGATTTCCAGGCCGACCTCGGCATGGCCTGCGACGCGCAGGAGGCCGAGCTGGTGCCGGTGCGGCTCGCGCTGGTGCTGGCCTCGCGCCGCGCCAACCTGGCCGCGCCCATCGACGGCATCGCGACCGACTGGCGCGACGCCGAGCGGCTCGCGGCCGAGGCGGCGCGCGCGCGGCGCGGCGGCTTCGGCGCCAAGCTCTGCATCCATCCCGCGCAGGTCGCCCCGGTGCATGCGGCGCTCGGGCCCGGAGCCGAGGAACTGGCGTGGGCGCGGCGCGTGGTCGAGGCCGTGGCGCAGGCCGGCGGCGGGGTCGTGAACCTCGACGGCCGCATGGTCGACGCGCCGGTGGTCAGGCTCGCGCAGCGCCTGCTCGCGCTCGATGCGCAGGCGCCGCCGCACTGAGCCTTCCCAGGACATTCATTCGTTCATCAACCCAAGGCAAGAAGAAGGAGACAAGAGACATGAATGCATCGAACCCCGCGCGCCAGCGCCGCCCCCTGCGCCTCGCCGCGGCCGCCGCCCTGGCCATCGGCCTCGTGGCCGCGCCCTGGAGCGCCTCGGCCCAGGGCGCCTGGCCCGACAAGCCGATCGTGATGGTGGTGCCGTACTCGGCCGGCGGCCCGACCGACGTGGTGGCGCGCATGCTCGCGGTGCCCATGGGCAAGTCGCTGGGCCAGACGGTGGTGGTCGAGAACACCGTGGGCGCGGGCGGCACCATCGCGCCCACGCGCGTGGCCAAGGCCGCGCCCAACGGCAACACCATCCTGATCCACCACATGGGCATGGCGACCGCGCCCGCGCTCTACAAGAAGCTCAACTACGACCCGCTCAAGGACTTCGAGTACATCGGCCAGGTGATGGACGTGCCGATGACCCTGCTGTCGCGCAAGGACTTCCCGGCGAACAACTTCCAGGAGCTGCTGACCTACGTGAAGGCCAACCGCGACAAGGTCTCGCTCGCCAATGCCGGCATCGGCGCGGTCTCGCAGCTCTGCGGCATGCTGTTCGCGCACCAGATCGGCGTGCAGCTCACGACCGTGCCCTACAAGGGCGCCGGCCCCGCGCTCAACGACCTGATGGGCGGGCAGGTCGACCTGCTGTGCGACCAGACCACGCAGACCGCGCCGGTGATCAAGGACGGCACGCGCGTGAAGGTGTTCGGCGTGACCACGCCCAAGCGGCTGTCGAGCATGCCCAACCTGCCCACGCTCGACGAGCAGGGCCTCAAGGGTTTCGACGTGAAGGTCTGGCACGGCATCTACGCGCCCAAGGGCACGCCGCCGGCGGTGCTCGAGAAGCTCAACGTCGCGCTGCGCGCCGCCCTGCAGGACGACATGGTGAAGCAGCGGCTGGCCGAGCTGAGCTCGGAGATCGTGCCGCTCGACAAGCGGACGCCCGAGGGCCTGCGCACCCATCTGGTGGCCGAGATCGACAAGTGGGGCAAGGTGATCAAGGCGGCCGGGGTCCAGGCCGACTAAGGCATGAGGTAGTCAGCCCGCGCGCAGCACCTGCTCGAACAGCGCGAGCAGGTGGCGCGCGAACAGGTCCATGTTCGCGGGCCGGTCGTTGCCGCCGGTCTCGATGGTGCGGCTTTGGGACACCGCGTCCGGCCCACCGACCACCGCGAGGCACACCCGCCCCGGCGGATCGCCATAGGGGCTGCCCGAGGGACCGGCCGCGCCGCTCTCGGCGATGCCCCAGCCCGAGTGGTGGTTGTCGCGCACGCGCTGCGCCACCAGCAAGGCATAGGGCTCGGTCTCGCCGCGCAGGCCGGTCATGTCCTCGGCCGTGAGCCCGAGCAGCGCGCGGCCCGCGCGCCGCGAATAGACCACGGCGCCGCCACGGAAGTAGGCCGAGGCACCGGGGATCGCGAGCAGCGCGGCCGACACCAGTCCACCGGCCGAGGACTCGACCACCGCCACCGTCTGGCCGCGCTCGCGCAGCAGCGCGCCGACGCGCTCGGCGATCGCGCCGAGCGGCTCAGGGTTTGCCGCCTTGGGACTTACGCTGACACTCGCAGTCATACTTTGGAACTCCTTCGAAACGAAGCGAACGCAAGAGCGTATGCGCCCCGCATGGAGAATGATGGAACGCCGCTGCGCGAATACATCGTGACACCCGATAAACACCCCAGGTCAGTGTTTTTCCCGAGACGGGGGGTGGTCCGAAACTCGCTAGAGTGAAGGCGGCCGTTCAAGGCTTTCGACAAGTACACACAAGGAATTTCTCATGAGCAAGAAAGTTGCATATGTCACTGGAGGCATGGGTGGCATCGGAACAGCCATCTGCCAGCGTCTCTACAAGGACGGTTTCCGCGTCGTTGCCGGTTGCGGTCCCACCCGCGACTATTCGAAGTGGCTGGCCGAACAGAAAGCCCTGGGTTTCGAGTTCCACGCCTCGGTCGGCAACGTCGGCGACTGGCAGTCCACGGTCGAGGCCTTCTCGGCCGCGAAGGCGGCGCATGGCGCCATCGACGTGCTGGTCAACAACGCCGGCATCACGCGCGACCGCATGTTCCTCAAGATGACGCCCGAGGACTGGAGCGCGGTCATCGAGACCAACCTCAACAGCATGTTCAACGTCACCAAGCAGGTGGTGGGCGACATGGTCGAAAAGGGCTGGGGCCGCATCATCAACATCAGCTCGGTCAACGGCGCCAAGGGCCAGGCGGGCCAGACCAACTACTCGGCGGCCAAGGCCGGCATGCACGGCTTCACGATGGCGCTGGCCCAGGAGCTCGCGGGCAAGGGCGTGACGGTCAACACCGTGAGCCCCGGCTACATCGGCACCGACATGGTCAAGGCCATCCGCCAGGAAGTGCTCGACAAGATCGTCGCCACGATCCCGGTCAAGCGCCTGGGCGAGCCGAGCGAGATCGCGTCCATCATCGCGTGGCTGGCCACCGACGAGGGCGGCTACTCGACCGGTGCCGACTTCTCGGTCAACGGCGGCCTGCACATGCACTGAGCCGCGGCTGCGCTCGGAAAGGAAACCCGCTTCGGCGGGTTTTTTCATGTCCGGCCCGAACGGACAAGCCCCGGGAAATGCAACCGTCTTGCATACGTGTAATGAACGATCCCCCCACGTTCCTGCAAAATCGGCCGATGCCCCACAGCGTCTCACTCATCAACACCATCGCCGCCGGCCTCGGCCTGGCCCTGGTGCTCGGCTTCCTCGCCGCGCGCCTGCGCCTGCCGGCTCTCGTCGGCTACCTGCTGGCCGGCGTCATCATCGGTCCCTTCACGCCCGGCTTCGTGGCCGATGCCGGCATCGCCGCGCAACTGGCCGAGATCGGCGTGATGCTGCTGATGTTCGGCGTGGGGCTGCATTTCTCGCTCGACGACCTGCTGGCCGTGCGCAAGATCGCGCTGCCCGGCGCGCTGCTGCAGATCAGCGTGGCCACGCTGCTCGGCGGCGCGCTCGCGCTGTGGTGGGGCTGGAACCTCGGCGCCGCGCTGGTGTTCGGCCTGGCGCTCTCGGTCGCCAGCACGGTCGTGCTGCTGCGCGCGCTCGAGAGCCTGGGCATCCTCGACTCCTTCACCGGCCGCATCGCCGTCGGCTGGCTGGTGGTGGAAGACCTCGCCATGGTGCTGGTGCTCGTGCTGCTGCCCCCGCTCGCCGAGACCCTCGGCGGCCGCGCCGCCGGCACCGACGCCTCGCCGCTGTGGCAGACCCTGGGTCTCACCCTGCTGCAGGTCGGCGGCTTCGTCGCCCTCATGCTGATCGTCGGGCGCCGCGTCTTCCCCTGGATCCTCTGGCAGGTCGCGCGCACCGGCTCGCGCGAGCTCTTCACCCTGTGCGTGGTGGCCGCCGCCGTCAGCATCGCCTTCGCCTCGGCGGCGCTGTTCGGCGTCTCCTTTGCGCTCGGCGCCTTCTTCGCCGGCATGGTCATGCGCGAGTCGCAGTTCAGCCACCGCGCCGCCCAGGAATCGCTGCCGCTGCGCGACGCCTTCGCCGTGCTGTTCTTCGTCTCGGTCGGCATGCTGTTCGATCCCTCCGTGCTGCTCGAGCGCCCGCTGCAGGTGCTGGCCGTCGTGCTGGTCATCGTGCTGGGCAAGTCGCTCGCCGCCTGCGGCCTCGTGCTGGTGCTGCGCTATCCGCTGGCCACCGCGCTCACCGTCAGCGCCAGCCTGGCGCAGATTGGCGAGTTCTCGTTCATCCTGGTCGGCCTGGGCGTCTCGCTCGGCCTCATGCCCACCGAGGGGCAGAGCCTGATCCTGGCCGGCGCCCTGATCTCCATCGCCACCAACCCGCTGTGGTTCAGCCTGATCGCGCCGCTGCAGAAATGGCTGCATGCCCATTCCTCGTTCGCGCGCCGCCTCGAGGCGCGCGACGACCCGCTGGCCGAGCTGCCGATGAGCACCGAGGCGCGCTACCTCTCGCGCCAGGTCGTGCTGGTGGGCTACGGCCGGGTCGGGCGCCGCATCGCGGCCGAGCTCAAGGCGCACGACATCCCCTACGTCGTGGCCGAACAGAACCGCGAGCTGGTCGAGAAGCTGCGCGAGGAGGGCGGTGCCGCCGTCTATGGCGACGCGGCCGATCCCGCCGTGCTGATCCAGGCCCACATCGCGCGTGCCCGGGTGCTGGTGGTGGCCACGCCGGCCGCGCTCAACGTGCGGCAGATGATCGAGACCGCGCGCACCCTCAATCCCACGATCGAGACGGTGATCCGCAGCCACAACGAGGCGGAAGCGGAGTTGCTCACGCGCGAGGTCTCGGCCAACGTCTTCCTCGGCGAGCACGAGCTGGCCCAGGCGATGGCGCGCGACGCGGTGCGCCGCGCCGTGGCGCCGCCCGCGGCGCATGGCGCCAACGGCGCGCCCACCGTGCCGGGCGCGCCGGCCTGAGCGCTTTTTCTAGAGGTCCTCGATCACCAGCATGCGATAGCGCTGGGCGATCGAGTACGGCACCGTGCGCACCACGTCCATCAGGCGTTCGGCGTCTTCCTGTTCCTCGGTGCGTACCAGCAGCGCCGTGTGGCCCTCGCGCGCGAGCTTGGTGTAGGCGCGCACGGTCGCGCCATCGGTGCCGGCCGAGGGCAGGGGGTTGTCGGCCTCCTTCACGGTCGGGGTGATCTCGGCCAGCACGGTGGCGGGCGGCAGCAGGTAGACGTCGTCGCCGCTCACGCCCTGTTCGATGAGCTGGCGGCCGATCCGGTCGGCGTCCTCCGCGCTCGGGAACATCACCATCGAGTAGCCGGTGGGATAGAACGCGCCGCCGATGCTCGATGTCATCCGCGATTCCAGGCTGAACTGCTTCATTGGGGGGCCTCCTGTGTGTCTTGGCTGGCTGCTGATCCGCTTCGAAACTAGGCCGCGCACCGGCACTCGCATGTAGGAGAAGCCCGGGAGCTGGGAACGGTGGGCGCCAACGCCCGTCGCAGGAGGCCCACAGGGTTTTCGCCGGCGGTGAACGTGATCGAGTACACGCGCGTTGTGACAGGGCGTGTCCACGATCCCGGCGGCGCGCCCCCATCATCGCCAACGCCCACCTTCCAGAGCTTCGCGTGAACACCATCCCCGCCACCCTGTCGCCGTCGCCCCGCAACCTCGCGCTGACCGTCCACGAGCTGGAGCCCGGCGAGTTCTACTGGGTGCTGATGGAGGCGGTCGACGATGCCGCGGGCGAGGGCGCGGTGCATTCCTACCTGCCGCTCGAAGCGGCCATCGAGCCGCACACCAGCTATTCGAACGCGCTGGTGGCCGGCGTCAGCGTGCTGCGCCGGCTGTTCGGCACCGAAGGCCCCGGCCGGCCGCAGGACACCCGCACGCCCGACGAGCCCGCGCGCACCCGCTCCCTATAATTCCCGCCGTTCGGTGCGGCCATTCTTCCGAGGAAGGAAGGACGCACCGGCACCACGGTTCGAAGGTGCCCCGCCAGCCATGCATGCCATGGCCACGGGGTTAAACGGGAAGCAGGTGCGACGCGTCGGTTCACGGATCGACGCCTCCATTCCTGCGCTGCCCCCGCAACGGTCAGCGGATCTGGACGTCCTTACGCCATGCCCCCAGGGCATCGGCAGCCACTGCGCCCCCAAGGCGTGGGAAGGCGAGGGCTTCCGCAACGGCGCTGCAGTATCGACTGCGCGCCGCTGCGCTCCGCGAGCCCGGATACCGGCCTTCGTCACCGCCTCGGACGCTGCGGGAGTGCGTGTCCGGGCCGCCGGCCGGCGAAGCGCTTGCTTTTCCCGCCGCCGGTCCCGGCCATCGATCGACTTCCCGCCGTGTCCACGTTCGGTCAGAGAACCTGCGGGGACGCGGGTCGGAGGAGAAGTCACATGGATCACGCATCGCCGTCGGGCGATCGCACGGGCGCGGCCGGCCGCCGCCCGCACCGCCACCGGGGTCGCCCCGCCGCCCGCCGCCTCGGCGGCATGTCCGCCGCCATCGGCCTCGCCTTCGGCGCCGGCAGCAGCTTCGCGCAGCAGGCCGCCCCCAGCCTGCCGCCGGTGCAGGTCGAGGCCGGTGCCCAGACCGCGCTGTCGCTCGCCGAGCCCACGCAGACCGGCAGCCGCCTCGGCCTCACGCCGCTCGAGACGCCCGCCAGCATCGAGGTGCTGACCGGCGAGACCATCCGCGCGCGCGGCGACGTCTCCGTCATCGAGGCGGCCACCCGCGCCACCGGCATCACGGGTTCGCCCGCGCCGGGCAACGGCAGCACTTCGATGGCCGCGCGCGGCTTCTCGGGCCATGGCTCGGTGATGCAACTGTTCGACGGCACGCGGCTGTTCGCGGGCGCGGGCACCGTCACCTTCCCGTTCGACACCTGGTCGGTCGACCGCATCGAGGTGCTGCGCGGCGCGGCCTCGGTCATGTACGGCGAAGGCGCGATCGGCGGCGCGATCAACGTGGTGCCCAAGAAGCCCACGCGCGGACCGGTCCACAACGAGGCGCTGCTGAGCTACGGCTCCGACGCCACGCGCCAGGCCGCCTTCGGCAGCGGCGGCGCGATCAACGACAAGCTTTCGTACCGCTTCGACATCAGCCACCGCGCCACCCACGGCTTCATGGCGCGCGGCGAGGGCGAGAGCCTGGCCGTCGGTGGTGCGCTGCGGCTGGACGTCTCGCCCGAGCTGCAGTTCACCCTGTCGCACGACGAGGGCCGCCAGTCGCCGCAGCGCTACCAGGGCGTGCCGCTGATCGACGGGCGCCTCGACGGCCGGACCCTGCGCCAGAACTACAACGTCGACGACGCCGAGCTCAAGTACGACGACAAGTGGACCCGCCTCGACGCGCTCTGGACGCCCAGCGATGCCGTCACCGTGCACAACCAGCTCTACCGGCTCGCGAGCCAGCGCCACTGGCGCAACAGCGAGACCTACACCTTCAATGCCGCCACGCGCCGCGTGACGCGCGGCGACTACCTCGAGATCGGCCACGACCAGGAGCAGGTCGGCAACCGCACCGACGCCACCTTCCGGCACGAACTGTTCGGCATGAAGAACCAGGTGCTGGTGGGCTTCGACGTGAACCGCATCGACTTCCTGAACTCGAGCGACTCGCCCTACGGCGGCCGCTCGGTGGTCGACCCCTTCGTCTTCCTGCCCGGCTACTACCAGTCGCCGTCGCCCTACCTGCCGCGCTACCGGACCCGCACCAGCACCTATGCCGTGTTCGCCGAGGACAAGCTGGCCTTCGACGAGCGCTGGTCGCTGGTCACCAGCCTGCGCTGGGACCATGCGAAGGTGGCGCGCACCGACCTGGCCAACGCGGCCAACAGCCTCACGAAGACCTTCGAGTACGCCACCGGCCGCATCGGCGCGGTGTATGCGCCCGATGCCTCGCAGTCCTTCTATGCGCAGCTGGCGCACGCGGCCGATCCGCTGACCTCGCTGATCAGCACCTCGACCACGCAGGCGCCGTTCGACCTCAGCACCGGCAACCAGGTCGAGGTCGGCTACAAGCGCCAGCTGGCCGACAACCGCGGCGCCTGGACCGTGGCGGCCTACCGCATCGAGAAGAAGAAGCTGTTGTCGCGCGACCAGAACAACCCCACCGTCTCGCAGCAGGTCGGCAAGCAGTCGTCCGAGGGCATCGAGGCCACGCTCGACCTCGCGCTGACCCCGACGCTGCGGCTCGAGGCCAATGCGGCCAAGCTGCGCGCGCGCTACGACGACTTCAACGAGGTCGTCAGCGGCCGGCTGGTCTCGCGCGCCGGCAACACGCCGTTCGGCGTGCCCGAGGAAGCGGCCAACGTGTTCCTGCACTGGCATTTCCTGCCGCAGTGGGAGGCCGAGTTCGGTGTGCGCTACGTCGGTTCGCGCCAGGTCGACGCGGCCAACTCGCGCAAGATCGGCTCCTACACCGTGGCCGACGCCTCGGTGAGCTGGCAGGCCAACAAGTCGCTCAAGCTCGCGCTGCGCGGCTACAACCTCGGGGACCGCCGCTATCCGCTGTCGTTCTCGAACAGCGGCAACCAGTGGCTGCTGGGCCGTCCGCGCTCCTTCGAGCTGTCGGCGCTGGTGAACTTCTGAGATGACGCACGCCGCGCGCCGCGCCCGCGCCGACCGCACTGCCTGGCAGCGCGCGTGGCCGCTCGTGCGCCACTGGCTCTACTGGACCCACCGCTGGCTCGGCATCGGCGGCTGCCTGCTGTTCGTCATGTGGTTCGTCTCGGGCGTGGTGATGATGTACGTGGGCTATCCCACGCTCACCGAGGGCGAGCGGCTCGCGGGCCTGCGCGCGCTCGACGTCGGCCAGGCCCGGGTCTCGCCCGTGGCCGCGCTCGAGGCCCTGCCCGAAGCAGCGCGCCAGCAGCCGCCGCGCCGCGTCGCGCTCGAGATGCAGGGCGGCGCGCAGCCGCAGCCGGTGTGGCGCATCGTCGATGCGCGCGGCGGCCGCCATGCGGTGTCGGCGCGCGACGGCCGGCTGCTGGCCGGCACCGACGCCGCGCAGGCCGAGGCGGTGGCGCGCGACTTCTCGGGCCAGCCCGCGGCGCGCTGGGCCGAGACGTTCGAGCGCGACCAGTGGACCGTGCCGCAGGGCCTGAATCCGCTGCGCCCGCTGCACCGCATCGAACTCAACGACGCGGCCGGCACCGAGCTCTACGTGTCGGCGCGCACCGGCGAGGTGGTGCGCGACACCACGCGCTCCGAGCGCTTCTGGAACTGGCTCGGCTCGGTGCCGCACTGGATCTACTTCACGCCGCTGCGCGCCGATCCGCCGCTGTGGCACGACGTGGTGGTGTGGCTCTCGGCCGCCTGCATCGTCTCGGCCGTGACCGGCATCGTGATCGGGATCCTGCGCCTCCGGCTGCGCCGGCGCTTCCGCAACGGGTCCGTCACGCCCTACACCGGCTGGATGGCCTGGCACCACATCGCGGGCCTGGTCGGCGGCTTCTTCGTGCTGACCTGGATCGCGAGCGGCTGGCTTTCGATGAACCCGAACCGCTGGTTCGAGCGCAACCCGGTCGACGCGGCCGCGATGGCGCGCTACACCGGCGGCGAGATATCGACCTTTCCGTGGCCGCCCGCCATGCCGCCGGCGGGCGAGGGCGCCGCTGCACCGCGCGAGGCGCTGTTGCAATGGTTCGACGGCCGGCCTCTGCTGCAGTTGCGCGATGCGCAGGCACGCGTGCGCGTGCTCGATGCCGCGAGCGGCGCGCCGGCCTCGATCGCGCGCGAGGACATCGTGCGCGCGGCCGCCCGGCTGCGCCCCGGCGCCACGGTGAGCCAGGCCGTGCTGCAGACCGCCTACGACTTCCACTGGTACGGCCACCACCGCGAGCGCGTGCTGCCGGTCTGGCGCCTCGAGTTCGACGACCCCGCGCGCACCCGGCTCTACATCGACCCGGCCAACGGCCAGCTGGCCGGCAGCAGCGACCGCAATGCGCGGCTGCGGCGCTGGCTGTTCAACGCGGCCCACAGCCTCGACTTCCCCTGGCTGATCCAGTACCGGCCGGCGTGGGACCTGGTGGTGTGGCTGCTGTCGATCGTCGGCGCCGTGGCCTCGGCCAGCGGCGTGGTGATCGGCTGGCGCCGGCTGCGGCCGCGCACGCGTTCTCCCACCGTGGCGCTCGCGCGTCCATGATCCAATCCACTTTCGCACTGCGGTGCCCTCCAGGAGCTGTTCCATGCACATCGAACCCGGTCTCGTCGACACGACCAAGATCTTTCTCAGCTATGCCACCGGCGCCGCGGCGCTCGCCTACACGGGCAAGGTCGCTTTCGACACCCTGCTGAAGGACGGCCTGGTCGCCCTGGCGCTGCGCTCGGCGATCGCCGTGGCGCTGGTGTTCTGTTTCTTCGAGGTGCTGCCGCACCACCCGGTGGGTGTATCGGAAGTGCACCTGATCCTCGGCACCACCTTGCTGCTGGTGTTCGGGCTCGCGCCCGCGGCCATCGGCCTGGCGGGCGGGCTGCTGGTGCAGGGCCTGTTCTTCGAGCCGCAGGACCTGCCGCAGTACGGCATGAACGTCACGACCCTGCTGGTGCCGCTGTTCGCCACCGCGGTGCTGGCGCGCCGCATCATTCCCGAGAAACTGGCCTATGTGGACATCGGCTACCGCGAGGCCTTCAAGCTGTCGGTGGCCTACCAGGGCGGCATCGTGGTGTGGGTCGGCTTCTGGGCGCTCTACGGCCGCGGCACCGGGCTCGCGAACCTCGGCGAGATCGCCAGCTTCGGCGCCGCCTACATGACGGTGGTGCTGGTCGAGCCGCTGGTCGACCTCGGCGTGCTCGCCGGTGCCAAGGCCTGGCGCCGGCTGCAGGGCTCGGCCTTCGTCGAACGTCGCCTCTACACCGGCGCCTGAAAGAAATCTCCATGACCACCAGCAACGCAAAAATCCCCGTCACCATCGTCACGGGCTTCCTCGGCAGCGGCAAGACCACCTTGATGCGCCACATTCTCGGCAACGCCGAAGGCCGCCGCATCGCGGTGATCGTCAACGAGTTCGGCGAGCTCGGCATCGACGGCGAGATCCTGCGCGGTTGCGGCATCGGCTGCGACGACGAGGGCAACGAGCGCGAGGGCGCGCTCTACGAACTCGCGAACGGCTGCGTCTGCTGCACCGTGCAGGAGGAATTCCTGCCCGTGATGCTGCAGCTCGCCGAGCGCCGCGACCAGCTCGATGCCGTGCTGATCGAGACCTCGGGCCTGGCCCTGCCCAAGCCGCTGGTGCAGGCCTTCCAGTGGCCCGACATCGCCAACGTCTTCACCGTCGACTCGGTCGTGACCGTGGTCGACGGCCCGGCCGCCGCGGCGGGCCAGTTCGCCGAGAACCCGGTGGCGGTCGATGCGCAGCGCCGCTCCGACCCCAACCTCGACCACGAGTCGCCGCTGCACGAGCTGTTCGAGGACCAGCTCTCGGCCGCCGACCTGGTGGTGCTCAACAAGGCCGACCTGCTCGACGAGGCCGCGCGCGCGCGCGTCGAGGCGCTGGTGCGCGAGGAACTGCCGCCCGAGGTCAAGATCGTGACGGCCACCGAGGGCAAGCTGCCGCTCGCGCTGCTGCTGGGCCAGGGCCGCGCGGCCGAGACCACCATCCACCTGCGCGAGAGCCACCACGACCACGAGGAAGACCACGACCACGACGAGTTCGACTCGCTGGTGATCGACCTGCCCGCGATGGACCGCGAGCGGCTGCTGGCCGCGCTGGCCGCGCTGGTCGAGCGCCACACCATCTACCGCGTCAAGGGCTTCGTCGCCGTGCCGGGCAAGCCGATGCGCCTGCTGGTGCAGGGCGTGGGCCGGCGCTTCGACCACCACTTCGATCGCCGCTGGCGCGACGGCGAGGCACCGCGCACGCAACTGGTCTTCATCGGCGAGGACCTGGACGAGGCCGCACTGCGCGAGGTGCTCGAGGGCGCGGCGCTGCCGGCCTGACGATGCATCTGCTGAGCACCCAGCCCGGACGCTTCGTCGAGGACGACCCGGGCGTCGTCACCCGGCTCGACCAGACGCCGGGCGAGATCGTGGTGCTCAGCTCGGCCGACACCACGCTGGCCCTGCTGTCGGCCGCGCGCGGCGCGCTCGCGGCCAGCGATCCCGGCTATCCCTCGCTGCGGCTGGCCAACCTCATGTACCTGCGCCAGCCGGCCTCGTTCGACCTCTATGCCGACGAGGTGCTGCGGCATGCGCGCGTGGTGGTGGTCGACCACCTGGGCGCGGCCTCGGCCTGGCCCTACGGCCTGCAGCAGCTCGAGCAGCTCGCGCGCCGGCACGGCCAGCAGCTCGCGATCTTCTCGGGCGACCTGCAGGAGGACGAGGACCTGCTCGCGCGCAGCACCGCGCCGCGCGCCGTCTGCCACCGGCTGTGGCAGTACCTGCGCGCGGGCGGCCCGGCCAATGCGCTGCAGTTCCTGCGCGCGGTGGCCTTCCATGGCCTGCGCCATGGCGACGAGCCGCTGCCGCCGCGCAGCCTGCCGCAGGTGGCGCTGCACGTGCCGGGGCTGCCCGCCACCTCGGCCGTGCCCGGCATCGACGACCTGCGCGCGCGCTGGCGGCCCGGCGCGCCGGTGGTGGCGCTGGTGTTCTACCGCTCGCACCTGCTGTCGGGCAACACGGCCGCCTTCGACGCGCTGGCCGAGGCGCTGCAGGCCGAGGGCCTGAACCCGCTGCCGCTGGCGCTCGATTCGCTCAAGGACCCGCTGTGCCTGTCGGCGCTGCGCGAACTCTGCGCCACGCACGCGGTGCAGCTGGTGCTCAACACCACCGCCTTCGCGGCGCTGGGGCACGACGCCGGCGAGGGCGGTGAGCTCGCGCTGGCCGGCGACGCGCCCGTGCTGCAGGTGATCGTGAGCGGCGGCAACCGCGAGGACTGGCTGGCCGACAGCCAGGGCCTGCGGCCGCGCGATATCGCGATGCAGGTCGCGCTGCCCGAGATGGACGGCCGCATCGTGACGCGCGCCGTGAGCTTCAAGGGCCTGCTGCATCGCTGCGAGCTGACGCAGACCGAGGTGGTCGGCTACCGCGCCGAGCCCGACCGCGTCGCCTTCGTGGCCGAGCTCGCGCGCCGCTGGTGCCGCCTGCGCAGCCTGCCGGCGGCCGACAAGCGGCTCGCGCTGGTGCTCGCCAACTACCCGGGCAGCGAGGGCCGCATCGGCAGCGGTGTGGGGCTCGACACGCCGGCCTCGGTGATTGCGATCCTAGCAACGCTGCACGCCGAGGGCTATGCGCTCGGCGATCCGAAGGCGCTGCCGGCCGATGGCGACAGCCTGATGCAGACCCTGCAGCAGAGCATCGCCAACGACCCGCGCGAATGGCCCGCGCGGCCCGCCTGGCAGAGCTACGCGCTGGCCGACTACCGCGCGCGGCTGGCCGCGCTGCCCGAAGGCATGGCCGCGGCCATCGACGAACGCTGGGGCCCGCCCGAGCAGGATCCGATGCTGCGCCAGGGCCGCTTCATGATCGCGGGCCTGCGGCTGGGCCGGGTCTTCGTCGGCATCCAGCCCGCGCGCGCGCTGAACCTCTCGGGCTCGCAGGACTATGCGAGCTACCACGACGCCGAGGCCGTGCCGCCGCACGGCTACCTGGCCTTCTACTTCTGGCTGCGCGACGTGTTCGGCATCGACGCGGTGGTGCATGTCGGCAAGCACGGCAACCTCGAATGGCTGCCGGGCAAGAGCATCGCGCTGACGCAGGCCTGCTGGCCCGACGCGGTGCTCGGGCCGCTGCCCAACGTCTATCCCTTCATCGTCAACGACCCGGGCGAGGGCGCGCAGGCCAAACGCCGCACCCAGGCCGTGATCGTGGACCACCTGATGCCACCGCTCACGCGCGCCGAGAACCACGGCCCGATGCAGGACCTCGAGCGCCAGGTCGACGAGTACTACGACGCGCTGCTGGTCGACGCGCGCCGCGCGCGCGTGCTGCGCGCCCAGATCCTCGCGGCCGTGCGCGCCCAGCACCTGGTCGACGAGCTCGATGCGGCGGGCGCCGAGGACGATGCCGTGCTCGCGCGCGTCGATGCCTACCTCTGCGAGCTCAAGGAAACCCAGATCCGCGACGGCCTGCATGTGTTCGGCGCCTCGCCCGAGGGCCGGCTGCGGCGCGACACGCTGCTGGCGCTGGCGCGCTATCCGGCGGGCGATGGCAGCGGCGCCGATGCGGGGTTGCTTGGTGCGCTGTCGCACGACCTGCTGCCCGGCGAGCACTTCGATCCGCTCGACATCGAGCCCGCGAAACCCTGGCAGGGCGCGCGGCCCGCGCTGCTGCAGGCGGTGAGCGACGACCCCTGGCGCCACCAGGGCGACACGCGCGAGCGGCTCGAGCTGCTGGCGACGCGGCTCGTCGAAGCGGGCGAATGCCCGGCCGGCATGCCGCGCACCGCCGCCGTGCTGGGGCGCATCGCCGAGCGCCTCGCGCCCGCGCTCGATGCCTGCGGCGCGCAGGAGCTGCTGCAGCTGTCGCGCGCGCTGCGGGGCCGCTTCGTGCCGCCCGGGCCCAGCGGCTCGCCCTCGCGTGGCCGGCCCGACGTGCTGCCGACCGGGCGCAACTTCTACGCGGTCGACACGCGCGCCATTCCCACCCCCACCGCCTGGATGCTGGGCCTCAAGTCGGCCGCCCAGCTGGTCGAGCGCCACCTGCAGGAGCATGGCGACTATCCCGCGGGCATCGGCCTGTCGGTCTGGGGCACGGCCACCATGCGCACCGGCGGCGACGACCTCGCGCAGGCCTTCGCGCTGATCGGCGTGCGGCCGAAGTGGGCCGCGGGCAGCCAGCGCGTGGTCGACTTCGAGGTGCTGCCCACGGTCGGCCTCGGGCGTCCGCGCATCGACGTCACGCTGCGTATCTCGGGCTTCTTCCGCGATGCCTTCCCGGCCGCGGTGCAGATGTTCGACGCGGCCGTGCAGGCCGTGGCCGCGCAGGAGGACGAGGATGCCGAACGCAACCCGATCCGCGCGCGCATCCTGCGCGAGGCCGCCGCGCTCGAGGCCGGCGGCCTGCCGCCCGAGGCCGCGCGCACCCAGGCCGGCTGGCGCGTGTTCGGTTCGGCGCCGGGCCATTACGGCTCGGGCCTGCAGCCGCTGTTCGACAGCGGCGACTGGCAGAGCGACGACGACCTCGCCGGCGCCTATGTCGGCGGCAGCGCCCATGCCTACGGGCAGGACAGCGAGGGCGTGCCCGCCACCGAGGCGCTGGTGCGGCGCCTCGGCGAAATGAACGTGGTGCTGCAGAACCAGGACAGCCGCGAGCACGACCTGCTCGACTCGAACGACTACTACCAGTTCCAGGGCGGCATGGTCGCCGCCGTGCGCCACCTGAGCGGCAGCCAGCCGGCCATGTACCACGGCGACCATGGCAATCCGCAGGCACCGCGCGTGCGCACGCTCAAGGAGGAGATCGGCCGCGTGGTGCGCGCGCGCGTGGTCAATCCCAAGTGGATCGCGGGCGCGCGCCGCCATGGCTACAAGGGCGCCTTCGAGATGGCGGCCACGGTCGACTACCTGTTCGGCTTCGACGCCACCGCGCGCGTGGTCGGCGACCACCAGTACGCGATGGTGGCCGACGCCTACGTGCTCGACGACGACAACCGCGATTTCGTCGACACGCACAATCCACGCGCGCTGCACGACATGCTGAGCCGCCTGCTCGAGGCGATGCAGCGCGGCCTCTGGCAGTCGCCCGGCGACTACCGCGAACGCATCGAGAACCTGCTGCTCGCGCACGAGCAGCGGATGGAAGGACATACGCGATGACCACCCAAGCCGCGCCGCTGCCGGCGTCGTTCCCCTTTTCCGCCATCGCCGGCCAGCCCCGGCTGCGCGAGGCGCTGCTGCTGGCCGCGGCCGATCCCGCGCTCGGCGGCGTGCTGATCGAGGGCCCGCGCGGCACCGCCAAGACCACGGCCGCGCGCGCGCTGGCCGAGCTGCTGCCCGGCGCGCCCTTCGTCACCCTGCCGCTGGGCGCCAGCCTCGAGCACCTGGTGGGCACGCTCGATCTCGGCCAGGCGCTGGCCGGCCATGCGCTGAAGTTCGCGCCGGGCCTGCTCGCGCGCGCCCATGGCGGCGTGCTCTATGTCGACGAGATCAACCTGCTGCCCGATGCGCTGATCGATTCGCTGCTCGACGCGGCCGCCAGCGGCGTCAACGCGGTCGAGCGCGACGGCATCTCGCACCGCCATGCCGCGCGCTTCGTGCTCGTGGGCACCATGAACCCGGAGGAGGGCAGCCTGCGCCCGCAGCTGCTCGACCGCTTCGGCCTCTGCGTGCAGCTGCGCAACCTCGAGGACCCGTCCGAGCGCCAGGCCGTGGTGCGCGCGCGGCTGGCCTTCGACAGCGATCCCGAGGGCTTTCGCGCGCGGCATGCGGCGGCCGAGGCCGAGCTCGCCGCGTCGCTGCGGCGCTCCCGCGCGGCGCTGGCCGATGCCACCGCGCTGCCGTATGGCGATGCGGTGCATGAGGCCGTGGGCGCGCTGTGCATCGCCGCGCAGGTCGATGGCCTGCGCGCCGACCTCGTGATGCTGCGCGCGGCGCGCGCGCTGGCCGCGCTCGAAGGGGCGGAGGCCATCGGCGAGGAGCATGTGCGGCGCGTGGCCGAGGCCGTGCTGTTGCACCGGCGCAAGCCGGGCGTGGAGGCGACGCCGCCCGCGCAGGCGCCGAGCGCGCCACCGCCATCGGCCGCCGAGGGTGAAAACGCCATCGATGAAGGAGTCGATACCGGCGACGGTGACTGGGGCGCACTGCCCCCCGAGCCCGTCGGCGTCGCCCGCGTCAAGCCGCTGCGTCCGCTGATCCCGGCCGCCTCGCTCGCAAAAAAAGCCTGAGCCTCCGGAACACCGCACCCGCTGGCGCGCGCCAGGGTGACCGGAGGCAGGCGTCATCGGGACCGGGCCGCGAAGCCTGGCATGGCATCGCCGCCGCCGACGCGGCGCTCGACTGGCCGCGCACGCTCGCCGCGCGCGGTGCCGGCCCGCTGCGCCGCGAGCACCTGCGCCGCCGCCCGCGCGAGACGCGAGAGGGCGCGCTGCACTGCTTCCTGCTCGATGCCTCGGCCTCGATGCGCAACGACGGCAGCCTCGCGCGCGCCAAGGGCCTGCTGCTCGCGCTGATGGACGAGGCCTACCGCCGCCGCGACCATGTCGCGCTGCTGTGCTTCGCGGGTTCGATGGTCGAGCTGCGGCTGCCGCCGCGCCGCGCCAGCGCCTGGAACGACGACTGGATCGCGCCCATCGGCGCCGGCGGCGGCACGCCATTGGCGCTGGGCGTGCAGCGCGCCGACGAACTGCTCGAGCGCCATGCCGATCGCCGGCGCTGGCTCTGGCTGCTGACCGATGGCCGCAGCGCCGAGTCGCCCGCGCGGCCCGGGTCGGCCGACGTGGCCTGCGTGGTCGGCTTCGAGACCGCGCGCGTGCCGCTGCATCGCGCGCAGTCGCTGGCCGCGGCGTGGGACGCACGCTACCTCGACGCGGCCGCGTTTGACCCGCGGCAGGCCTAGCGGCTAGGATGCCGACCATGCTCACGCGTCCTTTCCTCCACATCGCCGGCACCTGCTGTCGCGCTCAGCCATGGGGAGATGGCGGCTAGAGCGACTTCGCGCGAACCCGCATGCCCGATGGCCACCCGTTGCAAGACCGGTGGCCTTTTTGTTTTCTGCAACGACCTCGAGAGTCCACACGCATGTCCCTCGTCCTCCACGACACCTGGTCGCGCTCCCTGCGCCCCTTCGTTCCGCTGCGCCCCGGCCCGGTGGGGCTCTACTGCTGCGGTCCCACGGTCTACGACCATGCCCACATCGGCAACCTGCGCACCTACGTGTTCGAGGACCTGCTGCGCCGCGTGCTCGAGTTCGGCGGCCATGAGGTGCGGCACGTGGTCAACATCACCGATGTCGGCCACCTGGTTTCGGACGCCGACGAGGGCGAGGACAAGATGGAGAAGGGCAGCCGGCGCGCGGGCGAATCGGCCTGGGCCATCGCCGAGCGCTTCACCGCGGCCTTCCGCGCCGACTGGCGCGCGCTGAACCTGCGCGAGCCCGCCGAATGGCCGCGCGCCACCGACCACATCCCCGAGCAGCTCGCCTTCATCGCCGAGCTCGAGCGCAAGGGTTTCACCTACCGCACCGCCGACGGCATCTACTTCGACACCTCGAAGCAGGACGACTACGGCCACCTCGCGCGGCTGGACAAGGCCGGCCTGCGCGCGGGCCAGCGCGTGGCGATGGGCGACAAGCGCGCGGCCACCGACTTCGCGCTCTGGAAGTTCAGCCCGCCCGGCGCCCAGCGGCAGATGGAATGGGACAGCCCCTGGGGCCGCGGCTTCCCGGGCTGGCACATCGAGTGCTCGGCCATGTCGGCGCGCTACCTCGGCCCCTGGTTCGACATCCACTGCGGCGGCGAGGACCACATCGGCGTGCACCACAGCAACGAGATCGCGCAGACCCAGGCCTGCCACGGCACGCGGCTCGCCAACTTCTGGCTGCACGGCCATTTCCTCACGCTCGACGACGACGTGAAGATGTCGAAGTCCGACGGCGACTTCGTGCGGCTGCAGACGCTGGTCGACCGCGGCATCGATCCGCTGGCCTACCGCTACCTGTGCCTGGGCGCGCACTACCGCAGCAGCCTGCGCTTCAACGAGGCCGCGATCGCGGGCGCGCAGTCGGCGCTCGACCGCCTGCGCCGCGCCTATGCGGGCTGGCCGGGGGGCGGCATGGCCGATGCGGGCTTCGTCGCGCGCTTTCGCGCCGAGGTCGAGCAGGACCTGAACCTGCCGCGCGGCCTGGCCGTGCTGTGGGAACTGGTGCGCAGCGACCTGCCGGCGCCGACGCGGCGCGCCACGGCCGATGTGTTCGAGGCGGTGCTGGGGTTGGGGCTGGCCGAATGGCGCGAGGAGGGCGACGCGGTGCCCGAGGCGATCGCGGCCCTGGCGCAGGAGCGGCTGGAGGCCCGTGCCGCGGGCGACTGGGCCCGGGCCGACCGGCTGCGCGAGGACTTGCGCGCACAGGGCTGGCAGGTCGAGGACGGCGCGGCCGGGCCCCGGCTCAGCCGTGGACGCGGGTGACAGCAGGCCGGCAGCCGCGGACCGACAATCGCTTCCCATGAACGCCACGCCGCCCACGCCACGCCCGATCCGCACCGCCGCCTCGCTGATCCTGCTGCGCGACGGGCCCGGCGGCCTCGAGGTGCTGATGCTGCGCCGGGCCGACAAGCCCGACGACCAGAACAGCGGTGCCAGCGTGTTCCCGGGCGGCGTGGTCGACGCGCACGACCGCGAGCTGCACACGCGCTGTGCCGGGCTCGACGACGCGGCCGCGAGCGCGCGGCTCGCGCTGCCCGCGGGCGGCCTCGACTACTACGCCGCGGCGGTGCGCGAATGCTTCGAGGAGGCCGGCGTGCTGTTCGCGAACGACGCCGACGGCGCGCTGGTCGCGCTCGATCGCATCGATCCGGAGCGGCTGGCCGCGATGCGCGCCGCCGTGGCCGACAGCACCGAGGCGCTGCTCGCGCTGTGCGACGCCCAGGGTTGGCGCCTCGCGGTCGACCAGTTTGCCTATTTCAGCCACTGGCTCACGCCGCCCGGCATGCCGCGCCGCTTCGACACGCGCTTCTTCGTTGCGGCCATGCCGCCCGGGCAGGAGGTGCAGGTCGACGGCTTCGAGATCGTCGAGCACCGCTGGCTGCCGCCGGCCGAGGCCGCGAGCCCGGCACTCGGGCTCAAGCTGATGAACGTGACGCGGCGCGTGCTGCTGGAGCTCGCGGGCTTCGCCTCGGTGGCCGATTGCCTCGCGCAGGCGCGCGCCCGTGCGCGCGTGCGTCTCAACATGCCGCGGCTGGCCGACGGGCCCGCAGGCCGGCGGCCGGTGAACGTGGACGAGGCGCCTTACGACGAGGTGGCGCTGGTCGATCCCGACGGGCAGGGCGGCGGGCGCTATGCGCACGAGGCGGGGCTTTCGATGCGGCTGTCGGCGCGCGTGTGGCGTGTGACGGGCGGCGATGGAACGCACAGCCATTTCGTCGGAGGCGACGAAGGGTGGGCGCTGATCGATCCGGTGCCTGGCGAGGCGCTGCGCGCCGCGGCGCCCGGGCCGGTGCGCTGGGTGCTGGCCACGCGCGGCGAGGCATCGGCCACCGGCTGGCCCGAGGCACGTGCGGTCGCGCCGAAGACCGGGGAATCGCTGGACCTCGGCGGCGCGACGCTGCGGGTGCTGGACGGCGACGAGGCCGCAGCACGGCGCTTCCTGCTGGTCGAGGAGCGCATGCTGTTCTCGGGCAACGCGCAGGGCGCGGCCGTGGCGTGGCCCGACGATGCGGCGGTCGAATGGATCGCGCCTGCGCGCGGCTTCGTCGTGCGCCACGCGCCCGACTGAGCGCGGCCCGCCGTCCTCAGGAGCGTGGATCGCCGAGCCGCACCAGGCAGTCGACGATCGCATCGGCCGCCTCGTCCAGCCGCGGACCGGGCCGCGTCATCAGGTCGAAGCGCGCCGCCGCGAAGCTGCAGACGCGGCCGCGCTTGATCGCGTTCATCGCCGACCAGCCGGGCCGCGCGGCCATCGCCGACAGCTCGCCGAGCGCCGACACCATCAGCACGTCGGGATCGGCGCGAACCACGAACTCGGGGCTCATCTTCGGAAACGGCCCCAGCGTGCCGGGCACCGCGTTCGCGAGGCCCAGGCGCGCGAGCGTCTCGCCGATGAAGGAGCTCTCGCTCGCGGCCGCCATGCCGCCATGCACCTCGAAATAGACGCGCCGGCCCTGCCAGCCAGCGGGCACGCGCGCGCGTGCCGCGTCGAGGCCGGCATCGAGCCGGCGCCAGTAGGCCTCGCCCTTGCCGGGCTGGCCGGTGGCGCGCGCCACGGTCTCCATCACGCGGCGCATGTCGGCATGGGTCTTGGCATCGAGCGCCAGCACGCGGATGCCGAGCCGTTCGAGCGGTTCTGCGGCACGGCTGCGCGGGCGCAGCAGAACGAGGTCGGGCTTGAGCGCGACGATGCGCTCGATGTTCGCGTCGTCGATGCCGCCCACCTGCGGCAGCCGCTGCACCGCCACCGGCCAGTTGGCATGGCGGTCGATGCCCACCAGGCGGTCGCAGGCATCGAGCGCGCAGACGGTCTCGGTCAGCGAGGGCATCAGCGAGACGATGCGCCGCGCGGGCGCCGGCAGCTCGAGCACGCTGCCGCGGTCGTCGTCGAGCCGCACGCCCGCATGGACCAGCGCGGGTCCGCCGAGCGCGAAGGCCGCGGCCAGCGAGAGCGCCGAGGCGAAGTGGCGCGCGGGACGCGGGGAGGGCGCGAGGTCGGGGGACTGGAACATCGGGGCGGAAGGAAGGCGGGACTGCGCCGATTGTCGCCGCCGGGCTCAGGGCTCGCCCCGGTTCGCCAGCCGCTCGCGCCGGAGCGCCTCCTCGGCGCGCGCATCGTTTACTGCGCGCAGCACCTCGCCGAGGTCGACCGGCCCGGCGTCGCGCGGCGGCGCGCCGCTCAACGGGGTTTCGGGCCGCAGCAGGCCACGCTCATAGAGATGCCAGATCTCCTCGCCATGGCGCGTCTCGTGCAGCTCGGGCGCGAAGCGGCCGAAGAACTCGCGCAGGTTCGCCACGTCGCGCAGCAGCATGCGCTGCGCATGGTTGTTGCCCGCGGCGTCGACGGCCTGCGGCAGGTCGATGATCACCGGGCCCTCCGCGCCGAGCAGTACGTTGAACTCCGAGAGGTCGCCGTGCACGATGCCCGCGCACAGCATGCGCATCACCTCGCGCACCAGCGTGGCGTGATGGCGCCGCGCATCGTCGGGCGTGAACTCGACGTCGTTGAGCCGCGGCGCGGCCGCGCCCTCGGCATCGGTCACGAGCTCCATCAGCAGCACGCCCTCCCAGAAGCCGAAGGGCTCGGGCACGCGCACGCCCGCGTCGGCCAGCCGGTAGAGCGCATCGACCTCGGCGCTCTGCCAGTGGCTCTCGGTCATGCGGCGGCCGAAGCGCGTGCCCTTGGCGATGGCGCGGCGCTCGCGCGAGTTGCGGATCTTGCGGTTCTCGGTGTAGTCCACGGCCTGGCGAAAGGCCCGTTTGTCGGCCTCCTTGTAGACCTTGGCGCAACGGGCTTCGTCGCCGCTGTGCACGACGTAGACCATCGCCTCCTTGCCGCTCATGAGCTGGCGGCTGACGCTGTCGATCAGGCCTTCGTCGACCAGGGGTTGGAGTCGGGGCGGGATCTTCACTGCGCGGCCTCCTTCTTCGTGAAGGAAGCGAGCGCGGCGAAGCGCAGGGTGAAAGAGAAAACGAAACGATGCCGCGCGTGCGCGGCTGCTGTATCGAGCATGGGTGTGGGCACCTTGATTCGGAAACGAAAGACCGGGCGCCGCACGCGATGGCGCGCGCGGCGGGCTTGGCGAATCTCGGGCGGGGCTGCGTCGCGTGCAGCGCGGGGGCTGCGACGCTCAGCGAGGCGAAGGCATCAGCGGCGTGCGCGCAATGCGGTCGAGCGGCCGGGCACCGAGACGGTGGTGGGGGCAAGGACTGGCTTGTTCATTGCGTACCTCCTGTGGTGCGTGGTTGTCGAGGGTTGCGAATGTAGTCGCATGCGCGGCAACTGTGAAGCAGGTTGTTGGCACGAGGCCGGCGCTGTGTTCGGCGCGCGACAGCGCCACCTATCGCACATGGCTTCAGGATTCGACAAGGAATGCGTGGCGCGGACGCCCGAAACCATCGTCTTCGCAGCATGCAATTGCTAAACTGGTCGCCACAAGAAGATGCATGAGAACGCACCCTCGCGTGCCGCTTCTCTCGATCCGATCCGCACCGCTTTCGAGATCTTTTCAAATGACGCCTGAACAACGACTGGACCTGTGGCTTGCCGAGGAACGCGAGGTAGTCGAATTGCTTAATTCGGGTCCCGGTGTCGGCGTGGCACGGCCCGCGCAGCTCGTCGGCAAGAGCGGCCTCGAAGTCATGCACGCGATGATGAACGGGCAGCTTCCCTATGCGGAGTTCGCCAAGCACCTGAGCTTCTATGCCATCGCGGCACGCCCGGGCTCGGCCGTGTTCCAGGGCACGCCGCAACGCGAATACCTCAATCCCATGGGCACCATCCATGGCGGCTGGATGACTTCGATCCTCGATTCGGCGCTGGGCTGCGCGGTGCTCGCATCGCTGCCGCCGGGGCAGGTCTACACCACCGCCAGCCTCGAGACCCGCTACGTGAAGGGCCTCACGCTCGACGTGCGGCGCGTGCGCGCCGAGGCCACCGTCACGCGCATCGAAGGCCGCATGGCGCTGGCCGAAGCCAGCCTGATGGGGCCGGACGGTACGCTGTATGCCAAGGCCACCACCGAGTGCCGGCTGTTCGACATGCGCGCGCCGGCGCCCGCCGCCGTGTCGAGGCCGTCGACATCGGCTGCGTCCTAGAAGCGAATCGCCCTTCGGGGCGATTCGCTTTTGGGGCCGGCCTTGTCAGGCCAGCATCTTGCGCAGCACCGCCGAGAGTCCCGAGCCGGCGATCAGCGCGATGAAGAAGCGCATCCAGCCGGCCTTGCGCTGGTAGATGTTGGCGACCCAGATCGCGCCCGTCACGAGGCCGATCAGCCAGGCATCGCGCAGCGACAGCAGGAAGCCCAGCACGTAGGTGCCCTGTATCGCGATGCTGACCCACAGGCCCAGCAGCGACAGCGCGCTGCGCGGCTTCGCGGGTTGCGCGGCCGCGGCGGGCTCGGCCGTGCGCATGTCGTTGCGTGGCGGTGCCTGTTCGACTCGCCGTGCCTCGTCCTGCGCGCGCTGGCGTTCGCGTTCGGCCTCGCGCTTCGCCTTCTTCTCGGCCGCGATCTGCTCGGGCGTCTTCTCGAGCACCGGCTCGGGCGCGCGCGCGGGCTGCCACCACGTGGGAAGGGGCGCGAGCCCGGCGGCCGACTGCTGGCGGAAATGGCCCGCGGGCAGCGGCGCGCGGGCCGGCGCCGGCGCGACGGCGGGCGCCGACGCATGCTTCGCGGCCAATGCCTTCACGCGCCGCAGGTAGGGCTCGGCGCGCGCGGGATCGGCCATCGCGATGAAGTTCGCATAGCCGCGCAGCGCGGCGACCACGTCGTGCTGGCCGTTCCAGTGCAGCCCCTGCGGACCGTGGCGTTCGGCCTGGTGCAGCACGGCGCGAAAGCGCCGCAAGGTGTCGCGGTCGGTCGAGAGCTTGTCGTTGACCACGATGCCGGTCACGTGCTGCTGCTGGTGGCGGCGCATCACCTGCTGCTTCTCGGGATGCACCACGAGGCCCTCGCTGGCCACGATCTGCTTGGCGCGCCACAGCAGCTTGCCGACATCGCGGCCATGCTCGGCATCGGCCGAGAAGCTCAGGTCGTCGGCATAGCGCGTGTAGCGAAAGCCCAGCTTGGCGGCGCAGGCGGCCAGCCGCGCGTCGAGCCGGCGGCACAGCAGGTTGGTGAGCATCGGGCTGGTGGGCGCGCCCTGCGGCAGCACGCGCTCGCCGCGCGCGACGAAGTAGCGCTCGCCGTCGAGCTCGACCTCGTCGGTCGGCGCCTCGGTCGCGAGCAGCGCGAACAGGGTCGCGACCTGCGGCGAGTAGCCGAGCTGGCGGAACACGCCGCGCACGCGGCGCAGGCCGATCGAGGGAAAGAAGTCCTGGAGGTCGAGGTTGACCACCACCGCCTGCCCCACGTGCGGCGCGGCATTGCTGAGGGTCGAGCGGCCCGGCAGGAAGCCGTGCACCGCTTCGTGCACCGGCACCTTGGCCAGCACGTTGTCGAGCACCCAGTACTGCGCGCGCTTGAGCCGCGGCATCGGCGCCGAGATCCGGCGTTCGCCGCCGGTCTTCTTGGGCACGGTGAAGCGCTGGTAGTGGCTCACGCGCGCGACCTCGCGGTGCCAGGCCAGGAAGCGCAGTTCCCCGAGTTCCAGGCCCATGGCGCGCGCGAGGTCGGTGGCGTCGTGCAGCGCCGGCAGCGCATGGCGCGCGAGCGCCTGCTCGTCGCTGCGCGCCTCGTTGAGCCCGCCCGAGACGCCTTCGCCCAGGTACAGCAGCTCGCGCTGGCGCCGGCCGTGCCAGTCGAGCGCGCGCGCATGGCGCTGCTGCGCGAGCCGCTGGCGCGTTTCCTCGCGGCGTTCGCGCGCACGCGCCATGCGTTCCTTGCGCATGGCCCTGAGCGCGGTCTCGCGGTCCTCGATGCCGCGCAGCTCGTTGCCGAGTTCGCTCAGCGCGGCCTGCAGCTCGCCCTCGCGGCGGATCAGTTGCGCCTCGACCGTGGGCTGCGCCGTGTCGCGCGGCCAGAAGCCCAGGCGCTGCATCTCCTCGAGCACGACCTCCTGCTTGGAGCTCGCGCGGATGCGCGCATAGAGCTGCTCGCGCGTGAGCGCCGAATCGGGTACGGAGGAGGGAGGGGGGTGGGTCATGGGCGGTGTGCGCCGCATGGACCGATGCACTGGAAGAAAAAAGATGCGAACGGGACGGGAATCTCGTCGAAGAGCCTGAGGACTGGACAGCTCCACTCGACGCCGTACGCGCATGGTGGCGCGATGAGCTTCGAAGAAGCCGCACCGTCATCGCGCCACCATGCGCGTACGGCACAGTGAAGAGATGTCCAGTGAAGCCTGGGAAGTGCTGAGATCGAGGATGGCGATGCGCCATCCGGATTGCAAGAGCCTTCCCGCCCCGTTCGCAAAACCAGTGTATCAGCCGATGCTTGCAGTCCTTTCTTCCGTGTAGCTCGCGGGCGTCGGTGCGCCCGCGGTGGTGCCAAGGGCCAGCGCGGCCGAGGCCGTGGCCAGGCGCAGCGCGAGCATGTGTTCGCACGGCCCCTTCGTCATGCGCAGGCGGATGAAGTGGTCGCACTGGCATTCGCCGGTGGCCACGCGCTGGTCGGCATCGAGCTGCAGCCGCACCTGATACTGGCGCGAGGACTTGGTGCCGCACAGGCCGCTGAGCAGCAGCCCGCCATCGGCACGAGCCTCGACCTTCGTGTCCTTCAGGCGCCCGGCCTGCACCAGTTCGGCCGCGGCCGCTTCCTCGGGGCTGGCATGGCGCAGCCGCTCCATCGGCAGCGGCTCGCGGCTCAGTTCGCGCAGGCGCCACACGCCGTGCGCGATGTCGTACACCACGCGCCCGGCCTGCACATAGCCGCCGAGCGCCGACTCGACCGTGAGCGGCGAGAGCCCGGTGGCCGCGGCCAGCTCGGCGGTGGTGGCGCGCCAGCGTTCGCCCAGCGCCGCGAACACGCGCAGCAGGCTGTCCTGGTCGACGTCGTGGCGCGGCTGCAGCAGCTCGAAGTGGCCGTTGCGCGACCAGTCGTTGGCGGTCCAGCCCGACAGGCCCAGCGTGAACTCCATGTCGGGCAGCCGCGCGACCCAGAAGCTCGGCATGCCGGTGCCCAGCAGGTGCACCGTGAAGCCCTGCGCCACCGGCACCAGCCGTTCGAGCTGCAGCAGCCGGCGCCGGCCCCAGACGCGGATGTCGATGTCGGCGGGCGCGTCGTGCGAGGAACGCGGGCACACGAGTTCATGGCCCCAGGGCTCGAACAGGATGCGCACCGGCTGCCCGGGCCGCAGGATGAAGCGCAGCGAGCGCGGGCCCGCGCGCTCCTTGCGCCGCCGCAGCACCAGGCAGATGTTGTGCACGTCCATCGGGTGCAGCTGCAGCCGGTGCGCGGGCAACAGCATCGCGCTGCTGACCTGCAGGAAGCCGCGCACCCAGCTGTCGGGCACCTCGATCTTCGGTTCGTGGAAGGCCGGGTCGTTGCCGCTCTGCACCTGGAAGCCGCCGGGATCGATCGCCAGCCGCGTGGCCTTGTAGTCGCGGATCTTCTGGAACTCGTCGTAGAGCGACTCGGAGTAGTCGACGTTGGTGGTGCCGAAGGCATGGTCGCTCACGCGGTCGAAGACCTCGTGGCCGCAGGAGAACATGCCGTAGCTCGACTCGTCCTGGCTGAAGCACTCGAAGAACACGCGGTCGGGATGCACCGTGATCACTGGGTCGAGCACGAACCAGGCTTCGCGGTTGACCTTGTAGAGGTGGTCGAAGTAGCGCTTCTGCGCCTTGTAGAAGGGCTGCAGCATGGCCGACTTGCGCTGGCGCAGCACGTCGAGCTCCTCGCGCAGCGGCGCCATGCGGGCCTTGAGCTCGTCGCTGCGCGCCATGTACTGCGCGAGCAGCTCGCCTTCCTGGCTCGCGAGCCATTCGAGGTAGGCGCTCTTGTCGCGCGGCTGGAAGCGCAGGTCGCCCACCACCACGTCGTGCAGCGCCGACATGCCTTCGCGAAACGGCAGGTGGCGGTTGACCTCGCCGATGAAGTGCACGGGCGCGCGCAGGGTGTCGGGCGCGAACTGCAGCGCGGTGCTGGTGGGCGTCTGCTGCGCGCCCGAGTGGCCGAAATAGCGGTACTGGAACTTCATGCGGCGGGACCTCCGGCGACGGCGGCCCGGCGCGGCGCGACGGCGCGCACGGGCGCGGCCTGCAGCGGGTTCTCGAGCGCCGGATAGCGTTGCTGGATGCTGCGCAGGCCGGCCACGTAGCGGGCGCGCTCGGTGATGGCGCCGCTCACGGCCTGGCGCGCGAACACGCGCGCGACGATGCGCGCCGCCTCTTCGGACTGCTCGGCCTGCGCCGCGAGGAATTCGCTGACGCGCGCCTTCGCGAGCCGGCCGCGGTTGGCCTGCGACAGCACGGTGAGGAAGTAGGGCTCGAGCCGCGCCAGCACCTCGGGCTTGCCGCCCGCGGCGGCCGCCAGCCAGTTGGTCACGAACAGCTGCATGCCGCTCGAGGGATGCTGGCTCAGCTGCAGCATGTAGGTGGTGACGTCGGTGAGTTCGAAATGCGCCGTCAGCAGCTCGCGGCCCAGGCGCTGCGCGCCGGGATCCTTGTGGTCGCACAGGCGCACCAGCAGCGCGGGCGTCCATTGCGGCGACTGGCCCTGCGCCGCGAACCACTGGCGCGCCCAGGCGAGCGCGTCGTCCCAGCGGCTGTCGAAGATGCGCAGCGCGTCGTCGAGCTGCGCGAGCGTGCGCTCGGGTTGCGCGGCGAGCTGTTCGCAGGCCCATTGCCGCGCGGCGGCGGCATCGACCAGCCCCAGGCTCGCGGTCTGCAGCACGTCGAAGGCCTCGGCCGGCTGCTGCGGCAGCAGCCAGGCGCCCAGCCGTTGCGCGCCCTTGCTGCGCGCCTCGAGCAGCCGCACGGTGGTGGCGCTGTCGCCCGCGCGCGTGTGCGCGGCCAGCGGCCCGCACAGCCACTGCAGCAGCGAATCGAACACGCCCTCGGCCGCCTCGGTGCGGAACAGCTCGTCGCGCAGCATCGGCATCAACGCCGCGCCGAAGTCCGGATGGCCAGGCAGCAGCTGCGCGAGCTTGGGCGCGACCGCGCTGCGCACGCGCGGCATCGGGCTGGCGCAGAACACGGCGAAGAGCGCGGGCTGCGCGAGCAGCGTGTCGTCGGGCAGCGCGGTGAACAGGCGCACGCCGGCGCCGCGCAGCCGTTCGTCGTCCGACTGCAGCAATCGCGTCAGCACCTCGATCGGCAGGCCCTGCACGGACGCCGGATGCAGCAGCAGCCACTCGGCCGCGAGCGCGACCACGTCGGGGCTCGCGTGGTCGAACAAGGCCAGCAGCGCGCTCAGCGGCGCCTTCGCGCCGGCTTCGCGCAGCGGGTTCTGCAGCGCCCATTGCAGGTTCTCGCAGATGGCTGCGAGTTCGGGCGCCTGCGCATCGCAGCGCGCGAGCCAGTCGAGCAGCGCGGTGCACAGTGCGTCGAAGCTGTCCGCGGCCTCGGGCTGGCCGGCCGCGGCCTGCAGCAGCAGGCGCGAGGCACGGCGCACCTCGGCGTCGGCCGAGACCAGCAGGCGCAGCAGCAGTTTGACGTCGCGGCTGTAGCGCGCCGGGTCCTCGGCGATCAGGTCGAGCGCATGGCGGCGTGCTTCGTCGAGTGGCGAATCGATCAGCGGCACGAGCCATGAGCCGGCAGGCTCACCGGCCTCGATGCGCTCGCGCACCAGCGCCAGGGCGAAACGCGCCGTGTCGCTCCAGGTGCTCGCGAGCAGCTCGCGCAGCTGGGCGCCATCGAGTGCCTGGCAGAAGCTGCGGTTGTCCTGCAGCGCGCGCGCCGCGAAGGCATGCACGCCGGCACAGCGCGACTGCTGCATCAGCTGCAGCAGCGCCTCGGGATGGCGGTCCCAGCGCTCGGGCCAGGCCTCGCCGCGTTGCGCGCGGCGCTCGGCCGGGGGCGTTTCGCGGCGCCAGTAGAGGCCGCCGGCCAGCGCGGTCCATTCGGGGTCGTGGCGATGCAGCAGCTGCATCACGACCAGCCAGCGGCTGTAGGGTCCGCTGTGCCAGATGCGCGTCTCGCGGTTCCAGCCCGCGTCCTCATGGCGCGCCGCGACGGCCGCGTTCGCATCGTCGGCCGCGAGCAGCACGCCCATCGCGAGCCGCAGCCAGTCGCGCTCGTCGGCCGCACCGCGCAGCGCGAGCCGGCGCAGGGTGCGCCAGGTGCGGCGGCGCAGGTAGTCGTGCGTGCGCTGGCTCAGCGCGAGCCGGCTGTCGGGGCGCACGATCTCCTTCGCGATGTCGACGTAGCGGCCGTTGAGCATCGCCCATTGGCTGGTGCCGCGAAAGCCCGCGCGCTGCGTTTCGATGCGCTGGTTCAGCAGGCCCAGCAGGCGGTAGTCGCCCGCGAACTCGGCACCCTTGTAGAGCCGGCGCCAGGCGCGGAAGCTGCCCGCGGCCGGCGACAGCTGCTGCGCCACATCGTGCAGCGCAAGGTGCGCCAGGCCGGCGGGCTGGTCCTCGTCGAGGCCTTCGAGCAGTGCGAGTTCGAACAGCTGCTGCGTCCAGTCGGTGTGCGCGAGGCTTTGCCAGTGCGCGGGATCGGCGAGCCGTTCGCGCAGCAGCGCGGCGCCATCGGCCACCGGCACCACCTGCGCCTCGGTCCAGGCGCGGCGCAGCGAGCCGGGCCAGTCGTCGACGATGCGCTCGGCCTCCGCGGCACGCCGTTCGGCCGGCCACAGCGCGAGTGCGGCCCAGCGCGCGATGCGCGTCACCTTGGGGTCGGTCGCGCGGCGCGAGAGTTCGACCATCGCCTCGAAGGCGCCCGCGTCGCCGCAGCGGCCGATGGCCCAGGCGATGCAGTAGTCGAGCATCGCGTCGCCGGTCTCGATCAGCTCGACCAGGCGCGGCACCGCCTGAGCGAGCCGGCGTTCGCCGAGACGCCACACGGTGCGGCCGCGGCGCAGCGGCGGGAGCAGGCGCCAGGCATCGGGCGCGATGCGGTTGAGCAGGATGGTGTCGGCCGCAGAAGAGGAGGCGGTGGCCGGTGTCGCGGGTGCCGATGCAACGAGCGGCGCGCCTTCGAGCGCGAGGCCACGCGCGAGTTGCGCGGTCAGTGCGTCGCCGAACACCGCCATCGCCTTGTCGAGCGCGAGCGGCGCGGGCGTCAGCACGGTCTCGCGCCACTGCAGTCCGTCGCGGCTGCTGCTCAGGTGCACCACGTGCCCGGCATCGGCGGGCAGCTCGAACAGTTCGATGGTGGCGTGTTCCGTGACCGCCGATGTCCCCGGTCTCGTTCGTGTGAGTTTCTCGGATCGAATGCGCTTCACGCGGAGGCCTCCCTGCCTTCGGTTGAATGCCCCCGATCGCGCGGTGTGGCCGATCGGGGCAGCCGCCTATCTTAGGCCCTGCAGCTGCATGCTTCGATGACGCTCGAATGAGCGCCGGCTCACCATGCCATCTGCCGCCACGGGCTGTGCTCGTGCGAGAGCAGGTGGGCGGTGGCGCGCTGGAAGGTGTCGGTGTCCTCGGCGATGCGGTCGAGGTCGTGGGTGGCGAGCCAGAACGCGCGCCCGACCACGAAGCTGTCGCCGAAGTCGCGCCACGACTGGTAGGAGGGCTGCGCCATGCGCGCCGCGCTCGCGATCGCGTTCCACGACTCCTCGGCGCGCAGCAGTTGCGCGTCCTGGATCAGCCGGTGCAGCTGCACCAGCCGGCCCATGTCCCAGGCCATGATGCTCGCGGGCAGCGGCCGCGGCAGCTTGTCGAACAGGCCTTCCTCGGCCGCTTCGTGCCAACTTTCGTAGTAGTCGCGTGTGCTCTCGAGATCGAGGCCGCGCGCCACCGCCTCGCCGCGCAGCGCTGCGAGATTGGCCTGCGCCACCGCGGCCGCGTCGCTTCGGCTGCCGCGATGCAGGCGCTCGACCCGCGGGTTCACCACCGCGTAGTGGGCGCGGTGGCCCTGCGAGAGCAGCGACTCCGTGACCTCGCGCGCGCTGCTGGCGTTGGTGACGCCCCAGGCCGAGGCCAGCAGCGCCACGGCGGTGGCGCGGTCGGATTCGGTGGTGAGCGCGTTGATCGGCAGATAGGACTCGGCCGCGTACACCGCGCCGAGCGCGAGGCCGCGATGCTGCGCGGGCGTGAGCGGCGTGCCGTTCTCGAGCCGATTGAAACTGAATGAAAAAAGCTTGCGGACCTTGTCCAGGAATCCCATGGCGCCGCCCCCTTGTGTTCGCCTGTGCGGGCGTAGGCTAGGTGCGCCGGGCGCGCTTCGCCAGTGCCTAAAGTCATTCGGCGTCGTGGCGCGTGCTGTGTAGCATCGCAGCGTCGTGCAATGCCACGGCGCCGTTCGTTCCATCGCATCCGCCGCCATGTCCAGCACCGAACCTCTCGCGCAATCCAGCTTCCTCTACTTCACGGGCCAGGGCTCCGACAAGGTCTACCAGGTCCACCTGCGGCCGAAGGACGAGGGCTGGGTGGTCGACTACGGCAACGGCCGGCGCGGCGGCACGCTGGCCACCGGCACCAAGACCAGCAGCCCGGTCGGCTACGAGGCCGCGCTCAAGATCTACCAGAATGTGGTGAAGGAGAAGACCGGCAAGGGCTACACCACCGATGCCTCGGGCGCGCTCTACACCGCGTCCGAGTTCGCGGGTCGCAGGAGCGGCGAGCTGCCGCAGCTGCCGACGCTCATCGCCGAGACGCAGCTCGCGCGCTACCTCGACGACCCCGGCTGGGGCCTGCAGGAAAAGGCCGATGGCGAGAACCGCATGCTGGTGATCGAGGAAGGCGCCGTGCGTGGCACCAACCGCCGCGGCCTGTTCGTCGACATCCCGCAGGCCTGGGTCGCGACCGCCGCGCTGCCAGCGGGCCGCGCGGTGATCGCGGGCGAACACGTGGGCGATGGCTTCCTGGCCTTCGACCTGCTCGAGGCCGGCGGCGAGGATTTGCGCGCGCAGGCTTTTGTCGAACGCTTCCGGCGGCTCGAGGCCTTCGCGATCGCATTGCCATGGATGGCCGTGCTGCCGCTCGAGACCGAGGCCTCGGCCAAGCACCGGCGCGCGGCCGAGCTGCGTGCCGCGCATGGCGAGGGCTTCGTGCTCAAGGCGCTGGCCGCGCCCTTCGCCGCGGGGCGCAGCAACGCGAGCCTCAAGTTCAAGTTCCAGCAGAGCGCGACCTGCGAGGTGCTGCGCGTCAATGCGCAGCGCTCGGTGGCCGTGGGCCTGCGCGACGAGGCCGGCGTGCTGGTCGACCTCGGCAACGTGACCGTGCCGCCGAACGAGGCGCTGCCCGCGCCCGGCACGCTGGTCGAGGTGCGCTATCTCTATCGTTATGCGGGTGGCAGCTTCGAGCAGCCGGTCTATCGCGGGCAGCGGCCCGACATGGCGGCCGAAGATGCACTGCTGTCGCAGGTCACGCGCATCAAGGACCGCAGTGCGGTCGCGGAAGAAGAGCGCGACGATGGGAGCGACGTCGCGTGAGGGGCCTGCACCGCATCGCCTGCGGCCTGGCCATGATCGTCGCGCTCGCGGGCTGCGAGCGGCCGGAGCCGCCGCCACCGCTGAGCAAGGAGGCGCAGATCACGCGCGATGCGCCGCCCGAACTGATGTTCCGCGGCACCTTCGCAGGGCGGCCGATCCATCTGGTCGTGAACGACTGCGAGGTCTACAGCGTGCGCAGCCTCGAGGGCGGCGAGGTCGAATGGACCTCGGTGCTCAAGCCCGAGTTCTATCCCTTCTTCAGCGTCTGCCAGCGCCAGTCGCTGCAGGTCGAGGGCAGCGTGATGACGGCCCGACTGGGCCGCATGGCGGTCGGTGCCGGCGGTTGCTGCGCCACCGGCGGCACCTACCGCTCCACCGACGGCATCGCCTGGAAGCGGACCGGGTACTGACACCCGGCACTCGCGACGCGGCTCAGGCCACGACGATGCGGCCGGGATCCGCCGAGCGCAGGATCTCGGCGCGGTCGCCGGTGGGCGGATAGATCCACTCGGTGTTGATCTGGTGCTTGAGCGCTTTCGCCTCGGCACCTTCCATCTTCACTTCGCGCGACCAACCCTCGGTGTACACGGCGCCCCAGGGACCGAGGTCCAGGCAGGTCACGTACTTGGGCTGCGAATAGGCGATCTTGGGCAGCCCCAGCAGGTCGGCCGCGACGTTGTGGCCGGCCGAGCGTCCGAGCGCCATCGCGTGCTGGCACGACATCATCGCGACATTGCCATCGTCGTCGGTGGCGGCGCGCGCGGCATCGCCCGTGACGAAGACGTTCGGAACGCCCGGTACCTGCAGGTTGCGGTCGACGAGGATCCGGCCCGCGGCATCGCGCTCGGCGGGGATTTGCTGCGTCAACGCGGTTGCGCGCATGCCGGCGGTCCAGATCACCGTTGCTGCCTCGATGCGTTCGCCGCCCGAGGTGGTGATTCCTTCGGCGTCGATGCTCTCGACCTCCACGCCCAGCCGCCAGCTGACGCCCTGCGACTTCAGCGCCTTCTCGATCACGGGTCGCGGGCCCGGTCCGAGGTCGGGGCCGATCGCATCGGCGCGCTCGACGACGATCACGCGCGGCTCGATGTCGCCGCCCATGATCTCGCGCAGCCGCGCGGGCATCTCGGCCGCGGTCTCGATGCCGGTGAAGCCGCCGCCGACCACCACGATGGTGTTGCGCGCGAGCGAGGAGGGCTGTCTGGCGAGCTTGCGCAGGTGCGCGTCGAGCGCCACGGCGTCCTCGTACTGGTCGACGCTCAGCGCGTGCGCATGCAGGCCGGGCACCGGCGGGCGGAAGAGCTGGCTGCCCGCGGCGAGCACCAGCCTGTCGTAGGCGAGCGTCTGGCGCGCGCCCGCGGCGTCGACCACGTCGACCTCCTGCGCATCGGTGCGGATGTGGTCCACGCGTGCCGCGAGGAAGCGCACGCCGACGGTATCGAACACGGACTGCAGCGGCGCCTTCATCGCCTCCTGCGGCACTTCGTAGAGGCGAGGGCGCACATGCAGCGTGGGCTCGGGCGCGACCAGCAGGATCTCCACGCCGTCGTTCGCATGGCCTGCCATGTCGAGTGCGCGCGCGGCGCTCAAGGCGCTCCACATGCCGGCAAAGCCGGCGCCTACAACCAGGATTCGTTGGGTCATTTTGGATGGTTCGGTTCTTCGGGGTTCATGTCCCGCGGCGCATCGCGAAGGGTGCGGCGCGCACGGGGTCTTCAAGACGATCCGGTGTGGATCGCTTAACTACGACTATACTGGTCGTAGTAAAAATTTCAATCGCCGATTTCATGAACCGACCCCTCGCCATGCTGGGCGCGTACACGAACATCCTTCGATGCGAGTCCGCGATCGCGGCGGGCGACGAGACGTGGCGCTCGGTCGCCGCGCTGATGCTGCCGTGCTATCGCAACGCGCTGAAGGTGTTGGCCCAGGGCCTGAGCGCCGATGAGCAGCGGGCGTTCGAGCGGCTGGTGGTCGACATCCATGCCGACGGCGAATCCATGCGGGTCGCCGCCAACGACCCTCGTTAGACGCACGGCATCCGCCCGTGCACATCCGCAACGCCAACCCAAGGAAGACCTTCCATGAAAACCGCATCGCTCGCTCGCGCTCCTCGCCTTCATCACCGGGGGCTCCGCTGTCGCGGCACCGCCGGAGCCGCAACGCGAAGTCATCGTTCCGGCCTTCGCCCATGCGATCGCCAACGTGCCCGGCAAGACGCTCACGGCGCTGGTCGTCAGTTACGCCCCCGGCGCGAAGACGCCCGCGCATCGCCACGGCCAGGCCTTCGTCGTGGGCTATGTGCTGGAAGGCGCGATCCGCAGCAAGCTCGACAACGGCCAGGAGGTCGTCTATCGCGCGGGCGAGAGCTGGACCGAGCAGCCCGGTGCTCATCACGCGGTGAGCGACAACGCGAGCGCCACCGAACCCGCGAAGCTGCTCGCGATCTTCGTGGCCGATTCGAAGGAGAAGAACCTGGTCGCGCTCGACAAGAAGTGAGCGCCGCGCGAGGGGTGGCTCAGTTACGATCCGCCCCTCCATTCCCACGGGAGCCAGCTTGAGCCACATCAGTGCCGGTGTCGAATACGGACTGCATTGCCTTCTCTATTTGTCGGGGCCTCCCACCGGAGTCACCGAAGCCAGCGTGCGCGACCTCGCCGAGCTCCAGGGCCTGTCGGTGGAGTTTGTGGCCAAGCTCTTCACCAAGCTGCGCAAGGCCGGCCTGACCGAGGCGACCGAGGGAAAGAACGGCGGCTTCCGCCTGGCCAGGCCCGCCGACCGGATCAGCGTGCTCGACGTGGTGGAAGCCATCGACGGACCGAAGGCGCTGTTCGAGTGCCGCGAGATCCGCGGGCGCTGCGCGGTCTTCGACGGCGAGGCGCCGCGCTGGGCGATGGATGGCGTCTGCTCGATCCACGCCGTGATGCTCGAGGCCGAGGAACGGATGCGGCAGGTGCTCTCCTCCCAGACGCTGGCCGACCTGGCCGGGCGTGTCGGCGCCAAGGCACCGCACAGCCATGCGGGCAAGGTCGTGCATTGGATCGAGACGCGCAAGGCGCAGGGTTGATGCATATCCGCTGAGGCCCGGGAGGATCCGGCGACCGGGCCGAGGCCCCCGCGAAAACGCGCTCCCCGCGCGCCGCACCGTGCCGCACAATGCGGGCCGACACGCCCCCCAAGATCTAGGAGACACCCCGTGGGAGAACTTCTCTCGCTCCTGCGCTTCAGCGCCGGCTCGGGCCATATCTGGCTGGACGAGCAGCGCATGCTGCTCCTGCATGCGCGCGCCTTCGCCGAGCTGCGCAAGGAACTGCTCGACTCGCTCGGCATCGAGCGCGCGCGCGGCCTGCTGGTGCGCATGGGCTTCGCGTCGGGCCTGCGCGACGGCGAGGTGGCGGTGCGCGAGCGCCGCGCCGGCATGCGCGCGGAAGACGCCTTCATGCTCGGGCCGCGCCTGCATTCGATCGAGGGCATCGTCTCGGTGCAGAAGACGCAGCTCGAGTTCGACATCGCGACCAGGCAGTTCTATGGCGAGTTCCTCTGGGAGAACTCGTGGGAGTGCGAGGCCCACGTGGCCGACTTCGGCTATGGCGAGGACCCGCAGTGCTGGTCGCAGATCGGCTATGCCTCGGGCTACACCACGGCCTTCATGGGGCGCATGGTGGTGTTCAAGGAGGTCGAGTGCACGAGCATGGGCGACAGCCGCTGCCGCATCGTCGGCCAGCCGGCCGAGGACTGGCACGACGACCACTACCTCGACTACTTCCGCCAGCACCACGTGGCCGAGAACCTGATCGAGTTCAACCTCGGGTTGCAACACATCCGCCGGCTGCAGCCGCGGCGCGAATACGACCAGAAGCTGGTCGGCGTGTCGCCGGGCTTCCGCGCCGCCTTCGAGCTGATGCGCAGCGCGGTCGACAGCGCGATCACGGTGCTGCTGCTCGGCGAGACCGGCGTGGGCAAGGAGGTGTTCGCGCGCTGGCTGCACGACAACGGCCCGCGCGCGCGCCAGCCCTTCATCGCGGTGAACTGCGCCGCGATCCCGGCCGATCTGATGGAGGCGGAGCTGTTCGGCGTGGAGAAGGGCGCCTACACCGGCGCCCACCATGCGCGCGCCGGCCGCTTCGAGCGCGCGCACGGCGGCACGCTGTTCCTCGACGAGGTCGGCGACCTGCCGCTGGCCGCGCAGGTCAAGCTGCTGCGCGTGCTGCAGACCGGCGAGGTCGAGCGCCTGGGCGCCGAGCAGCCGATCAAGGTCGACGTGCGCATCGTCGCCGCCACCAACGTCAACCTGCAGCAGGCGATGCAGGCCGGGCGCTTCCGCACCGACCTGTTCTATCGGCTCAACACCTTCCCGATCTCGATCCCGCCGCTGCGCGAGCGTACGGCCGACATCCCGGCGCTGGTCGCGCGCTTCGTCGAGAAATACAGCGCGCTCTACGGCAAGAAGCTGCGCGGCCTGACCGACAAGGCCGCGCGCGACGTGCAGAAGCACGCCTGGCCCGGCAACATCCGCGAGCTCGAGAACGTGATCGAGCGCGCCGTGCTGCTGGCACCCGACCACGGCGACATCGAGGCCAGCCACCTGTGGATGTCGCCGCCCGGCACGCCCGACGGCAGCGGGCTCGATGCCAAGGGCCAGGTCGGCGCGCCGGCCGAGGCCGCGGGCGAGGGCAGCGAGCTCGACGCGCTGTGCCAGCGCGTGCTCGAGCAGAACATCGACATCGCCTCGCTCGAGCGGCGCCTGATGCAGACCGCGATGCAGCGCGCCAAGGGCAATCTCTCGCAGGCCGCGCGCCTGCTGGGCATCACGCGGCCGCAACTGGCCTACCGCCTCAAGAAGGAAGGCCTGCCGGCCTCCTGAGCCGTTCGCGGCGTTTTCACCATTTGATCAAGCTGCACCGCAGCAAATGATCAAACGAGCATCCGGGACTACCCGGTGCTCGCGGCCCGCCGGCATCGCGGGCCTTTGCAAATCAATCACTTAGCCGCGCTGGCACGCCCGTTGCCCTTATTGGCACGGGCGGCGCCGTTGTCGTCCACCAAGTGATGGATTGAACAAGTGATGCCTTCGATGCCTGCGAGCCACCCCAGCGACAGCGCGGCCCGGATGACCGGCCAGCCCTGTTTCGTGCGCGTGACCGGTACCCGTGATGCCCGCTTCGTCGAGTTCGAGTTCGCCATCGGCGACCCCGAGCTCGCGGTCGAGCTGGTGTTGCTGTTCGACCAGTTCCGCGAGTTCTGCACCCGCCACGAGGTGCGCCACCTGACGACCGAGGAGGGCGCGCGCCTGGACTTCGAGCGCATGAAGTGGCGCTTCGGCGCGCCCGGCATCGAGCACTGAAACGCCCACCCACCGTTTTTTCCAAAGAGACAACCCAAGGAGACCCCACCGTGCAAGTCGACATCAAGACCTCGGACATCCGGCCGATCCGCCAGACCTTCTCGCACGTGGCGCGGCGGCTCGGCGACAAGCCGGCCTCGCGCTACCAGGAGGCCACGCTGGACATGCAGCCCACGGCCAACTTCCACTACCGGCCGCTGTGGGATCCGCAGCACGAGCTCTACGACAAGCGCCGCACCGCGATCGTCATGGCTGACTGGTATGCGTTCAAGGATCCGCGCCATTTCTATTACGGCGTCTACACGATGACGCGCGCGCGCCAGCAGGAGGGCGCAGACCGGCAGTTCGAGTTCGCCGACAAGCGCCAGCTGCTGGCGCAGGCCGATGCCGGCGTGCGCGAGTCGCTGCAGCAGGTGCTGGTGCCGCTGCGCCACTACGAGTGGGGCGCGAACATGAACCACAGCTACTGCTGCGGCTACGGCTACGGCACCGCGATCACGCAGCCCTTCGTCTTCGCGGCCATGGACCGGCTCGGCATCGCGCAGTACCTCTCGCGCATCGGCCTGCAGCTCGACGGCAACTCGGGCCAGGCGCTCGACGCCGGCAAGGAGGCCTGGCTGTCGCATCCGGCCTGGCAGGGCGTGCGCCGCACGATGGAGAACCTGTTCGTCACCAAGGACTGGTTCGAGCTGTTCGTGGCGCAGAACCTGGTGTTCGACGGCCTGCTGTACCCGCTGGTCTACCGCCACTACGTGAACGCGCAAGGCGCGGCCACCGGCCATGCGCTGGCGATGCTGACCGAGTTCATGAACGAGTGGTTCGAAGAGAACGCGCGCTGGGTCGATGCCACGCTGAAGACCGCGGCCGACGAGTCGCCTGCCAATGCCCGGAAGCTCGCGGCCTGGTACGCCGACTGGCGCGCGCAGATCGCCGAGGCGCTCGCGCCGCTGGCCGCGCTGGCGCTCGGCGCCCAGGGCGCGCCCGTGCTGCAGGAACTCGCCACGGCGCTCGACGCCCGCTTCGCACGCTCGGTGCGCACCGCCTGAATCACCACCGCAAGGAGACCCATCCCCATGACCACCGCCACCGCAGAACTCTCCCGCACGCCGGTTTTCATCGCGCTGCAGATCAGCGAGAGCGCCCGCGCCATCGTCGAGGCCATCGTGGCCGACAACCCCGAGGCCAGCGTCAGCGAGTACCCCGCCATGGTCAAGATCGACGCGCCCGGCCGGCTCACGCTGCGCCGCGCCACGGTCGAGTCGCTGCTCGGCCGCCGCTGGGACCTGCAGGAGCTGCACCTGAGCCTGATCTCGCTGTCGGGAAGCATCGAGGAAACCGACGACGAGTTCACGCTGCACTGGGGCGCCTGAGCGCGCACCCCGAGAACCACCGCACCCACAACGACAACGCACAGGACGACAACGCCATGACGACCCCCAACAGCAGCACCGGCAAGCGCCTCGGCCTCAAGGAACGCTACGCCATGATGACCCGCGGTCTCGGCTGGGAGACCAGCTACCAGTCGATGGACGACGTGTTCCCCTTCGACCGGTTCGAGGGCATCAAGATCCACGACTGGGACCAGTGGGAGGACCCGTTCCGCCTCACGATGGACGCCTACTGGAAGTTCCAGGGCGAGAAGGAGAAGAAGCTCTACGCGATCATCGACGCGTTCCAGCAGAACAACGGCCAGTTCAACATCAGCGACCCGCGCTACCTGAACACGCTGAAGCTGTTCCTCACGGGCGTGTCGCCGCTCGAGTACGCGGCGCACCGCGGCTATGCGATGGCCGGGCGGTCGTTTCGCGGCGTGGGCGCGCGCGTGGCCTGCCAGATGCAGTCGATCGACGAGCTGCGCCATGCGCAGACGCAGTTCCACACCATCAGCCACTTCAACAAGTACTTCAACGGCCTGCACGATCCGCAGCACATGCACGACCGCGTGTGGTACCTGTCGGTGCCCAAGAGCTACTTCGAGGACGCGATGAGCGCGGGGCCCTTCGAGTTCGTGACCGCGATCTCGTTCTCGTTCGAGTACGTGCTGACCAACCTGCTGTTCATGCCCTTCATGAGCGGCGCCGCCTACAACGGCGACATGGCCACCGTGACCTTCGGCTTCTCGGCCCAGAGCGACGAGTCGCGCCACATGACGCTGGGCCTGGAGGTGGTGAAGTTCATCCTCGAGCAGGACCCGGGCAACGTGCCGATCGTGCAGAAGTGGGTCGACAAGTGGTTCTGGCGCGGCTACCGGCTGCTGACGCTGGTGTCGATGATGATGGACTACATGCTGCCCAAGCGGGTGATGAGCTGGTCCGAGGCCTGGGAGATGTATTTCGAGAAGAACGGCGGTGCGCTGTTCCAGGACCTCTCGCGCTACGGCATCCGCATGCCCAAGTACCACGAGGTGGCGAGCAAGGAGAAGGGCCGCCTCTCGCACGAGGCCTGGGCCATCTTCAACAACTACGGCCACGCGGCCAACATCAACGTGTGGGCACCGCGCCCCGACGAGATGGAGTGGCTGTCGGCCAAGTACCCCGACACCTTCGATGCGCTGTACCGCCCGCGCTTCGAATGGCTGGCCGCGCAGGAGCAGCAGGGCAAGCGCTGGTTCAACAACACGCTGCCGATGCTGTGCCAGACCTGCCAGATCCCGATGGCCTTCACCGAGCCCGACGACCCGACAAAGATCTGCTATCGCGAGAGCAGCTACCACGGCATGAAGTACCACTTCTGCTCCGACGGCTGCAAGGACGTGTTCGACGGCGAGCCCGAGAAGTACGTGCAGGCCTGGCTGCCGGTGCACCAGATCTACCAGGGCAACTGCTTCCCCGAGGGCACCGACCCGACGGTCGAGGGCTTCAACCCGCTCGCGGCGGTGCTCGACTACTACCACATCAACGTGGGCGCGGACAACGGCGAGTTCAACGGCTCCCCGGACCAGGTGAACTGGGATCGGTGGACGGGACAGGACACCTCGGGCGAGCGCCGCGCTCCGCCCGAGCAAGAGGCGATCGTCGCTTGAGCCACAACGCGAAGCCGTCACTCATCCAGGAGAAAAAACATGTCCGTCATTGCACTCGCCCCGGGCTACACCGGCGCCGTCGCCGATGCCGAGGAGCGCTTCCACGGCAACCGCCTGCTCTACATCGGCTGGGAAGACCACCTGCTGTTCTGTTCGCCCGTGTGCCTGCCGCTGCCCGCGGCCATGCCCTTCGGCGCGCTGCTGTCGCAGGTGCTGCCCGGCGTCTACGGCAGCCATCCCGATTTCGAAAGGATCGACTGGACCAAGGCCGAGTGGTTCGACTCGGGCAAGCCCTTCGTGCCCGATGCCGCGAAGTCGCTGGCCGACAACGGCCTGGTCCACAAGTCGGCGATCCGCTTCCGCACGCCGGGCCTGCGCGGCATCGAGGGTTCGTGCAGCTGAGGCTGCCCACCGAGCAAGGAGCGATGCCATGAGCTTCCAGATCATGATCGAGCCGCTGGGCCAGGGCGTGGCGGCGCGCGACGGCCAGACGGTGCTCGATGCCTGCCTGCGCGCGGGCGTGTGGCTGCCGCACGCCTGCGGCCACGGGGTGTGCGGCACCTGCAAGGTGCAGGTGCTCGAGGGCGAATGCGACCACGGCGATGCCTCGAACTTCGCGCTGATGGATTTCGAGCGCGACGAGGGCAAGATCCTGGCGTGCTGCGCGATGGCGCAGGCCGACCTGGTGATCGAGGCCGAGATCGACGAGGACCCCGACGCGCGCTTCCTGCCGCTCGAGGACTTCGATGCCGAGGTGGTGGAGGCGCGCATGCTGACGCCGACGATCCGCGGGCTGTGGCTGCGCACGGAACGCGCGGCCTCGTTCCAGGCCGGGCAGTACGTGATGCTGCAGGTGCCGGGCGTGGAAGGGGCGCGCGCCTTCTCGATCGCGAATGCACCGGGCGAGGACCTGATCGAGCTGCACATCCGCCGCGTGCCCGGCGGCCGCGCCACGGGCTGGCTGCACGACGAACTGCAGCCGGGCCAGCGGCTGCGCTTCACGGCCCCCAACGGCCGCTTCTTCGTGCGCAAGTCGGCGCGGCTGCCGATGATCTTCGTGGCCGGAGGCTCGGGGCTGTCGAGCCCGAAGTCGATGGTGCTCGACCTGCTGGCCGAGGGCTGCACCTTGCCGATCACGCTGATCCAGGGTGCGCGCAATGCCGAGGAGCTGTACTACCGCGAGCTGTTCGAGCAGTTGGCGGACGCACATCCGAACTTCACCTATCTGCCGGTGCTGTCGGACCTGCCCGAAGGCTCGGACTGGGCCGGTGCGCGGGGCTATGCGCACGAAGCGCTGAAGGCGCATTTCGCGAACGACTTCCGGGGGCACAAGGCCTACCTGTGCGGTCCGCCGCCGATGACCGAGGCCTGTATCGCAACGCTGATGCAGGGGCGGCTGTTCGAGCGCGATATCTATACCGAGAAGTTCTTTACGGCGGCGGATGCGGCTTCTGCCGCGCCTCGCAGTCCCTTGTTCAAGGCGCTCTAGATGACGTGGCTTCGTTTCATCGAGGAGACGTCGGGGCGGGCGCACGCCGACGGGGTACTCCCCTCCGCGAATGTCCCCCGCCTTCGGCTCCTCCTTGATTTCGCTGCGGGGAGTACCCCATCG